>DASZMD010000245.1:0-6632 GCA_035551955.1 Solirubrobacteraceae bacterium | reverse complement strand
GACGTCCGAGCGTGTGAATTCGTCGCTCTCGCCGGCCCAGCTGCGGTCGAGGGTTTCGTTGACGACAGTCGTCCGATGCGAGCCATTGCCGCCGTCGCGGGAACTCCCGAGCTTTCGCGGGTGTGGGTGGGGTTGGCGGGGCGCTGGAGGGGTCCGTCGTCCACGAGTACGTTCGCGCTGGGGCTCGGCACGCTGATGGTGTATGACGAGCGCGCACGCGATCCCGCTGCTGGTGAGGAGGGTCGTCACCCCGCTGGATCAGGATGCGGGTCGAAAGCCGGCGCCCGCCCGCGCCGGAAGCGGGTCCCTCGGGAAGTCGCGTCCGCGTCTTCGGCCCGAGCAAAACGCGGAAAACCGCGGAAACGCGGCTTAGTCGAGTAATGGGCACAAGCCTAGACGGCCGGGTCAGCAGCGCACTACCTTGACCAGTGCTTGGAGGACCAAAAGGCCAAGGGATTGTTAGATGAGGGAGGAGAGGACGGAGATGGTAAGTACACGCGAGTTGGACAGCCGTATGAACGACGGGATCCAGGTTCGACTGCTTTGGTGCGAGCATGACGGGCGGCTCTGGGTCGAGGTGCTCGACACCAAGACCGGCGACTCGTTCCACGTGGAGGCACGCGACGGCGAGCGTCCGGTGGATGTCTTTCATCACCCCTACGCCTACGCCGCTCACCACCACATCGACACGGGGCGCCGGATCCCTGCGACCCGAACCTGCGGTCTCACTCGCGTCCTGATCGCCGCGGCAGGCCAGGCCACGACCGACAAGGACGGCGGCGACCCCCAAGTTAGGCGCGAGGACGCGCGACGAGCAGCATCCGATCAGTCATCGAGGAGTGCGACATCGTGATTAGCGGGAGTTTGATTCCGTTCCATCAGTACGCCGAGGATCACGGGAACTACGTCCTGGCAGAGCGCGCCCGCGAAGCCGACAGCGCCCCGTCCGAGGAGCCTCGCTAGGGACCCTCGGAAAACGCCGACTGATCCGGAGGGCGGGGTCGTTGGTGTACGCGGGAGTCGCGCCGGCGCTGGCGTGCGCGATCGTGACGCAGATCGCTTTTCTGCTCAAGCAGCGCGGTGCCCGGGCCGTGAGCACGGTTCGACTCGACCGTCCGCTGCAAGGCACCAAGGCGCTGGTGGGATCCCCGTCGTTTGGCTTGGCACGGGCGCGTCGGGGTGGCCTGGGTGCTGCACCTGACGGCGATAGCGGTCGCGCCGCTGTCGATGGTGCAGGTCGTGCTCGCCAGCGGTGTCATCATTCTCGCGCTGCTCGGCAGGTTCCTGTTGGGCTGGAGCATCTCGCGACGGCAGTGGTCCGGGTTCGCCGTGACGGCCGGCGCGCTGATCGCGCTCGTCCTCACCCTGCCCGCCCCCCGCGCCCATGCCGTCGCAGGACCGGGCATGCTCGTGTTCGTGATTGCGATGCTTGGAGTTGGCCGATGTTCGTGCTCGCCCCTCGCCTCGGCACGCCGGCGCACTCGCATGGCGCGATGATGGGCGCGGCAGCCGGGACGCTGCTCGGGGTCTCCGATGTGGCCAACAAGGCGCTCCTCCACGTCGCCGCCGGCGGCCCGGCGGCGCTGATCAGTTCGCCGTGGCTGTCGCTCAGGTGCTCGCGGGCGTGTCGCCTTTGTGGTCTCCGGCCGCGCGTTCCAGGAGCGCGAGCCGTGCCCGTCATGGCCTGCGCCTCGACCGCGGCCAACATCACAGCGATGCTCGGAGGGATAGCGGTCTTCGGCGAAAGCTTGTCGAGCGACGCAGCGCTCGCCGGCCTACAGGTCTCGGCATTCGCCCTGCTCGCGGGCACCGCTCTGCTCACCGTGTCGGTGCATGGCCGAGTCGCGGTCGGAGCTGCGGCCGTCACCCGTGAGTTAGGCAGGCGCCCGCCAGCAGCAGGCCTCAGACTCAGTCCGAAAGGAACACCGCGAGCGTCAGCGACGCCGTCCAACGGGGGGTTGATAACGCGCGCCCCGTTAGCGTTCGTCTCCGCGCCGAGCCACCCGCGGCGGCTGGGCGGGCCAGGTACTTGATCATCACCGGAAAGCATCGAAGCGCCAAAAACGTAGTTGACCGCAAGCGTGAGGCGGTTCATGGCCGAGTCGAAGACGGTGGACCGCACGCACCACGAAGCAGCAATACGAGGACAGCCGGGGCCGGCGAATCGCGCCGATCCTTTTACACGCGAACTGGAAGCGCGCCGCGGCCGCGGCCCGGATCTGGACGATTGGAATGTCGCGCTGGAGCAGTCGTGAGTGCCGAGCAGCTCGAGCGCGTGGATCCCCGTGATGTGGACCGTCGGCTGCGGCCGAGGCGGACGGACTGGTCTTGATCGATCGCGAGCGTATGACGTGACGAGCGACGGCGCTTTCACTTGGCGGCGGTTGCGATCCGGTAGCGGTGCTCGGGGCGGCCGGTGGCGCCGTAGTGAACGCGGAGCTCGATCTTGCCTTGGCGAGCCAGCTCGGCGAGGTAGCGTTGCGCGGTGGAGCGGCTGATTCCGACCTCGTCAGCGATCTCCGCGGCCGACACGTCATGGAGTGAGGCTTGAATCAGCTCACGGACGCGGGTCATGGTCGGTCCGGACTGGCCCTTGGGCAGCGGTGCCGGTCCCCGGAGCAGGCCGTAGAGCGTATCGACGTCGTGTTGCTCGGCCTCGTCGATGCGCTCTAGTCGCCCGCGCAGGTCGCGGTAGGCGTTCAGGCGGTCTTCGAGCTGGGCGAAGCTGAACGGCTTGACCAGGTAGTGGACGGTTCCGAGCTGCATGGCGGCGCGGACGCTGGCCGTGTCGCGCGCGGCGGTGATCACGAGGAAGTCCGGCCGATGACCCTTTCCGGCGAGGGTCTCGCGCACGATGTCGAGACCGTGTCCGTCGGGGAGGTAGAGGTCGAGCAGCACGAGCCCCGGCTCGAGGCGCCGGATCTCGGTGCGGGCGCTGGCGAGGCTCGAGGCGTGGCCGGCGACGGCAAAGCCGCGGACCTTGCGGACGTACGCCGCGTGGATGGTGGCGACGTGGTAGTCGTCTTCGACGATCAGCGTGCTGATCAAGCGCTCACCTCGACGCCGCCCCTTACCTTGGTCGGGAGCACGACGGTGAACGTGGTGGCGCCCGAGCAGTCCACCTCGATCGTGCCACCGGCCCGGCTCACGAGGCGGTGGACGAGCGCGAGCCCGATTCCCCGGTGGCGCCTACCGTCTGGTGACTTGGTCGTGAACCCGTCCGTGAAGATTCGCCCGCTGAGCTCCTTCGGCACGCCGGGACCCGTATCGGACACCTCGATGGTGACATTTTCCGTACAGGTGGTGAGGCGAACGGTCACCTTCGCCGGCCCTGGGCCAACCGCGGCGTCGATCGCGTTGTCGATCAAGTTCCCAACGATCGAGAGCATCGTGTTGGTGTCGATCGCGGTCTCCGCCAGCCGCGAGCCCTCGGACAGCTCCAGCTCCACGCCCCGCTCGGCCGCCACGGTCGTCTTCGCCATCAGCAGGGCGGCGAGCTCCGGTGCCTCGACGCGCTCGCGGATCGACTCGGCACGACCCGCGCTCTGCCCCGATACGTCCAGCGCGTAGCGGACGGCCGCGTCCCGGTCGCCGAGCTCGATCAACCCCGCGACGGTGTGCATCCGGTTTGCGAACTCGTGCTGCTGCGCGCGCAGCGCGTCCGTGAGTGCGTCGACGCTGTCGAGCTCGCGCAGCAGTCCTTCGAGTTCGGTGCGATCACGCAGCGTGATCACGGCCCCGAGATCTCGCCCCTTCCGGACGACGGGCATGCGGTTGACCACGAGGATGTGGTCGTCGGTCACCACGACCGAATCCTGTCCCGCAACGGCCCCGGTCAGGAGGTCGCGCAGCCGCCCGTCGGGCACGAGCTCGTGGAGTGGCTTCCCGATCGGATCGTCCTGGAACGGGATGAGCAGCCGCGCCTCATCGTTGACGAGCGTCACGCTGCCGGCCCGGTCGAGTGCCACCACGCCTTCGCGGATGCCGTGAAGCATCGCTTCGCGCTCCTGCACGAGCGCGGCGATCTCCTCGAGCTCTAGGCCGAAAGTGCTCCGTTTGAGGCGCCGCGCTAGCGTGAGCGAGGCGACCACACCGATCGCCAGCGCGCACGCGAAGTACAGCAGCAGCGACGGCAGCTCGTGCAGCAGCTGGTCTGACACCTGCCCTTCGAGGATCCCGGCCGAGACCTCGCCGATGACCGGGCTGTCCGGGCCGCCCGGGGCGCGGATCGGCACCTTCGCGTTGGCCGAGACGCCGATGTTGCCGTGGTCGACGCCGAGGTGATCGCGGCCGTCCAGCGCGACCACCGGCTCGGTGACCCGCTGGCCGATCAGCCACGGGTAGATATGCGAGTAGCGGACGCCGTTGCGGTCGATCACCACGATGTAGGTGGCGCCGGTCTTCTCCCTCACCTGCTCGGCCAAGGATTGGATCATCCGGCGGTCGGCGGCGGTGCGGCGGGCCAGCGCCTGACGGATCGACGGCATCGTCGCGAACGTCTGGGCGATGGCCAGCGCCCGCTGCTGATACTCGTGCTGGAACTCGGCGCGCTGGCGGAGCGTGACGAGCGCGAACCCGACCACCGTGCTGGCCATCAGGATCCCGACCACGCTGGCCAGGATCCGGGTCGACAGTTGGCGCCTGCGTCTCATCTCTTGACCACTCCCTCGGGGGCCGAGTCTACGCCTTTGGCGCGTGAGCAAAATGCGCAAAAGGGCCGGAAATGCGGCTTAGTGGGGGGAACTGGCACAAGCCTTGGCAGTGGCTCAGCGGCGCCTTACGTTGATGGCCAGTCGCCCACGAGGCGCCGCAGGATTGTTATACGAGCGAGGAGAGCACACAGAATGGTAAGTACCTTGGCCGGCCGGGCCGGCGGCGATACGGCCATCGGTGGCGGCAACACACCGGTAGAAGCTGCCCGCGCGGAGAAGATCGAGCTGACCGGCGTGACGAAGCGATTCGTCTCGCCGACCGGCTCCCTGCTGACCGCGATCAGGGACGTCGACCTGGTCATCGAGCCGGGGCAGTTCTGCGCGATCGTCGGCCCGACCGGGTGCGGCAAGTCCACGACCCTGTCGCTTGTCTCGGGCCTCGCCCGACCGAGCGCCGGCACCGTGCGGGTCGGCGGGCAGGAGGTCGACGGAATCGCGACCGGCATGAGCTTCATGTTCCAGGCCGACGCGCTGTTGCCGTGGAAGACGGTGCTCGGCAATGTCGCGATCGGCCCCCGGTTCCAGGGCGTGCCGAAGAAGGAGGCGCAGGCTGAGGCGCGCGAGTGGCTGGGTCGGGTCGGCTTGACCGGATTCGAGGACCACCACCCTCATCAGCTGTCAGGGGGCATGCGCAAGCGCACCAGTTTGGCCGCGGCGCTGATCAACAAGCCGTCGATCCTGTTGATGGACGAGCCGTTCGGTGCCCTCGACGTGCAGACCAAGGCGATCATGTCCAACGAGCTGCTCGGCCTTTGGGAGCAGACCCGCCCGTCGGTGGTCTTCATCACCCATGACCTCGAAGAGGCCGTCGCGCTCGCCGACAAGGTGGTCGTCATGACCGTCGGACCCGGCACGGTCAAGTCCGTCTTCGACATCGATCTCCCACGGCCGCGCGGGGCGGTGCAGGAGATCCGCTTCGACCCGCGCTTTCTCGAGCTGCATCACCAGATCTGGGACTCGTTGCGCGAGGAGGTCCAGCGCGCGTACGAACGTTCCGCCCAGGCACCGAACAACGATGGAGGATCACGATGAACGCCCTGTCGATCAACACCGAGCTGACGAGGGTGGCGGCGTCGGACGAGGCGACCATCGCCGCTCGCGCGCGCAAACGCGCGAGGCAGCGCAAGCTGGCGGTCTGGGGCGCGCGTGCGTTGCTCGCGATCCTCATCATCGGCGGGTGGCAACTCCTCACCGACGCCAAGGTCGTCGATAAGTTCTTCTGGGGTCAGCCGAGCGGCATCGTCACCCAGCTGCGCGACTGGATCAACCACGGGACCCAGTATGGGTCGATCTGGCTGCAGATCTGGGTCACCATGAAGGAGGCGCTGCTCGGGTTCGTGGTCGGCGTCGCCGCCGGCGTGGTCGTCGGAGTGACGCTGGGCCAGAATCGATTCCTAGCCGACGTGGTCCAGCCCTACATCAAGGTCATGAACGCGATCCCGCGGATCGTGCTCGGGGCGCTGTTCACCGTCGCGCTCGGCCTGGGCACCGGCTCCAAAGTGCTGCTGGCCGCGGTGCTGGTGTTCTTCGTCGTGTTCTTCAACGCCTACCAGGGCGTGCGGGAGGTTGACCAGAACCTCATCAACAACGCCCGCGTGCTCGGCGCCTCGAAGTTCCAGGTCACCCGCAACGTGGTGGTGCCCTCGGCGCTGACGTGGATCATCGCGAGTCTCCACGTCGCGTTCGGCTTCGCGATCATCGGCGCGATCGTCGGCGAGTTCCTAGGTGCCCAAAAGGGCCTAGGCCTGGTCATTGCGACCTCGCAGAACAATTTCAACCCCGATGGCGTGTTCGCCGCGATGCTGATCATCGCGGTCGTGGCCCTCACCGCCGAGGGGCTGATCGGAGCGCTGGAACGGCGCCTGCTTGCCTGGCGTCCGGCGTCCACCGTCGAAGCCGGCGCGATCTAGCACCGGCACC
>DASZMD010000244.1:0-14592 GCA_035551955.1 Solirubrobacteraceae bacterium | reverse complement strand
GTCCACGAGCTGCTCACCGGGGTGGCGACGTCGCGGGCGAGGAGAAAAGTAGGCGCGAGCATGACACCGGAGCGCGCATAAATTCAGCCCGCGAGGGGCAAGCAGCGCGGCAGACCTTTGAGCTCCTGACGTCTGCACTTTGCTACGTCAGTAACTCGCGCCTGTCACGCAACATACCGCACAATCGCCCCGCCGACCCGGGGCGGCGAGAATCAATGCGCAAATTGCGGACTCCGCGGGAGGCGGGGGACGCTCCGCGGCGAGCTATAGGTGTTCATCTATGTGATCGGATCACGTTTTGCTTGTTTTCTATCCGGCGACGCGTATCTTCAGGGTTCTATTCGGCCGATCGACGCGAGAGGGTGTCCGTGAGCGCAACCAGGGCCCGTGAGGGGGAGCGACGGTCGGGTACGGGACTGCGGCTGCTGGCCCACGAGGTCACGGCGGTCGTCCTCGGCGAGGAGACGACCTACGGCGACGGCCTGCTCACCGTCGGCGCGCGAGAGGCGAGCGGCCTGTTCGCGCATCCCGCCCTCGCCTCGGTGCGCGTGGCCTGTGCCTCTCCCGGTGACAGCACGCGGATCGTCAAGGCCCTCGACGCCGTCGAGCCGCGCTGCAAGGGAGGCGAGGACGGAGGAATCTTCCCCGGCCTCCTCGGGCCTGCCGCGCTCCGGGGCCGGGGCGAGACCCACGCCCTGCGCGGGGCGGCGGTCATCAGCGCCGGCTTCCTCCCCCGGGCGCAGGAGGCGGTCCTGCAGATGGGAGGAGCGGGTGCCGAGCTCTCACCCCTGTCGGCCACCCACAACGTGGTGGTGGAGTTCGACCCTGCGCCCGACGCGCCGTGGGAGGAGGTGGCGGCCGCGCTGCGCCTCGGCGTGCTCCGCCTCGCCGAGCACCTGGCCCAGGCGGCGCGCGACGCTGACCCGGACGTGGTCGAGGAGCTCGAGCCCGCCGACCGGTCCACCGGCCTTCCGCGGGTGGTGGCCGTGACCAACATCCAGACCCAGGGGGCGTTCAAGGACGTGCTCGTCTACGGGCGCACGATGGCGGGCGCCCTGCCCACGTGGATCGATCCCTGCGAGCTCGCCGACGGGGCCGTGGTCAGCGCTCAGTACGGGCACCCGGCCCTCAAGAACCCCACCTTCGTGCACCAGAACAATCCCGTCGTGGCCGCCCTGCGCGCGACCGATGAGGTCGAACTCGCCGGCGTCATCCTGTGCCCCGAGCCGGTGAACGAGAAGGAGAAACGCCTGGTATCCGAGCACGCGGCGCGCCTGTGTGCGGCGGTCGGCGCCGACGGGGCGATCGTCACCAAAGAGGGAGGCGGTAACGCCGACGGAGATGTCGCGCTCAAGCTCGACGCCCTCGAGGACATCGGGATCCACGCCGTCGGCCTGTTCGCCGAGATGGCGGGCCGGGACGGGACCTCGCCGGGGCTCGTCGTCGCCCCTTCCCGCGCCACCGCCCTGATCTCCACCGGCAACTACGACGAGCTCGTCGAGCTCGACGGGACCGACCGCGCCCTCGGCGGCGAGCGCATGGGGATCGTCGACGCGGCCGCCACCGACGAGCTCGAGCTCCCCATGGCCGCCATCTATGGCTCACTCAATCCCCTCGGCTGGAGCCGCCTGACCGCGGCCGCGGAGGTCTGATGCGCATCGTCCACTACGTCAACCAGTTCTTCGCGGGCGTCGGCGGCGAGGAGGCAGCCGGGACCGCGCCCGACACCCGCCAGGGCGCCGTCGGCCCCGGCCGCGCGCTCGATGCCATGCTCGGCTCCGATCACGAGATCGTCGCGACCGTGTTCTGCGGCGATGACTACGCGGCCTCGGACGCCTCCGCCGGCGAGGAGCTGCTCGCCCTCGTGCGCGGGCTCTCGCCCGACCTGCTCGTCGCCGGGCCCGCCTTCACGAGCGGCCGCTACGGCCTCGCGTGCGCGCGCCTGGCCGCCGCGGCCGCGCGCGCCGGCATCCCCTCGGTGGCGTCGATGCACCCCGAGAACCCCGGCCTCGACGAGGCCGAGCCCGCCCCGGTGATCGAGAGCGGCAAGATCGGGCGCGAGATGCGCCCCTCGCTCGAGCGGCTCGCGCAGGCGATCGAGAAGCTCGCGGGCGGAGAGGAGCTGCGCGAGCACGACGGCCGCATCGGACGGGCCCCCCGGCGCAACCGGATGGCCGAGCGGACGGCGGCCGAGCGGGCCGTCGGCCTGCTCCTCACCCGCCTCGCCGGCGATCAGGAAAGCACCGAGGTGCCACTGCCGAGCTTCGGCTCGGTCACCCCGAGCGCGCCGCTCGCGGACCCCGAGAATGCCCGGATCGCCCTCCTCACCGAGGGCGCGCTCGTCCCCATGGGCAACCCCGACCGGCTGGAGTCCGCGCGGGCCACGCGCTGGCTGCGCTACGAGCTCGAGGGCCTCGACCGGCTCGAGGAGGGCACCTACCAGTCCGTGCACGGCGGCTTCTCCACCGTCGCCGCCAACGCCGACCCCCACCGGCTCCTCCCCCTCGACGCCGCGCGCGAGCTCGAGCGCGAGGGGCGGATCGGCCAGCTCCATCACGAGTACCTGACCACGGCGGGCAACGGGACCCAGGTGGCGACGGCTCGTGGCTTCGGGGTCGAGTGGGCCGCCGAGCTGCGCCAGGCCGGAGTGCAGGCCGCGATCCTCACTGCGACATGAGGAACGGGAACGCGTTGCGGGTCAACGTTGAGCAAAGAGCTGGAGCGAGCGGGGATTCCCACCGTGCTGCTGTGCAACCTGGTGTCGATCGCCATTCGCGTCGGCGCGCCGAGGATCGTCCCCACCCACGGGATACCCTTCCCGACCGGGGATCCCGAGCTCGGGCCCGAGGAGGAGAGGCGTTTGCGCCGCCAGCTCGTTGAGCGCGCACTTGACGCGCTCGGCACCTCCGTGGACGGTCCCACCGTGTTCGAGCTCGGCGCCGTGACCGGGGCGCCGGCGTGACCAACCCCGTCATCACCGAGGCCAGCGCCATCCTCGCGCATACGCCGAGCCTGGCGCGCCACGGCTCGAAGCCCTCGCGCGAGCTCGCCCGCGACGCTGGGCTCGAGGAGGCCTTCCTGAGCTCGCTGCGCACCTACGAGCAGGCGCTCAGCTACCCGCCTCACCGGGCCTTCATCGGCGAGATCCATCCCCGCGAGCTCCCCGAGCGCCCGTGGACCGACGCGCCCCCCAACGGCGCCGAGCGCTTCGGGGGGGGCGGCGAGATCATGCCCGAGGAGGAGTTCCTCGCCCTGCTCGCGAGCGTCGACGAGTTCGGGCTGATGACGCTCGATCCCGCGCTCGCCGACCGCGCCACCGCCGCGCTCGCCCGTCACCCGCTGGCGCGACAGCTCCCGCTCGAGCGAGCGGCAGCCGCGGTCGGCGATGTCGAGGCGGCGCTCGCCGAGCCGGGCGCCCAGCCTCTCCACGTGGCGGGCACGAGCCTATCGGCCGTGATCCGCCGCGCCCACGACGCCGACGAGGCGCTGGCCGCTTCCGTGCTGCTCGAGAACCTCGCCTCGAAGGCGAGCGCCACGCTGGCGCTCCTGCACCTGATCGAGCGCCGGGGGATCGATCCCGGGTCGATCGACTACGTCATCGGCTGCGGCGAGGAGGCGATCGGCGACCGCTACCAGCGCGGCGGCGGCAACCTGGCCAAGGCGGTGGCCGCCGCCGCCGGCCTCGCCAACGCTTCCGGGGCCGACGTCAAGAACTTCTGCGCCGCTCCGATACCGGCGCTGGTGATCGGCGCGAGCCTGGTCGCCTCGGGCGTCTTCCAGCGCGTGGCGGTGGTCGCGGGCGGGTCGCTGCCCAAGCTGGGGATGAAGTTCCAGGGCCACCTGAAGCACGGCATGCCCATCCTCGAGGACGTCCTCGGCGGGATCGCCGCCCTGATCGAGGCCGACGACGGAGTCTCGCCGGTGATGCGCCTCGACGCCGTCGGACGCCACACGGTGGCGGCCGGGGGCTCGGCGCCGCAGATCATGGAGGCACTCACCATCGAGCCCCTGCGGCGCGTCGGGCTGGGGATGCTCGATGTCGACGACTATGCGACCGAGCTCCACAACCCCGAGCTCACCGAGCCGCAGGGCTCAGGCGATGTCCCCGCCCGCAATTACCGCCTGATCGCCGCGCTGGCCATCCGCGCCGGCGAGATCACCCGTGAGGAGCTCCCGGCCTTCGTCGCACAACGCGGCATGCCCGGGTTCGCCCCCACCCAGGGTCACATCGCCTCCGCGCTCGCCTACCTTCCCCACGCCCTCGGGGGCCTGAGCCAAGGGAGCGCCCAGCGGGTGCAGATGCTCGCCAAGGGCAGCCTGTTCCTCGGGCGCATGTCCGAGCTCTCGGACGGGATGAGCCTGGTGCTCGAGCGCAATCCGGCGGGCGAGGGCTGATGAGCGAAATCGAAAGGAGCTGATCTCAGCATGGGCGAAATGATGGAAGCGACACGCGAGAACTTCCGCGACCTGGTGGCGGACGGGCTGGTCATGGTCGACGTCTGGGGACCGGAGTGCAAACCGTGCCTGGCGCTCATGCCCCACGTGGCGCGGATCGCCGACGAACGCCCCGAGTTGCGGGTGGTCAAGCTCGAGGCGCCCAAGGCGCGGAGGGTGTGCATCGATCTGCGTGTCCACGGGCTGCCGACGTTCCTGCTCATGCGCGACGGCGAAGAGGTCGCGCGCCTGTCGGCTTCGCAGCTCACGCCCACCGAGCTGCGCGAGTGGCTGGACGGGCAGATGGAGGTCGCGCAGGCCGGATGAGAGACTGTGTGTCAAGTCAAGCTCCTTCGAGCGACGTGAGGAGGTGATTATCAGTTGCTGGCCGATAAGTTGACGATCGTCCTGGGCGAGCGTGACGGCATCGCCGGGCCCGCCATCGCCGCGTGCGTCAGAGCGGCCCAGGGCGAGGTGGTGTTTACCTCGACCGAGTGCTTCGTCTGAACGGCCTCGGGAGCAATGGACCTACAGAGCCAGGAGGCGGTCAAGCGCCTGGCCGAGGAGCACGGTCGTGACCGGATCCTCGTCCTGCTCGGCTCCCCCGACCCGGAGGCGGCCGAGATCGCAGCCGAGACCGTCGTGCTCGGCGATCCCACCTACGCAGGTCCATTGGCGGAGGCCCAGTTGGGTCTCGAGGTCTACCACGTGCTGGAAGACAACATCAGAATGGAGATTCCTCCCGAGGTCTTCGAGGAGCAGATCGGCGTGATGGTCGACGTCCTCGACGCTGCCGCTCTGTCCGAGGCGGTCGCGGGGATGCGGGCTCAGCGCTGACCGGCGCCGGCGGCGGCCCTAGGAGCCGCCGCCGTTCTCGTCGGTGCTCGCGCTGTCGTCTTCGCTCACGAGGCTGATGCCGAGCGCGGTGGCCAGCGGGTCGGCGGCGGTGACCATCTTGAACACGCCGACGTTGGGGCCAACCGCGGTCAGGACCGCGGTGACTTCGTCGACCGAAGCGCCGGCGTCCAGGGCGGCGCCGACGTGGAGCAGGTACGAGGCGTCGTCCCCGCCCGTGGCGATGAGCGCGGCGATGTTCACCAGCGAGAACGTCTTCGCGTCAAGGTCGGAGGCGTCGACCGCCTCGGCGATGCGGATGTCGACGAGCTCGGCGATCGAGCTGTCGTCGTTGTCGGAGATGTCGCGCAGCGTGTCGCGCTGCTCGTCGGTCGTCTGGGTGCTCTGCGAACTGCTGCTCCTGCGGGCCATGCCGGGCTCCTTCGCTTGTCGCGGGGTGAACTACCGACGCGACTAGGCCCGGCCCGGAGGCTTTCCAGAGAGTTCTAGTGGAGGCCCGCTAGCTCAGCTCGAAGATGAAGTCGTATTCCTTGCCGCCGTTGCGCGAGCGCAGGAGCATCTGCCCCCGGCTGTCGCGGTAGGCGCCGGTTCCCCCGGTGATCGACAGGACGCTGTTGCGCGTGTCGTAGAAGGGACCCTGGACGGTGATCTGCCCCGCCTTGAGGAAGGTCGTCCACAGGCATTCCCAGATGCCCTGCTTGGGCGCCAGGCGGGTGCAGAAGCCCTCGTCGTGCCCGACCCTGCGCGTGTTGGCGGCGTTGTAGACGGGATTGTTGAAGGTGAGGATGTTGCCCTGCACGTCCTTGCCGCCCCCGGTGGGGATCTCGGTGTCGGTGAGCGCGTGCTCGATCACGTGCACCGTCGAGGAGGCGGGTTTGGCGGAGCCGGTCGCGGCGAGGAGTGCCGTGCCGGTGAGGGCCGTCGTGGCGGCCAAGGCAAAGGTGCGGCGTGGGCTGAGCATCGGCTAACCCTAACGCGCGGTCGCGCCGTCTGCCGAGGATTCCGGGCGTGACATGATCGTCGGATGGGGATCCATCTGTGGGCCTTCCTCGGCATCTCGCTCGTGGTCATCATCGCGCCGGGCCCCGACACCGTGGTGGTGACCAAGAACGCCCTCATGCACGGGCGCGGGGCAGCGCTGGGGACGTCGCTCGGGGTCAACACCGGACTGCTGATCTGGACGATCGCGGCGGCGGTCGGGGTGGCCGCGCTCGTGCGCGAGTCCGCCGTCGCCTTCACGACCCTCAAGGTGGTGGGAGCCGTCTATCTGATCTGGCTCGGCGTCCAGGCCCTGCGGGCAGCGCGACACCCCTCGGCCTTCGCCGCCGCCGCCGGAGGCGACGGCGGTGCCATGACCGTGCGCCTTGGCTTCCGGCAGGGTCTGCTGAGCGATCTCGCCAACCCGAAGATCGGCGTGTTCTTCACCAGCCTGCTGCCCCAGTTCGTCTCCGGTCGCGAGCCCGTGCTCGTTCCCTTCCTCCTCCTCGGAGGATTGTTCGTGATCATGACGCTCGTGTGGCTGTGCGCCTATGCCCTGCTCGCCGCGAAGATCTCCGACGTCCTCACCCGCCCCGGGGTCAAGGCGGCCCTCGATCGCGTGACCGGTGTCGTGCTCATCGGGCTCGGAGTGCGCCTCGCGCTCGAGCGTCGCTGAGCACGAAGTTTCCGCGGCGGCGGGAAAACGCGGTAGGGTGACCTGAAACCACGGATCGGGTTGGGTGCATTCGGGACCATCTCGCGCGCGAACGCATGGACGCGCGCCACCAGCTCGAATCCAAGAGAGGGGGCAGCGTTCATGACCATTACCTCGGTTGGGCCGACTTCTACCGGCGAGGATCCCACCGTCCCGCCCGTTACGCCCGATCAGATCATGCAGCTCGGACTCGGCTTCTGGGGGTCCAAGGCGCTCCTGAGCGCGATCGAGCTCGGGGTCTTCACCAAGCTGGCGAGCGGCCCGGCGAGCGAACAAGACCTGCGCGGCGCGCTAGGCCTGCACACCCGGAGCTGCTGTGACTTCTTCGACGCGCTCGTCGCCCTGGGGATGCTTGAGCGAGGAGCGGACGGGTATCGCAACACGCCCGCAACCGACCTGTTTCTCGATCGCGACAAATCGTCCTACGTCGGTGGCATCTTGGAGATGGCCAATGCGCGGCTGTACCCGTTCTGGGGCTCGCTGACCGAGGCGCTGCAGACCGGCGAGCTTCAGAACGAGGCCAAGGGCGGGGGCGAGGACCTGTTCGGTGCCCTCTACGCCGATCCAGCCCGTCTGGGTGGCTTCCTAGCGGCAATGACCGGCCTGAGCATGGGATCCGCGATCGCCATCGCCAACAAGTTTCCCTGGGACCGTTACCAGACCTTCTGTGACATCGGTACAGCGCAAGGAGCGGTACCGACACAGGTGGCACTTGCTCACGAGCACCTGACCGGCATCGGCTTCGATCTGCCCGCGGTCGGTCCCATCTTCGAGGACTTCATCGCCGGCTTTGGCCTCCAGGATCGAGTGCGGTTCGTCGGCGGCGACTTTTTCGCCGATTCCCTCCCCACCGCCGATGTGCTCGTCATGGGACACATCCTTCACGACTGGGGGGCCGACGAAAAGCGAGCGCTCATCCGTGCCGGCTACGACGCCCTGCCCGATGGGGGGGCGTTGATCGTCTACGAGTCGATCATCGACGACGACCGGCGCGAGAACACCTTCGGGCTCCTGATGAGCCTGAACATGCTGATCGAGACGAAGGCGGGCTTTGACTACACGGGTGCGGACTGTTGCGGGTGGATGGACGAGGCGGGATTCCACGACACCTACGTCGAGGCGCTCGTGGGCCCAGAGTCGATGGTTGTCGGCTTCAAGTAGGCGCCTGCCCGCCACCAGCCGCTGAGCGCGGGCACGGGGCCGGAGCAGGCCCTCGGCCCGTACGCTCACCGGCGTGCCAGCCGAGTCACCCAGTAGTCGCGAGGCGGGAACGCCTCGCGACCGTTTCCGGGCGGGCGTGAGGGCGGGCATCCCGTTCGCCCTCGCCGGCCTGCTCCTGTCGGCATCGTTCGGCATCGTCGCCCGCCAGGCCGGTCTCCCCGACGTGGCCGCGATCGCCATGTCGCTGTTCGTGTTCGCCGGCTCGGCGCAGTTCGCCGCCGTCGCCATCATCGGCGCCGGCGGCTCGCTCGGAGCCGCCCTGGTGGCCGCGGCTCTGATGAACAGCCGCTTCCTGGCCATGGGGATCGCCCTCGCCCCGTCGCTGCCGGGAGGGGTGCTGCGCCGGGCCGTCCAGGGGCAGACGATAGTCGACGCCTCATGGGCCATGGCCCTGCGGACGGACGGCTCCTTCGACCGTTACTTCCTCTTCGGAGCCACCGCACCCCAGTACCTGACCTGGAGCCTGGGCACGGTGCTCGGGGTCATCGGGCGGGGCGCGATCGGCGATCCCAGTCGCTTCGGCCTCGATGCGGTTTTTCCGGCCTTCTTCCTCGCCCTGCTCATGGCCGAGGTGAGAAATCCGCGCAGTCGCGGCGTCGCCATCGCCGGGGCGGCGATCGCGCTCGCCCTCACGCCCTTCACCCCGGCCGGCGTGCCGATCCTCGCGGCGAGCGCCGTCGCGCTGTGGGGGCTGGCAAGCGCCCCGCGGCCATGAGCACCGCGTGGGCTCTGGTTGCGGGGTGCGCCGTCGTCACCTTCGCCATCAAGGCGGCGGGCCCGATCGCCCTGGGCGGGCGTGAGCTGCCGCGGTGGTTCGCCTCCGTCGTCGCGCTCATGGCCCCGGCGCTCCTCGCCGCTCTGGTGGCCACCCACACCCTGGCCACCGGGCGCCGCCTCACGGTGGGCGCGCCCACGGTCGGAGTTCTCGTCGCAGCCCTGGTCATGCGGCTCACCGGCTCGATCGCGTGGTGCGTGATCAGCGCCGCCCTGACCACCGCGCTCCTACGCGCACTCTGAGCTCAGCCGTCGCGCTCGGCGTCATCGAGGCGGTCGGCGATCATCACGGCCGCGCGCTCCTGAGCCTCGTAGGTGGCCCGCAGCGCGGCGTCGACGTCGTCACCGTCAGCGCCCACCGGCGGTGGATGCGCCACCAGGAGTCTCCGGACCTCCTGCCCGAGGGGCTCGCCGCCCACCGCGTCGGCCAGCGCGCCGAGCGCATCGGCGCGCACCCGCCCGCCCTCCACGAACGAGGCGATGACCGTCGCTCGCGCCAACGGCGCATATCCGAACACGCGGGCGTGGAGCACCGCCGGGTTGACCGCGTGGGGGCGGATGAGCTCGCGCCGTTCGCTGTCCGACAGGCCTGCCGCGGTGGCGAGGTGGTCGATGGCCTGCGTGAGGCCCTGGGCATCGACGGGGAGGCTCGCCCGGAGCCTGGCGGGAAGGCGTGAGAGGAGACTGGCGTGCTCGGCGGCGGCGTCGGCCAGCAAGCCCTCGACCCGGGCACGGTGAGTTCCATCCATGGCCGGGACGGTACGCCACCGCGCCCGGGACTCGTGTCGGGCGCGCGCTGGCCTATGGTCCCTCACATGGCCGTAGAAGCCGTGCGCGGCGTCGAGCTTCCCTCGGGCGAGGCGATCCCCATCCTCGGTCAGGGGACGTGGCGTCTTGGCCAGGGCAGGCACGCGCGCTCTGAGGAGCTCGAGGCTCTGCGCACGGGCCTCGACCTCGGGATGAGCCTGATCGACACGGCCGAGATGTACGGCGAGGGCGCGGCGGAGGAACTGGTGGGCGAGGCGGTGGCGGGACGCCGCGAGGAGGTATTCCTGGTCAGCAAGGTGCTTCCCCACCACGCCACGCACGAGGGGACGATCTCCGCGTGCCGGGCCAGCCTGCGCCGTCTCGGGACCGATCACCTCGACCTCTACCTGCTCCACTGGCGCGGCCCGGTCCCGCTCACGGAGACGGTCACGGCCTTCGAGGAGCTCCGCTCGGCCGGGCTCATTCGCCACTGGGGCGTGAGCAACTTCGACGTCCCCGACATCGTCGAGCTGCTCGGCGTCGACGGGGGCCGCTCCGTCGAGGCCGACCAGGTCCTCTACAACCTGGGCCGGCGCGGCATCGAGCTCACCCTCCTGCCCTGGTGTCAACACAGTGGCCTTCCCATCATGGCCTACTCACCGCTCGGCCAAGGACGCCTGGTCCAGGATCCCGTGCTTCGCGGCATCGCCTTCCAGCACCGCGTGACGCCCGCCCAGATCGCCCTCGCGTGGGTGCTCCAGCACCCCGGCGTGTGCGCCATCCCCGAGGCAGGGACGGCCAAGCACGTGCGCCAGAACCGCGCCGCCCTCGACGTGCAGCTCGACGACATGGACCTGATCAAGCTCGACGAGGCCTTCCCGCCGCCGTTGGAGCCCGGGCCGCTGGAGATGGTCTAGGGCGGCCGCCACGCCCATGTATCACGACGCCGCCTGCCCGCTCATTAGGGCAGCGCAGGACTCATCGAGAAGGGGGCAAGCAGCGTTCTGACGGGACCGCGCTGACAGGGGGCGCGGAGAGACTGCCGGGGGGCACCGGTCTCTCCGCGCCGGACCTGGCATTGACGGCGAGGGATTTTCTGACTAGGGTCAGAGAATGGGAAAGGGGATGGTGCACACGTCCGTCGCTTCAGCCGCGCGGTTACCGAGCGCGTCGGCGCTGTCGACGATCATTTCCTCGGCGGCGGTCGACCGCTCGGCGAGGCACGCCTGCTGTGGGAGATCGGCCCGGGCGGCTGCGAGGTCCGCCGCCTGCGTTCGACCCTCGGGCTCGACTCCGGCTACCTGAGCCGGCTGTTGCGCTCGCTCGAGGCGGACGGGCTCATCACCGTGGCCGCGAGTGTCAGGGACCGCCGGATCCGCGTCGCCCGTCTCACCCCGGAGGGGCGCTCGGAGTGGGCGGCCCTCGAGCAGCGCTCAGATGCACGCGTGGAGTCCCTGCTCGCGCCGCTCGCGGTGGCGCAGCGGGAGAAGCTCGTGGCGGCGATGCGCGAGGTCGAGCGCCTGCTGACCGCGGCGAGCGTGGAGATCGTCGCCGTCGATCCCGAGCATCGGGATGCGCGGTACTGCCTGGCCGAATACGTCGCCGAGCTCAACCGCCGCTCGGAACGCGGCTTTGACCCGTCCGCCGGGGCCACCGCGCTCCCCCACGAGGTGCGCCCGCCGGCCGGCCAGTTCTTCGTCGCCTACCTGCGCGGCGAGCCGATCGGCTGCGGTGCCGTCAAGCACCACCCCGACGCTCCCGCCGAGATCAAGCGGATGTGGATCGCTCCCCGCGCGCGCGGTCTCGGACTGGGTCGCCGCCTGCTCGAGCGCCTCGAAGCGTGCGCATGGTCGGGCGGGGCGCGCGTCGCCCGCATCGAGACGAGCGCCGTGCTCGGCGAGGCGCTCGCCCTCTATCGCTCCGCGGGCTGGCGTCCGGTCCCGGCCTTCAACGACGAGCCCTTTGCCGACCACTGGTTCGAGAAGCGCCTGAGCGCCGGCAGGCAATCGCCTTGAGCCGTCCGTCGGCCGATACTCCACCGCGTCGGGTCCATCGTCTCGGTTAGTTGATGTGCCCGCTGGCCCCGCACGAGATTGCTGGGCTCGGCTTCGAGGAGATCGTCCGCAGCGCTCCGGTGGCAATGGCCGTCATCGACACCTACGGCAGGGTCATCTACAGCAACGCACGAGCGCTCGAGATGACGACGCGCCAGCTCGGCGCGCAGGTGCCCCCGGACCTCGACGATGGAATCGACATCTTCCACCCGGATGGCAGGCTCTATGAGCGCGAGGAATGGCCTGCCGTTCGCTCGCTCACCTCAGGCGAGGAGATAGTCGAGGAGGAGTTCTTCTACGTCCTCGCGGACGGGGCGCGTCTCTTCATCCGAGCGAGCTCTTCGCCGGTGCGTGACAAACACGGCGAGATCGTCGCCGCCGTGGTGACGATGTACGACATCACCGAGCGCCGGCGCAGGCATGAGCAGCTCGCCTACCACGCGAGCCTGCTGGAGAACGTCGGCGATGCGGTCATCGCGACTGATCGGGAGTTTCGCCTCACCGCGTGGAACAAGGGGGCAGAGAGGCTGTACGGCTGCACGGCCGAGGAGGTTCTCGGGCGGGACGTCCGAAAGGTCGGGAGTCCCCCGGATGACCCTCCGCGGGTCCGTCTCGACCGTGAGCTGCTCGCCACCGGCCGCGTTCACACCGAAGTCACGGCGTACCGCAAGGACGGAACGCCGTTCGAGGTCGAGGTGATCGCCGCCGCAGTACGCGATGCTGATGATGAACTCACCGGCTACATCGGAATTCACCGCGACGTCAGCGAGCGCCGTCGCATCGAGAAGCGCCTCGCGGTGGCGGTGCGCCAGCAGGCGCTGATCGCCGAGCTCACGCTGCGCAACATCGCCAACGGCGACCGTCAGCAACTGATGGACGACGCGGTGGCCCTGGTGGGACGGACGCTCGAGCTCGAGCTCTGCGCGATCGCCGAGGTCCTGCCCGGTGGGGGGCATCTGAGCTGGCGCGCGGCGTTCGGGTGGAGCCCCGAAGCGCTCGCAGTGGCCGCTCCCAGCCCGGCGACGGCGGGAACACTCGTCGGCTACACGCTGCTCGCCGACGGTCCCGTGATCTCCGAGAACGTGAACGCGGATGAGCGCTTTCTGATCTCGGATCTGTTCGCGGCCGAGAATCCGGCGAGCGCGATCGCGGTCGTGATTCCCGGGCAGACGCAGCGCTTCGGAGTGCTGGCCGCCGCCTCGCGCCAGCGCCGCTCGTTCACCACCCAGGACATGACGTTCATGCAGTCCGTGGCCAATGTCGTGGGGGCGGCCATCGAGCGCGGGCGCGTGCTCGAACGCATGGAGGAGGTCCGCGAAGGCGAGCGGCGGCGCATCGCCCGCGATCTCCATGATGACGCCCTCAGCGAGCTCACCGAAGCCATTGCCCAGGCCATCCTCGCTCGCTCCGCCGGGAGCCGGGAGGAAGATCAGTCGCGCTGGGTGGCCCTGATCGCGAAGCTACAGCGGGTCAGCCAGCAGCTGCGCGGCGCCATCTATGACCTTCGCCTCAGCGACGCCGACCGTCCCTTCCGGTATCTCCTTACCGACCTGGTGGCAATTCATGCCGCGATGGCCACCGATGTCGAGATCCGGCTCGAGGGTGCGACGGCGCTGTCCTCCGGCTCGCTCGGAAGCCGCGGCACCGAAGTGCTGCGCATCCTCGGAGAGGCGCTGACCAACGCGCGCGGGCACTCGGGTGCGACGACGATCACCGTCGACGCCGGCGCATCGAGCGTCGCGTGTCTGCTCGTGAAGGTCAGCGACGACGGGCAAGGGCAGGATCGCCCTTCGCCCACTCCGCCCCCCAGGGGCACCGGGATCATCGGCATGATCGAGCGGGCCGATCTCCTCGGTGCCGACCTCCAGATCGAGAGCCGCCCCGGGGGCGGGACGGTGGTGAGCGTCGAACTCGACCTCGGCGGGTACGAGGCGGGCGGGTGAACGAAGCTCAGCCGCCCGGCGGCTGGGGTCCAGGCGTCGTGGCCAGCGCGGTGGGAACGAGTCGTCCCGGCGCCGCGTGCTCGTAGTCGTAGGCATAGCCCAGCAGCTTCGCCTCGCTCCAGGGGCGGCCGATGAAGATGAGCGCGAACGGCTTGCCATCGGGGTAGGCCCCGGCCGGGAGGATGACCCCCGGCAGGCCGGCGATGTTGATCTCCGACACCGTGGTCGATGAGATGCCCCCGCCGTACAGCGATCCGATCTCCTTCGTCTCCTGCGGGAACACGAGGACATCGAGACGCTTCCTGTGCATGACCCGGTCGAAGATCCGCCGGTACCGAGCGCGCAGCCTGGCGAAGGCCGAAGTGTCGGGCACGACGGTCGGATGCTTATCGGAGTAGGTGACCCCCTTGAGCGACGTCGCGTAGTAGTACAGCGGCCCCTTCTTGCCGAACAGATCGAGCTTCAGGTCCTTCTCGACCTGCTTGAGGGAATGCGCCTGGGACCGCGGCCCGAGCCCCTCGAGGTACTGGTTGAGGTCGTAGGGCAGCGACTCCGAGCCGCGCGGGTCATAGCCGCCACTTGCCTTGGCCAGATTCGCGAAGCCACTGCCCTTGAACGGATCCGCCACCGTCGTCGCACCCTGCGTGTGCAGCATCTTGATCGCCACGCCGTACAGCTGCGTGGTATCGGCGCTCAGGCGACCGGCCTTGCGCCAGCCCGGGCCGTAGAGGCCGATCCGCGTTCCCTTCAGCGCCGTCGCCGAGAAGTCCGAGGCATATCCGCCCCGCGGCACCTTTCCGATTGCCGCTTTCGTCTTCGGATCCGCGGGCGAGTAGCCGGCCATCACGCCTAGCATCGTCGCCGCGTCCTC
>DASZMD010000243.1:0-13376 GCA_035551955.1 Solirubrobacteraceae bacterium | reverse complement strand
CTGGTAGTCGTACCAGCCGTGCTCACCGCCGGCGAGGAGGATCTCACCGGGCTGGGAGGCGATCGGATCATCGTTGCCGATCACTGAGCACTCGATCTCACGACCGCCCGCCGCGGCCTCGACGATGGCCAGGGAATCATGCTCAAAGGCGGTGTCGAGCGCCGCGGGCAGCTCCTCAGCGAGGGCGACGCGGACGATCCCCACCGAGGACCCGAGCCGGGCCGGTTTGACGAACACGGGCAGGCCGAGCGGGGCGAGCGCTCGCGCAACCGCGTCGGGGTCGGTGCGGTGGTCGGTCTCGCGCACCGAGCGGTAGTCGACCTGAGGTAGCCCGGCCTGGGCCATCAGCTCCTTGAAGAGAACCTTGTGCATGCACGCCGCCGAGGCCAGCACCCCGGCCCCGACGTAGGGGACATCGAGGCATTCGAGCAGGCCCTGGACGGTCCCGTCCTCGCCGAACGGGCCGTGCAGCACCGGGAAGACAACGTCCGCCCCCTCGAACCCGCCACCGGGCTCGAGGGCGACCTCGCGACCGTCGCCACGCCAGGTGCCGTCGCGCCCGATCTCGATCATCACCGGGAGGTGCCCCGCGCGCTCGAGACCCGCGCGCACCGACGACGCCGAGGCGAGCGAGACCTCGTGCTCGGACGAGCGGCCCCCCCCGAGGACCGCCACCCGCAGCGGCGTCATGGCGTCGTCGTGGTGCTCGTGGGGGTGGTGGTGGTGCTCGTGGGGGTGCTCGTGGTGCCGGTCGTGGACGAGTACTTGCCGACGACGACGGTCACGGTGGAACCCTGCTTCGCCTTGGCGCCGGCCGACGGATTCTGGGAGACGACCTTCTGGTCCTGGGTCGGATCGGTGACATTGCTCGTCGTCTGCTTGACGGCGAAACCGGCCGCCTTCAACGTCTTGGCGGCGGTGCTCGGGCTGTCCCCGGTCACCGTGGGCACCTTGACCATGGGCGGGGCCTGGGCGATCACCAGGTTGACCGTCGATCCCGCCGGGGTCGTGCCGGTTCTGCTCTGGCTGAGCACGGTGCCGGGGGTCTGGGTGCTCGACGACTGGGGGGTGGTCGTGACCTTGAGACCGAGGCCGGTGAGGGTGTTCTTGGCTGCTGACTCCGTCTCCCCGGTCACGCTGGGAACGTTGACGGGCGCGGGACCGAGCGAGTCGAAGAGGGTGACGGAGGTACCGACCGGGAGCGAGGTGCCGGCGGCCGGATCGGTGCTCACAGCGTCGCCCACGGGGACGCTCGCGGAGTACTTCGTGCGGACGCTGCCGACCTTCAGCCCCTGCTTGGTGATCGAGCGCTGAGCCGCCGCCTTGGTCATCCCCACGACCGTGGGCACGGGGACGTTGCCGGGGCCGCTGGAGACAATCAGGCGGACGGTCGAGCCCTTGTCAACCGATTGGCCGGCGTAGGGATTCTGGGAGACGACCGTCCCCGAGGCGGCCTTGTTGGGCTCGGTGACCGGACTCGGCGTGAGCCCGGCATCGCTGATCTTGGCGCTGGCCACGCCCTGCTGGAGGTTGACGACCAGCGGCACCCGGACCTGCTTGGGCCGGGTGAGCAGGTACGCGGCGACGCCGGCGCCGATGAGCAGGGCCACGAGCAGGACCCACGGCCATGGGCTGGCGCCGCCGGTGCGAGTCCGGTCGGGGCCGAGGACCGCTGCCGGCGGCTCGGTGACGGGAGCTTCGACGAGGGCCGCGGGGACGATCTCGGGCGGGGGCGAGCGTGTGGGCGGAGGGGGAGGCAGGGGCGCCGGGGCGCCGCCGACCGCCGCGAAGGACGCCGTCCGCTGCCCGCGCTCCCCGGAGACGATCGCCGCCTTGGCCTGCTCGAGCGCGCCGATGAACTCATCGTCGTCGGCCGGGCGGTGAACGGGGTCTTTGTTGAGGGTCCAGAGAACGATCTGCTCGAGTTCGGGGGGGACCTTCGGGTTGATCTTGCTCGGCGGGACCGGGGCCTCGGAGACGTGCTTGAGCGCGATGGTGACCGCCGATTCGGCGTCGAAGGGGACCCGGCCCGTGAGCATCTCGTAGAGCACCACCCCGACCGAGTAGAGATCCGAGCTCGCGCTCACAGCGTGGCCCTGGGCCTGCTCGGGTGAGAGGTACTGGGCCGTGCCCATGATCGAACCGGTCTCGGTCATGTCCGAGGCGCCGGCGCGGGCGATCCCGAAGTCGGTGACCTTGATGTGGTCGGAGTCGTCCTCCACCATGACGTTGTGGGGCTTGAGGTCGCGGTGGATGATCCCGCGGCGGTGGGCGAAGCGGGCCGCCTTGAGGATCTGGATGGTGATGTCGATGGCGCGGACTGGGTCGAGCGGCGCCTCGTCGCGGATGAGCTGCTTGAGGGTGCGTCCGGGCAGGTATTCCATGACGATGTAGTAGGTGTCGTCGTGGGACCCGCGGTCGTAGACGCTGACCACGTTGGGGTGCTGCAGGCCGGCGGCGGCCTGGGCCTCACGCCGGAAGCGTTCGACGAAGCCGGGATCCTCGGCGAAGCGACGGTGCAGGAGCTTGAGCGCGACCTTGCGTCCGAGCTGCTGATCCTCGGCGCAGAAGACGTCGGCCATGCCCCCCGAGCCCAGGCGCGAGAGGACCCGGTAGCGACCGTCGACGATGGTGCCGGGCTCGAGCTCAGCCATTGGGCTCGGAGAGGATGAGTTTCATGATCGCGGCGGCGATGGGGGCGGCGACGGTGCCGCCGAACTGTCCCTGGGTCCGGTCGATTGTGACGGCGACGACGATGCGGGGGTTCTGGACGGGAGCGAAGCCGATGAACCACGGCTCGGTGAGGTTCGAGCCCGTGGTCCCGATCGAGGCCGTCCCCGTCTTGCCCGCGACGGTGAGACCACCGAGGTTGGCGGCCTGGCCGGTGCCCTCCTCGACCACGTTGCGCATCATCTGCGAGACCGCTTGGGCCGTCGAGGGCTTCATCACCTGGCTGTAGAGCGTCGGCTTGACCTGGACGACGGTCTGGCCGTCGGCGTTGACGACGCGGTCGGTGAGATGGGGGGCCATGAGCCGGCCGCCGTTGGCCACCGCGGCGGCGACCATCGCCATCTGCAGCGGGGTCACGAGCAGTCCGCCCTGGCCGATCCCGATCCGGCCGATGTCCTCGTTCGGGCTCCCGGGCGCGTACGGCTTGCCGTTAATGAGCGAATACGGCCGGCTCGCGACCAGCTCACCGGGCGGGAGGTCGATCGGCGGCTTGGAGTAGAAGCCGAATCGCTTCATGTACTCGGTCATCGTCGGGCGCCCGACCTGCTCGGCGACCTGAGCGAAGATGGTGTTGATCGAGTTGGTGAGCGCGACGGTCAGCGTCTGGGGACCCCAGCTCGTGTTCCCGTCGTTGGCGAGCGGGAAGCCCGAGACCAGGCGCGGCGAGTTCCCGTTGACGACCGAGGTGGGGGTGAACTTGCCGCTGTCGATCCCGGCCACGGTGGTCACGATCTTGAACGTCGAGCCCGCCACGTCGTGGGCCTGACTGGCCGAGTTGAGCTGGCTGCAGCCCGGGAGGTTGCACGGAGCCTTGAGGTTGTTGTCGTCGTAGCTCGGGAGCGAGGCCATGGCCCTGACCGCCCCCGTGCGCGGGTCGAGCGCCACCACCGACCCGGCGCGACCGGCCAGCAGCTGGTAGGCCAGGCGCTGAGCCTTGGGGTCGAGGGTGGTGTAGACGTTGTCGCCCACCTGGGTGCTCCCGCCCAGCTGGCCGATGATGGCGTTGATGCCCGTCTGCACCCCGCGCAGGTAGTCGCCGTCCGAGAGCTCGAGGCCGGCGTCCTGACCGGTCTTGACGTACGAGTAGCCCACCGGCTGGGCGAACAGCGAGCCCGTCGGGTAGGTGCGCGAGAACGTGTGGTCGGGGCCCGGGACCGATTTGGCGAGCACGGTGCCGTCGGCGGCGAGCAGCTTTCCGGTGTCGATCTTCTCCTGGTCGATCACCGTGCGGGCATTCAAGGGGTTGGTCTGGAGCGCCTTGGAATCGAACACGGTCCAGCGCGACGTCCACACGAGGAGCAACCCGAAGAGGACGATGAAGAGGGCGAAGACGCGGGCGATGGGCGCGTTCATGCGAGCACCGGTCTCCTCGCGCGGTCCGAGACAAGCAGGAGCAGCGCGAGCAGCACGAGGTTGGCGATGATCGACGACCCGCCGTAGGAGATGAAGGGCAGGGTCACTCCGGTGAGGGGGATGACCCGCGTCACCCCGCCGACGATGACGAAGACCTGGAGGGCGAGGACGGAGCTCAGCCCCGCCGCCAGCAGGGTCGAGAACGAGTCGCGGGCGAGGATCGCCGTCTTGAAGCCCCGGGCGATGAGCATGAGATAGGCGATGAGGACGGCGGCGGCGCCGAAGAGCCCGAGCTCATCGGTGATGACCGCGTAGATCATGTCCGTGCTCGGAGCGGGGAGCAGGAAGCTGTGGGTGCCGGGGATGGTCAGCGTGGCCTGGCCGAAGCCCTGGCCGAACATCCCGCCCGCGGCCTGGGCGAACATCGAGTTGGCGAGCTGGTAGCTGCTGATCTGAGCGGGGTTCCTGCCGCTGTAATAGCTCGGGGTCAGCGGATGCAGCCACTCCTGGACGCGAGCGTTGATGTGGGGGACGTGCGAGCCGATGTACCACGCGCCGAGGCCGAAGGCGACCAGCCCGACCACGACGAAGGAGACGCGGCTGGTCGCGACGTAGAGCGTCGAGAGCAGAGCGCCGTAGAACATGAGCGAGGAGCCGACGTCGTGGAGGAGGAAGAGAATGAGCATGGCCAGGCCCCAGATCACGAGCACGGGTCCGAAGTGCTTGAGCGGGGGGATGGTCACGCCCAGGATCCGGCGCGCGCCGAGCACGAGCACCTGCCGGGTGTCGCGCAGGTAGCTGGCCAGGAAGATGACGAATCCGATCTTCGCGAATTCGGTGGGCTGGAAGACGAACACGCCGGGGATGTGGATCCCGAGATAGGCGCCGTTGACCTGGTCGCCGAGCCCGGGGACGCGCGGAAGGACGAGGAGGACGAGCGACACGGCGGCGATCGTGTACCGATAGCGCTCGAGCTTGCGGTAATCGCGAAAGGCGATGATGGTGGCGGCGAAGAGGATCAGCCCGAGCACGAACCACTGGGCCTGCTGGCGCGCGGCGATCGTGTCGATCCGGTAGATCATCACGATCCCGAAGCTGGCCAGGAGCGCGACCAGCGGGAACATGTAGGGATCGGCATAGGGCAGCGTGGCCCGGATGACCAGGTGGCCGACGAGGCACAGGCCGAGGAAGATCGCCCCGTAGGTCAGGGAGACATTCGAGAGTGCGTTCGAGCGCTGGATGAACACTCCGGCGAACCCTGCGGTGACGAGCAGGGAGGCCGGAATCAGTCCCACGAGCTCGCGGTTCCGCGCGCTCACCGAAAGGGCCTCGCCGTCATCGCTGCACCTTCCCCAGCTCGAGGTCGTTCACCAGGGTCTGGGCGTTCCCCTGCGAGCGCAGGCTGTGATTGAGGATCTGGCCGCGCTCGGCCGGGGGCAGGGTCGACGCCGGCACTCCCGACTGGTAGTAGGGCTCGTACAGGCGCACGCCGGCGACGAGGCCGTAGGGCAGGCCCCGATAGATGGTGACGAAACCGCGGGCGTCGGTACCGAGGAAGTAGAGCTGGCGGGTGGCGAGCCAGCCGCCGCCCCCGAAGAGGAAGAGCACGATGACGACGGCGAGCAGGGCGGCCATCGGCTTGCTGTAGCGCCAGCCGCGGCGGCGCTGGGAGGGCGGCGGGCCGGCGCTGCCGCTCGGCGGGCGCTGGGTGCGCGCCACCGGCGCGGGGCGGGTGACTCCGGGGGGCGGCGCCACCGCGACGCCAGTGGCGTTGGCGGTGGGTCCCGAGGAGGGCGAGGGGATCGAGGGCGCCGCCACCACCGTCGGCTGGTCGGTGCCGAGAACGCTCCCGACCTCCTCGAGCCGGAAGAGGATGACCGTGATGTTGTCGCGGCCGCCCGCCCGGTTGGCCTCGTCGATGAGCGCCTGGGCGGCGCGCTCGAGGCTGTCGGCGCTACGGAGGATGTCGGCGACTTGAGCCTCCGGGATCATCGAGGTCAGGCCGTCGCTGCACAGGAGGATGACGTCTGCGGCCCGCACCGGGTAGGTCCACGTGTCGACGGTGACCTCGGGCTCGGGTCCGAGCGCGCGGGTGATGATCGAGCGCTGCGGGTGGTCGGCCGCCTCCTCCTCGGTGAGCTTTCCGCGCCGGATCAGCTCCGCCATCAGCGAGTGGTCCTGGGTCAGGCGGGTGAGCTCGCCGTCGCGGAAGAGATAGGCCCGGCTGTCGCCGACATGGGCGATGGCGAGGTCGTTCTCGCCCAGGTAGGCGGCGGTCAGCGTTGTCCCCATGCCCGCGCGTTCGCTCTCGGTGCGGGAGACGTCGTAGATCCGCTTGTTGGCGGTCAGCGCCACCGCGGCCAGGCGCTCCTCGGGACTGCCGTCCTCGGGGAGTCCCTCGGCGAAGGCGTCCACGGCGATGCGCGAGGCAACCTCCCCCGCCTGAGCGCCGCCCATCCCGTCCGCCACCACGAACACGGGCGGAGACGCGAGCACGGAGTCCTCGTTCTCGCGGCGCTGAAGTCCGGTGTGCGTCAGTGGTATCCAGTCGGCGGCTCGAAGCATGTCGTCACTGCTGGTAGGAGAACTCGCTGTCCCCGATCCGGATCAGATCGCCGTCGTGGAGCGGTTGCGGGCCCGTGAGCGGTTGATCGTTCAGATAAGTGCCGTTGGTGGAGCCAAGATCTTCGATAACTACGACGTGCCCCTGGCACGAGATCCGAGCGTGGCGCGAGGAGGCGAAGGGATCCTCGAGCTTGATCTCGACGTCGCCTCGTCCGAGGGTAGCGCCACCACGCAGGTCGTAGGCGATTCCCGACTCGTGGCCCAGGGCCTGCTCCACCATCAGCCGCGGCTCGAAGGCGCCGTCGAGCTCGGCGAGGCCGGCCGCCGCCGGGTACAGGCCGGTGGCGTCCTGGGGGTTGCGGGCGGGGCCGTCGGTGACCCCACCGGGGCCGCGCCGCAGATCGAGCAGCGAGCTCACCGCCACCCACATGAGGAAGAGGTAGAGGACGGCCAGGAAGCCGAACTTCAGCGCCACCGAGACGGGGGCGAGCTGCACCGAGGCGATCATTCGAGCTCGAAGGTCAGCACGGAGGTCCCGAGCTCGATCCGGTCTCCGGAGCGGACGACCTCGGGGGCGTCGATCCGGCGACCGTTGATGAGGACGCCATTGGTGGCGCCCAGGTCGCTGAGCACCCACGAGCCGCCGCGCGGGCGCAGGTCGGCGTGCCGGCGCGAGACGTTGGGGTCGGTGAGGACGACGTCGCACTGGCGGCTGCGGCCGATCGTCGCCCCCGCCGGACCGACGACGATCCGCTTGCCCTCGGCGATCAGGAGCGCCGTGCTCCGGTGGGCACGAGCGCGCTCCTGGAGCGGCTCGGACACCCGCTCAGCGGCGCCGTGGATCATCGTCCGTCCGCGCTCCTCGTCCTCGCGCTCGGGCGCCGCGGCGGGCGGGGCCTGCTCCATCTCCTCGGAGGGGTGCTGCACGACCCGGGTCTGGATCCCGAACTCGCCGAGCCCGAGGCGGCCGTCGGTCTCGAACTCGATCACCGGCCGCGAGAGCATGGCCAGGCGCTCGCGGCGGGCGAACTCGAGCAGGTATCCGGCGAGCTCGTCGGTGAGCGCGTCCTCGTAGTCGGCGAAGCGCTCCCGGTCGCGGGGCGACAGGTACACGACGTACTCATTGGGCACGTACGTCCGCGAGACCGAGAACGATTTGTGCTCCTCCATCTCGCGCGCGAGGCGACGCGCGATCTCCACCGGCCGCACCTCGGAGCGGAACGCACGGCTGAACGCGCCTTCGACGAGGCCGGCGATCTTGCTTTCGAGACTCCTGAGCACGCTCATCGGGACGCCCCTGCGGGCAATCGGATGCTACGGAACTCGCGCGAAAAACCGGCCCGCGCGATAGGTTCGTAGGACGCTCGGGGCGAGGGCGAGGGCGAACGCGGCCACGCCGCCCATCACCGCGCCGCGCACCGGAGCCCCGGCAAGCGAGCTGTGGACCATCCCCAGCGAGGCGTAGGTGGCGGCGACGAGACCGGCCGCCCAGGCGCTGGCGAGGACGAAATCGAGCGCCAGGCGGCGCCCGGAGACGAGCCAGGGGAGGATGACCGCAGCGCCCGCCCACACCACCGCGGGCGCAAGCGCCCCCGAGCTGAGCAGGGGCGCGAGCACGTGGTGCAGGGTGGCGCCCACCGATGCCGGCCACTGCCCCGGCGGCGGGGTCCCGGGCGGCGCACGGAGATAGACGGTCGTGCCCGAGAGCGCCGTGCCCAGCGCGGTCCACGTCCACCCGACCGCACCGAGGGCCGCGCGGGTGAGGGGGCCGCGCGCCCGGCCGGCCAGCGCCGGCCACGCCCCGGCGAGGGCGACGACGCCGAGCGCGGGGGCGCCCGCGGATAGGCCCCAGGCGCTTCCCCGCCAGGGCATGAGGACGGCGGGGAGCAGCCCGCCGAGGATGACGAGGAGGGCGGCGCCGGTCCGCTCGGCGAACGAAAGCCACACGGCGACGGCGACGACGAAGGCGGCCCAGCCCAGGCGCGGCAGCGCGGCCACGACGATCCCGGCAAGGACGGCGACGGCCAGGGGCGCGAGCGGGACGGTCGGGGCCAGGTTGGCGACCAGCCAGGCAGCGAGGCCGCCGGCCGCGAGGCCGGCGAGGCCGCGCTCGGGCCAGCGGACGGGGGCGGGGTGGCGAGCGGTGGCCGGATCGTCGGCGTCGCGTGGTTCGTCGTCGCGCGCGAGCGCCGCTGCGCTCGGGCCCTCGGAGTCACCCTCGGCGTCGCGCGTGCGGCGTGGGGTCCACACCGGGGCGACGACGCCCGTCTCGTCGGACATGCGATCGACGACGAGCGCGAGGGCGCGTCTGAGATCCTCCACCGACCCCCGCTCGCGGGGCCGGGGACGCAGGGCCAGGTCGATGGCCTGACCGAGCTCGCGCGGGAGGTCACGGCGCTGGCGTCGGAGCGGCGGGAGGTGGGCGCCGAGGCGGCGCGCGTGCTGGGCGGCCGTGCCCGTTCTCACGGGATTGATCCCCGTCAGCCCCTCGTAGAGCACGAGAGCGAGGGCATAGAGGTCGGCGGCGGTGCCGACCTCTCGCCCCTCGGCCTGCTCGGGCGCCATGTACGCCGCCGTGCCGACGACGTCGCCGGTGCGCGTCAGGGTGTCGCCGCCGACGATACGGGCGACGCCGAAGTCGGTGAGCTTGGCCACCGAGGCGGGATTCGACGGGCGCTCGGGGACCAGGACGTTGGAGGGCTTGACGTCGCGGTGAACGACGTTCTCGGAGTGGGCGTGGGCGAGGGCATCGCACAGGGCGATGCCGATGGCGATGATCTCCCGGTCGGACAGCCGCCCGGCCTCGAGGAGCTCGCCGAGGGTCGAGCCGCGGACGAGCTCGGAGACCAGGTAGGCGCCGTCGTCGTCGGTGCCCGCCTCGTAGAGGGTGACGATGCCGGGGTGGGCAAGGCGGGCGGCGGCGCGAGCCTCGCGCTCGAAGCGCCCCCCGACGATCCGCTCGCGCGCGACGATCTTGACCGCGACCTCGCGCTCGAGGCGCTCGTCGCGCGCCATCCACACGGTGCCGAAGGCGCCGGCCCCGAGCTGGCGCTGGAGGCGATAGCGCTCGAGGACGATTGGAGCCTCGGGGGCGCGCCCCCGCGCCGGCGCGACGGGCAGCGTCTCGGCGGTCTGATTCCCGGAAATAGCGTCGGCGCTGCTAGCCTGGATTCGAGCCACGGTGGGCTTTTCCACATAACCCGCCCGGTCCCTGCGGCTGGCTGAGTGCCGTCCGGCGGGTGATGACAACGGCGCGGCGTGTCGTGCACGAGCGCTTGCGTGGTTGCAATTCCGGCCGCAAGGCCGGTCATACTGGACTTTCGGAATTCTTTAAGGAGCGATCGAACCTTGTCGTTCTTCGACGAGACGGACGAGCCCACGCCCACGCGGCGGGCGCGGCGGCCGACCGGGTCGGGCCGGCGTCCGCCCAGCGAGCAGCAAGTGATCATGGTGCGCCGCGGAGTGGCCCTGGCCGCCATCCTGGTCGTGATCATCGTCCTCGCCGTCGGCGTCCACAGCTGCCAGGTCAGCTCGCGCAACAGCGCCCTGAGAAACTACAACACCACGGTCGGGTCGCTCATCCAGCAGTCGGACGCGACCGGCAAGAGCGTCTTCAGCGATCTCCTCTCGGCTCCCAAATCATCGGGCAGCACCGTGCAGACACTCCAGGCCGAGCTCGACAACGCGAGCCACACCGCCGCCTCGCAGCTCTCCCAGGCACAGAACCTGAGCGCCCCCGGCCAGGTCTCGACCGCGCAGCAGAACTTCGTGCTCACGCTCTCACTGCGCCACAGCGCCGAGGCCGACATCGCCAAGCACATCCAGGAGGCGCTCACGACCAAGACCGCCCAAACCGGCATCAACGCCATCGCGGTGGACATGCAGGAGCTCCTGGCCTCCGACGTCGTCTACACGACCCAGACGGCGCAGGGGATCGCGGCGGCGCTCCACTCGGCTGGCATCCCCGTCGGCGGGGTCAACGGCGAGACCATCCAGGCCATCAGCTACCTGCCCCCCGACCTCGGATGGCTGACCCCGCAGTTCATCGCCAAGCAGCTCGGCTCAGCGCTCTCGCCGACCTCGTCGTCGACGTCGGGCCCGAATCCGTGCCCCACCACCAACTGTGGCCACCAGCTGAACTCGGTGAGCATCGGCGGCGTGGCCCTGTCGGTGGGCGGTGCCAACCCGATCCCGGCGAGCCCACCCCCGACGTTCACGGCGAACTTGACCAACAACGGGACCGCCACCGAGACCCACGTCGTCGTCGACGTCTCGGTCACGACCGCGTCGGGCACGACGATCACCGCTCAGAAGGTGCAGGCCTCGACCGCGGCCGGCCAGAGCTACAACGTCCAGATTCCCCTTCCCAAGACGCCGGCGACGGGGTCCGCGCAGGTCACCGTGACGGTCGAGGGGGTCCCGGGCGAGACCTATCTGGCCAACAACAAGCTGGTGTTCCCGGTGACCTTCAACTAACGCGCCGGGGGGCCTGGGCGACGGCGCTCGGAGGCTTCCCCCTATGCTTTTGCCGGTGCATGACCTGACGAGCACGGCGGGCATTGTCGCCCTCGCGGCGGGTGGCGTTGCCGTGGTGGGACTGGGCCTGAGCATCGTCCTGGCGGTCCAGCTCCGGCGCCTACGCGCCGATCAGCGGGTGCTCCTCGGCGATACCCGCCGCGACCTCCCGGCCCACGCGGCGGCACTCGAGCGGAAGTTCGACGCGCTCCAGTCCTACGTCTCCGACGCCGCCGAACAGCTCGAGGGCCGGATGCACGTCGCCGAGGCGCGGCTCGACGGAGCGGTCGCCTACCGAGCCCTCGTCCGCTACGACGCCTACGGCGAGATGTCGGGGCGCCAGTCGACGACGATCGCGCTGCTCGACGCCACCACCTCGGGGGTGGTCCTCTCCTCGATCCATCACCGCGATCAGTCCCGCCTCTACGCCAAGCAGGTCCACCAGGGCCAGGGTGAGCTCGAGCTCTCCCCCGAGGAGCAGGAGGCGATCCGACTCGCCCTCGGCGGGGACGGCGCCGCGGCGGCGTCGGCATAGCCGGCACGGCGATCACCCCTCGGGACGAGCGGGCTAGGGACCTGATGCGCGTCGGCTACCTGGGGCCCGAGGGAACCTTCACGCACGAGGCGGTGCTGGCCTCGACCGAGGGCGAGGACATCGAGGCGGTCTCGCTCCCGACGATCTACGACGCCGTGATGGCGGTCCACGACGGCGGGGTCGACCTTGCCCTCGTCCCGATCGAGAACTCGATCGAGGGGTCGGTCAACGCCACCCTCGACTCGCTGGCGATGGAGACCGAGGAGGTGAGGATCGTCGGCGAGGTCGTGCGCCCGATCCGGCAGTGCCTGATCGCCCGGGCGCCGCTCGAGCTCTCGGCCATCGAGACCGTGCTCTCGCACCCGCAGGCCAGCAGCCAGTGCGCGCGCTTCATCCGCTCCGAGCTGCCGGGCGTCGAGGTCATGGCCGCCCCCTCGACGGCCGACGCGGTGAGGATCCTCGCCGGCCACGACGGACCGTGGGCCGCGCTCGGGACCGAGGTCGCCGCCGAGCGCTACGGCTGCGTCGTCCTCCGAGCCGGCGTCGAGGACGGCGCCGACAACGTGACGCGCTTCGTGTGGGTGGAGTCGGCCGGCGCCGACTCCATTTCGAGCTTGCCTGCGGCGAACGCGATTCGCGGGATCGCCGGAGGCAGATCCCCCGGCGCGCGCTGGAAGACGGCGATCGTGTTCTGGGGGGTGGGCTCGGAGGCGCCGGGGTGGCTCGTCAGCTGCCTCGCGGAGCTTTCCTCACGCGAGGTCAACATGACGCGGATCGAGTCGCGCCCTCGGCGCCAGGGCCTCGGGCGCTACATGTTCTTCGTCGACCTCGAGGGGCACGAGAGCGACCTACCGGTCGCCGAGGCCCTGGAGGGCCTGCGCGCGCATGTCGAGGCGCTGCGGGTGCTCGGGTCATTCCCCGCCGCCCCGGAGGCCTAGCGCCGGCCGGGGTGCCCCAGGACCGCTGGTGCTCCCGGTACACTGCGCTCGTCGTGTCGGCTCCAGTACCACCAGCGCCAGTGGAGTCCGCGCCGCTCTCAGAGCACCAGCGGCGCGGGCGTGAGGGTGGTCGGGTGCTCGTTTTGAACGCGACGTATGAGCCGATCAACGTCTGCACCGTTCGCCGCGCCGTGGTGCTCCTGCTCAAGGAGAAAGCCGAGGTCATCGAGCACGGCGACTGGGAGCTCCGCTCGGCGACGAGGTCCCTGACCCGCCCGGTGGTGATCCGCCTGGTCAGCTACGTGCGCGTGCCCCGCGATACGCACCGGCGCAAGATCACCCGGCGCGCCGTGTTCGCGCGCGACGACTGGACCTGCCAATACTGCGGCGCCCGCTCGAACCTCACCGTCGACCACGTGATCCCCCGCTCCAAGGGCGGCGGCTCGAGCTGGGAGAACATCGTCGCCTCGTGCGCCCCCTGCAACCTCCGAAAGGGCAACGCCCTCCCGCGCCAGGCCGGCATGCGCCTGCAGCGCCAGCCCCGGACCCCGAGCCCCAACGTGTTCATCCACGTGGCGAGCCCGACGATCCCGGCGGCCTGGCGGCAGTACTTGGCGGCGTGAGCTCGGCTGGCGCCGGCGCAAGGGCGCGCCAGCCCATCGCTTAAATACGAAGGGCGCCGTCGACTGCGGCGCCCTTCGCGTACGTCTGGCTGACTTGTGTCGAGGCGAGGTTACTCT
>DASZMD010000242.1:0-13031 GCA_035551955.1 Solirubrobacteraceae bacterium | reverse complement strand
GGCGGTGAGCACCGCGGCCTGCTTCTCGCCCTCGGCGGTGAGGATCTGGGATGCCTTGACGCCTTCCGCGGTGAGGATGGCGGCGCGCTTGTCGCGGTCGGCGCGCATCTGCTTCTCCATCGCCTCCTGGATCGAGCCGGGTGGGTCGATCGACTTGATCTCGACCCGGTTGATGCGGATCCCCCACTTGCCGGTGGCGTCGTCGAGGACGCCGCGCAGGGTGGCGTTGACGTGATCGCGGCTCGTGAGGGCGGTCTCGAGCGTCATCCCGCCGACCACGTTGCGCAGCGTCGTCACCGTGATCTGCTCGATCCCCTGGAGCGGATTGGCGATCTCATAGGTCGACGATCGAGGGTCGGTGACGGTGAAATAGAGGACGGTGTCGATCTGGACCACCAGGTTGTCCTCGGTGATCACCGGCTGCGGCGGGAAGGAGACGACCTGCTCGCGCAGGTCGATGAGCGGCTTGAGGCGATCGATGAAGGGCACGAGGATGGCCAGGCCGGGGTTCAGGGTGCGGCTGTAGCGGCCGAGCCGCTCGACGATCCCCGCTCGGGCCTGGGGAACGATGCGGACGGTGCGCGCAAGCGCAACGAGCAGAACCACCACCACGACGATCGCCACGATTGCTGCAGCCATGCCCCACCTCCTATTCGGTCACGAGCGCGGTGGCGCCCCTGATGTCGACCACGTCCACCCGCGTTCCGCCCTCGATGACGTCGTCGTCATTGTAGGAACGGGCCGTCCACACCTCGCCGTCGATCCGGACCGTCCCCATCCCCTCGTCGTTGGCGATCCGCTCGAGCACGACCGCCTGCTTGCCGATCAGGGCCGCCGTGCCCGTCCGCAGGCGGGGCGGCACCTTCATGTGGCGCACGGCGATCGGACGCAGGACGGCCAGGGCGAGCAGCGCGACGGCGATGAAGCACACCAGTGAGATGACCGCGCCCGCGCCGGCGAGGGACGCTACCGTTGCCACGGCCGCCCCCAAGGCAAATGGCGCGAGGTAGAACCCGGTCGAGAAGTGCATCTCGCCGACCGCAAAACCCCCCGCGGCAATCAACCACACGATCCACATTGTGGTCCGAGCTTAGCGCGGCACCGGCGGGCCAACGAGGCCTACGTCAATAGGGCGCGGGCGAATTCCTCGGCGTCGAACGGGCGCAGATCCTCGAGCTTCTCCCCCACCCCGATGAGCTTGACCGGAAGGCCGAGGTCGTGGGCGATGGCCAGGGCGATACCCCCCTTGGCCGTCCCGTCTAGCTTGGTCAGGACGATCCCCGAGACCTCGACCGACTCGGAGAAGATCTGCGCCTGCCGGAGCCCGTTCTGCCCCGTGGTGGCGTCGACGGTGAGCAGGGTCTCATGCGGGGCGTCGGGGATCTGCTTGCTGATCACCCGGCGGATCTTCGCGAGCTCTCCCATCAGGTCGTCCTGGGTGTGGAGCCGCCCGGCGGTGTCGATGAGCACGACGTCGGCGCCCTCGCGCCGCGCGGTGGCGATCGCGTCGTAGGCCACCGAGCCGGGGTCTGCGCCCTGGGGGCCCTTGACGAAGGCCACCCCGGCGCGCTCGGCCCAGATCTCGAGCTGCTCGACGGCCGCGGCACGAAAGGTGTCCGCGGCTGCGAGCACAACCTCGCGGCCCAGCTCCCGGCGCAGGTGCCATGCCAGCTTGCCCACCGTGGTCGTCTTCCCCGTCCCGTTGACGCCGACCATGAGGATGACGGTGGGACTCGGGGTGATGTCGATCCGGTCCTCGCCCGTCTTGGCGATCTCCGCCAGGAGCTCGGTCAGCCGCTCGGTCAGCGCTTCGCCCCCGGACACCGAGCCCTCGGTCGCCTCGCGCTCGAGCTGCTCGACCACCTGCGCCGTTGTGCTCGCTCCCACGTCGGCGTAGATCAGCGCCTCCTCGAGCCGCTCCCAGGTCTCCTCGCTGAGATCCTCGAACAGCGTCGCCTGGATCTCACTCGACAGCGCCTGACGGGTCTTTCGGAGGTTCTCGCGCAGCCGGCGGAACACGCCGCTGCGCCGCTCGCCGGTCTCGCCGCCGCTACCGTCGCCATCGGCGGCCGCCGCCGCCCCGTCGACGATGAAGAGGTCCTGCCAGTCTCGAGCCATCCGCGGCGCGACGATACTGGGAAATTTCCCGGAGGGAATTCCCTTCGGGCATTCGCCGCAGGCGAATCCGCTGCGGCGGGCCGACTATCCGCTACGCCGCGTCCGCCGTCTCCGCCGGACGCGGCAGCCGTCGCGAGATCACCTTCGAGATCCCGTCGGTGCCCATCGACACGCCGTAGAGCGAGTCGGCCGCCTCCATCGTCCGCTTCTGGTGGGTGACGACGATGAACTGGGCCCGGCTCGAGTAGCGACCGAGGAGCCCGAGGAAGCGGTCGATGTTGAGGTCGTCGAGCGCGGCCTCGACCTCGTCGAGGATGTAGAACGGACACGGGCGCGCGAGGAAGACGGCGAACAGGAAGGCCAGCGCCGTCATCGACTTCTCACCTCCGGAGAGGAGGGTGAGGCGCTTCATCTCCTTGCCCGCCGGAGTCACCTCGATCTCCACCCCGTCGAGATCCTCGCGCGGCTCCTCGTCGGGCTCCTCCCCCTCGCCGGCGGCGCCTTCGGCCTCCGGCAGCGGCTGGCCTCCGAGCACCGGGCGCGGGCCGTCACGCTCGGTCACGAGGCGCAGGCGCCCGCGCCCGCCGGGGAAGAGCTGGCCGGCGAGGTCCTCGAAATTGCGGGCGGCGGCCTGGAAGGTCTCCTCGAAGGTCTCGCGGATCTGCCGATCGGTCTCGGCGATGAGCTTCTCGAGCTCGCGCAGCGCCGTCTCGAGGTCCTCGCGCTGATGCTCGAGCTCCTCGACGTGCTCGATCGCCTCCGCGTACTCCTCCTGCGCCAGCGGGTTCACCGGCCCGAGCTGCTCGCGCCGGCGGGCCAGGCGCTCGACGCGCTCGGCCAGGACCTCGCGCTCGCGGTCCGGCAGGGGCTCGCTCGCGGGTTCGGGCTCGAGCTCCAGGGCGGCGGCGATCCCGCGCAGGGAGGACTCCGCCTCGACCAGCCGGTCGTGCGCCTGCTGGGCGCGCACGGCGGCGGTGGTGACGGCCTCGTTGGCCGCGTGCAGGCGACTCTGAAGGCCCGCCTCGGCCTGCGCGCAGGCGCGGAGCTCGGCGGTCACGTGCTCGCCGGCCTGGCGGTCTTCGGCCAGGGCGGCTTCGAACTCGGCCACCCGTGCGGCGATCGCCTCCGAGGCCTGCTCGAGGAGGGCGGAGAGGCGGGTTCCGACCGGCCCGAGTGCCGCGTCGTGCGCCACCGCGCGCTCGAGCCGCTCGATCCGCTTGACGCGCTCGGCGCGCTCGCGCGCGGCGCGCTCGGCCATGCGGCGCTCGCCGGCCAGCTCGGAGAGGAGGTGGGCGCGGCGATCGGCCGCGGGCCCCTCGACGCCGGCGTCCCGCCGCTTGGCCATCAGGCGCGCAAGCCGCCGCTCCTCCTCGGCCGCTTCGTCGCGGACGGCGGCGGCGGCGCGCTGAGCCGCCAGCACGCGCTCGGACTCGGCCTCGGCGCTCGCCAGGGCGGCGGCGGCACGATCGAGGACGGCGGCGGCGGCGACTTCCGCCTGGGCCGCCGCCTCGCTCCCGCGGATCAGCTCGGCGCGCCGGTTGCGCTCGCTGAGAACGCGGTCCTCGCCCACCGAGGGGGCCTGCCGGAGTTCGCGCGTGGCAGCGGACCACACGCGCCCCGAACGGGTCACGGCCACCCCGGCGAAGCTGTCAGGGACGGCTTCGAGGTCGGAGACGACCCAGGTGTTGGCGAGCAGGACGCGGGCGAGGGCGAGCGCGTCGTCGGCCCCGCTGAGCCGGTCGGCAAGGCGGTGGGCGCCCGCCACCGCTGGGGGCGCGGCCTCACCGGGCGCGGCCGCGTCGCCTGACCGCGCCACCAGGGTCCGGCCGCCGTCGCGTCCGGCACGATCGAGGAGCGTCGACCCCGCGGCGCGGTCGGGCACGACCGCCGCCCCGAGCCGGCCGTCGAGCGCCGCCGCGAGCGCGAGCTCGTAGCCGGGCTCGACCTGAAGGGTTGCGGCGAGCGCCGCGGCGCCGCCCGCGGCGCCGGCGTGGGCACGGAGGAACTGGTTGACGGCGGCGAGCTGCCCGCCGACGCGCGCGGCCTCGCGCCGTGCCGCCTCGACGGCGCGCTCGGCCCCGCGCAACTCCTGGCGTACGACCTCGTTCGCGGCATCGACGGCCTCCCGGGCCGCCACGCTCGCGGCCAGCGCCTGCGCGCTGCGCTCGACCTCGGCGGCCGCGTCGGCACGGCGGACCTCGAGCTCGGCGAGGTCGCGCTCGAGCTCGGCGCGGTGATTCTCCTCGAGCGCCGCCAGCGACGCCTCGAGGGCGCTGACGCGCTCGGCGGCCTCGAGGTCGGGCGCGTCGGCCTCGGCCTGCGCCCGCAGCGACCCGAGCGCGTCACGCGCGCCGGCGAGACGCCCCTCGGCGGAGAGCACCGCTGACCTGACCGCCTCCGTCCGGTACCCGACGCGCTCGCCCGCGGCTCGGGCGGCGAAGCATCGGCGCGAGAGCTCCTCGCGCTGGGCGCTGCGCTGCGCCAGTGCCGTCTCGGCCGCCTCGCGGCGCTTGGCGACGCCGGCGAGCTCGCCCTCGAGCGCCGAGAGCTGGCTGCGGGCGTAAGCCGAGGCGGCCTCCGCCTGTCCCGTTTCCTCTCGCTGCGCCCGCGCGTCATCGCGCGCGAGCTCCCAGCGCGCCTCGAGCGACTGGCGCTCGAGGCGAGCGTGGAGCTCGGCGGCTTCGGCCTGTCGCTTCAGCGGCCGCAGCCGCGAGCGCGCCTCGCGCTCGACGTCGAGAGCCCGGTCGAGGTTGTCCACCGTCCTCGCGAGCTTCAGCTGCGCGCGCCGCCGGCGCTTGCGGTGCTTGCCCAGCCCCGCCGCCTCCTCGATCAGGAGCCGGCGATCGCGCGGCTTCGAGGTCACGATCGACTCGACGCGGCCCTGGGAGATGACCGAATGCATCTCCTTGCCGAGGCCGGTGTCGGAGAGCAGCTCGATCACGTCGACGAGGCGGCAGCGGGCCCCGGCGATCCGGTACTCGCCCTCGCCCGTGCGGTCGAGGCGGCGGAGGATGGAAACCTCGGGAAGGCCGAAGTCGAGGGTGCCGTCGCTGTTGTCGAGGACGAGCTCGACCTCGGCGCTCTTGGCCGCCTGGCGCCCGGGCGCGCCGCCGAAGATGACGTCCTGCATCGACTGGCCGCGCACCGCCACCGGCGACTGCTCGCCCATCGCCCACAGGACCGCGTCGGTGACGTTGGACTTGCCCGAGCCGTTGGGGCCGACGACCACGCTGACGCCGGGAGCGAACTCCAGGCGGGTGCGGTCAGGGAAGGACTTGAAGCCCCTGAGGGTGATCGACTTCAGATGCACGGAGGAACGCGATTCTGCCTCACGGCTCGGTCGCCTCGAGCGCGGCCTGGGCGGCACCCTGCTCGGCGTCCTTCTTGCTTCGCCCCGATCCCCGGCCGACCTCGACGCCGCCGACCAGGGCGCTGACCGAGAACACGCGGTCGTGCGGGGGCCCCTCCTCGGACACCACCGCGTAGCGGACGAGCTCGCCGCGCTGGGCGAGCTGCTCCTGGAGCGCGGATTTGAAGTCGACGGGATGCTCGAGCGCGTCGGCGACCTCGGGCTCGAACGCCTCGCCGACCGCCGCCGCCGTGCGGTCGTAGCCGAAGGCCAGGTAACACGCGCCGATCACCGCCTCGATCACCGAGGCGAGAACGCGCTCGGTCCGCACCAGGGCCGCCAGGTTCGGCCCGGCTCCCGCGGGGGCGGCCGCGTGCAGCCGCTCGGGCACGCCGAGTCGCTCGGCCACCGCCGCGCACGAACGGCCCGACACCGCCTGGGCGCGGATCTTGGTCAGGCGCCCGGCTCCGAAGCGGTCAGCCTCCAGGCGCGGGTACAGATGCGCGGTGATCGCGAGCTCGAGGACGGCGTCGCCGAGAAAGGCCAGGCGCTCGTAGGAGTCAGAGCGCCGCGCCGTCCACGAGGCATGGGTGAAGACCTGACCGGCGAGGTCGTCGGGTAGCTCGTCGAGCAGGGCGTGCAGGGCGCCGTCAGACCCGCGGTCAGGCCCCGGACTGTAATCCGGCGTGGGTCCCGAGCTCACTAGCCGGGGTCGCGGTCGGCGGGGGCGCCACTGACGGGGGCCCCAGCGCGGCTCGCGAGCACGAAGTCGACCGTCTGCCCCACGGTCAGGATCTTAGATGCCTCCTCGTCTGACATCTTCACGCCATAGGAGTCTTCGAGCTCCTGGACCAGCGTGTAGAGATCGAGCGAGTCGGCCACCAGATCTTCCTTGAAGCGCGTGGATTCGGTGACGCGATCGGGGTCCACCTCGAGCTCATCGGCGAGGTGGGAGCGGATCATGTCGAAGACCTGCTCGCGGGTCATCATCGCGACACGCTAGCCGCTGGCCCGGATGGCCGGGCGACCGCTTCGTGTTCGTCGGGCACCGTCTTGAGTGCTCCGGCGCTCTCGAGGGCGGCCCGCGTCTTGGCGATCACGTCCTCCTGGACGCCGCAGGCGGCAACCTCGATGGCGCGGGCGAACCCGTGCCGGGTGAAGCGACCATGGGCGACAACGCCGAGCTGACGCAGGCCGAGCATGTAGGCGCCGCCCGTGGATTCGGGATCGATCTCCTGGCGCAGCCGCTTGACCGACGGGGCCAGGAGCAGGCCGCCGAGCTTCCCCCGCCACGACGTCATCGCCGCGTCGCGCACCGCGACCATGGTGCGGCCGGAGATGCCCTCGATGAGCTTGAGGGTGATGTTGCCGGTGAACCCGTCCATCACGACCACGTCGGCGGCGCCGGCGGCGACCTGCGTACCCTCGATGTTGCCGATGAAGCGCAGGCCCGTTCCCGCCGGACCGGCGAGGCGGCTGTGGACGGCCACGAGCTCGGGCGTCCCCTTGGCCGGCTCCTCACCGTTGGAGAGGAGCGCGACGCGCGGGGCCTCGATGCCCATCACCGCTCGCGCGAAGGCCGAGCCCATGTGGGCGAACTGGACGAGGTGCTCGGGCCGGCAGCTGACGTTGGCGCCGACGTCCAGGAGGAGCACCGGCGAGCCCGGGATCGGCATCGGAAGGGCGAGCGCGGGCCGGTGAATGCCTCGGTCACGACGCATGTTGAAGAGGCCGGCAGCGAGCGCCGCTCCCGTCGAGCCGCCGGACACGAGTGCCTGCGCGCGCCCGTCGGCGACGGCCCGGGCCGCCTGGACGATCGACGCCTCGGGCGTCGACCTGACCGCGGCCACCGGGTCAGCGGCCTTGGCGATCGACACGGGCGCGTCGACGACTTCGACGCCGCCGGCGACCGGGCCGATCTCGCCCGCGGGACCGAAGAGCAGCACGCCGATGCCCTGCTCGGCAGCGCGCGCGGCTCCGGCCGCAACCTCCGCGGGGCCGAGATCGGCCCCGCACGCGTCCACAGCGACCGTTATCACGGTCGTGTTGGCTACTCGACCTCGTCGCCCGCGGGGGCGACGACGGTGCGCCCCTTGTAGCTGCCGCACACCGGGCACACCCGATGCGGGAGCCTAGGGCTGTGGCACTGCGGACAGGCGTTATAGGTCGGCGAGGTCAGCTTGTGCTGCGCGCGCCGCTGGGCGGTGCGGGCGTGTGATTGCTTCTGCTTGGGAACAGCCATGGCGCGAAGAGTGTAGTGACCCGAGGAGCCGGGCTGTCGCCGGGCTGTCGCCGGGCTGTCGCCCAGCCGTTATTGAAGCGCTAATCGAACCGCAGCTCGGACAGCTTGGCCCACCGTGCGTCGGGCTCTCGCTCGTGTCCGTGCTCAGGACCGGCATCGTTGAGGTCGGCGCCGCACACCGGGCACAGCCCGGCGCAGTCGACCCGGCACAGCAGCTTGTCGGGGAGGCTGAGGGCGAGCGCATCACGTGCCCAGCCCGCGAGGTCGAGGACCTCGTTCTCGACGTAGGGGCTCTCGAGCTCCTCGCCCTGACCGGGCTGGGAGATCTCGCGGGCATCGACGTGGAATTCCGGCCTCGCGGGCTCCAGGCACCGCATGCACGGGCCATGCAGCGCGGCATCGAAGCGCAGCCGCAGCGCATACCCGTTCCCCGTGGTCCGCGAGAGATCGATCCTCACCGGCACGAGCTGGGGCTCGACGGCGTAGCGGTCGCCCCCGAGCTCAAACGGCTCGATCGCCACGGCGAGGTCAAGGCTTCGGCCCTCCCCCACGGTGAGTCGCAGGCGGGCCAAGTCGAAGGTGTCACTACGCAGGGAGATGACTCTGAGATTAGCGTGCGCGGGTCGCCGCTCAGGGGTCCTTAGGGCGCGGCCAGGAAGCGCTCGACCTCTCTGCCGTCGGCCTCGAGCGCGGCCGCGTCCGCCGCGCCCAGGGGGGCGAAGGGGACGAGCGTCACCTGGCCGGAACGCATGCTCCAGATCGCCTCCGCGCGGCCGCGGACGAGCGCAAAGGGGCGGAACAATCCGTTGCTGGTGACGATCCCCGCATGGTCCTGGACGATCGCCGCGCGCGAGCACCATCCGAGGAGAACGGGGTCGAAGGCGCCGAGGAGGCGGGGCGCCGGGAGCTCGGCGACGGGCGGTCGGCGGCGCAGTGCGAGGAGCCCGTCCGCACGCGTCTCGAGGTCGGAGGCGATCGCCGCCAGTCCCGCCCGCGCGTCGCGCAGGGCAAGACCGGCCCACCGGGCGAGGTCCCGATCATCGGCCGGTCCGTGCCCGGCGAGATAGCGGCGGGCGAGCTCGGCCAGCGCCCGCTCCCGGGGCACCGGCGGCGCCTCTCCGAGCCACTCGCGCACGCGGACGAACGCGTGCTGTGTGCCCACCACCGGGCCGCGGACGATCACCCCGCGCAGCGAGGCGAGCACGAGCAGGTGGACCAGGGCCTGACCCTCGGTGCGCACTCCGGCGGCGGCGACTCGCTGGCGGAGCTGGTCGCGCGTGAGCGGGCCCTCGTCGGCGAGCGAGCGCTCGACGACCGTTATGCCGCGCTCGGCGGCGTCGGGAGTGACCCCCTCCTGGGCCAGGCGCCGACGGTTCGACGCCTGCACGGGCGCGGTGGTGAGCGCCTGGAGCCAGGGATAGTCCTCGGCCCTGACCAGGTGAAGGGTCCCCCGGCACAGCCATGTCACCACTAGTGAGCGCTCTTCGGTCAGAGCACGGTCGACGTCGGCCGCGGCGAGTCCCGTGCTGCGGGCACGAATGGCGAGCCGCGCCCCGCGCGGGTCCTGGCCCTGGATGGCGAGCAGTCGCTCGGCGACGGCTTCGGGGCTTTTCGCACGCGGCCCGGCGAGCTGCTGCGAGGTAAAGCGCTCGGCGAGGATTTGGAGCTCTGCGTCCAAGTCACCCCCGGGGTAGCTCGAGCCCGGCGGGCACGATTCCTCGCTCGATCAGGGCGTGGATGTCGCCCGCGCGCCGGGGATTGAGGAAGACGTGGCGCTGGCCGACACTGGGCTTGGCGACCAGCAGCCCAGCGCTCACCAGTCGTTCGCCGACGTCGATGGCGAGCGCCCGCTCGTTGCCTGCGAAGCCGCGCGCGAGATGCGCCACGTCGGTGTGGTACCCGCCCCACTTGCCCATGCCCGCGAGGCGCTGGAGGATCCGCCGCGCGGCCCGCAGCGCCGGGTCCTGCTCTTCATGGGGGCGCGCGGTGTCGGTGCCGACGCCGAGCACGGCGAGGACGCCCTCCTCGTGCTCAGCCACGGACGCCTCGTCAGCCGGGCGGCCGCCCAGGCGGGCGACCACCTCGGCGGCCCGCAGAGGATGATCCTGGCCGATCGGCAGCCGGACGTCGGCGATCCCGTCGAGCACCCCGGATGGCACCGCATAGGAGCGCGCCCGCAGCCGGTCGATTCCCGCCACCTCGTCCTCGAAGGCGAGGACGGCAAGCTCGGCCGCCTCCCCGGAGTCCTTGGCCGCGAGCGGGAGGGCGAGAACGAGCCACTTGCCGAGCGCGCCGGCGCGCAGGTCGAGAGCGGGGGTGGGAGCGGTGCTGCGGGCGGGGGCGGGGGGCGCGGGGGTGGTGCTTCGGCCGGGAGCGGTGCTTCGGCCGGGGGTGGCGGGGGCGGTGCTTCGGCCGGCGGCGGTGCTTCGGCCGCGGGCCGCGGGGGCGGGGCTTCGCCCGGCGCCCCCAGCCGTGCTGGCGCCCCCAGCGACGGGGGCGCTCGCGGCCGCGCCCGGCGGCACCGGCCCCGCGGCGGCGGCGGCCTGGACCATGGCGCCGACAAGGCCGGCGGTGAGCAGCCAGGCCCGTTCCCCGACTGCACCCGGGTCGACCCGAAGCGCTTGGTCGACCGGCGCGACCGCGATCAGCCATGGGCGGCTCGTGGCGGGGGCGCCGGGGTCATGCGCGGTGCCAGGTTCTTGCGGCGCGAGGCCGGGAAGCACGGCGAAGGCGACGGCCACGGGGTGCCGGTAGCCCGAGCGGGCGAATCCGAGCTGCGCCGCGCCCTCGGCGAGTTCGTCGAGGAACGCCGCGCGGAGTCCGGCGAGCCGCTCGCGAGGAGCGCTGACGCCACCGGCGTCGGTGAGCGCCGACTCGAAGGCGAGGTTGCTCGTGCGGCGTGGGGAGCGCTCGGTCGACACCAGACGGCCAGATTACGGGCCTGATCTAACCGGCCCGGCCCGCCGGTGCTGCGCCGAAGCCGCGCTTTGTCCATCATTGGGTCGATGTCGAAGTGGTTCCGGGTCTACGGCTTCGCCGACGTGCACGACAGGCTTCTCGTCGGCGCCTACCCGCTCGACCGCGACGACGTGAGCATGCTCGAGTGGATGAAGATCGAGCACGTACTCAATCTCGTCGAAGACGAGGAATACGAACCCGGCGAGCGCAACAAGGTCGAACAGGCGCTCTACGCCGCCGGGATCCAGGAGCACCGGCTCAGCCTCACCGACTACGGCAGGCTGCCCGCCCCCAAGGTCGAGCTCGCCGTCGCCGAAATCAACCAATGGCTCGACCAGGGACACCGCGTCTACGTTCACTGCCGCGCCGGATGGCAGCGCTCGGCGGCCATCGCCGCCGGGGTCGTCGCACTCAGAGAGGGCGTGGACATCGAGGATGCCCTGGCGCGCGTGCGCCGGCGAAAGCCCTCGGCCGACCCCCTCCCCCAGCAGCGCGAGGATCTCCTGCGGTGGTGGGCCGACCGCGAGCCGGGACGGCCCGACCAGGTCGGCGAGCCGTGGTCAGGCGACGCCGGGCAGCGCGCCGCCACCAGCGGCCGGACCGCAGCTCCGGTCGACGAGACCACCGCCGCCAGCGGCCGGACCACAGCGCCGGTCGACGAGACCACCGCTGCCAGCGACCGGACCGCAGCTCCGGTCGACGAGACCGAGGAGGTGCTGAAGTGGCTGGCCGAGCACGATCCTGCGCGGCGCAAGTCCAGCGGCGGCGATGACCGGTAAGCCCGCGCGGCCGGCTAGGCCGAGTCCGCGGGGCGCAGGCGCGACAGGCTCAGCTGTTCGTCGGCTTCCTCGTCGGTCTCGAGGGGGGCAACGTGGAGCGTGCGCGCACTGAGCGTGAGGGGCTCGATGCGCTCGGGATCCCGTCCGGCCGGAACGACGCCGTGCTCGGCGAATCTGCGCGCTCCGGGAAGGACGCGCGACTCGTACGATCCGACCGCCTCGTTGTACGCCTTCACCGTGCTGTTGAGCCGGTTCCCGAGCGTCCCGAAGAGCCCTGAGAGCTTGACCAGTCGCGCGTGCAGCTCACGCCCCAGCTCGGAGATCGCCTTCGCGCCATCGGCCATCCGCTCCTGCTGCCAGCCGTAGCCGACCGCGCGCAGGATCGCCAGCAGCGTGGTCGGCGTCGCGATCAGGACGCGCCGCGCCATCGCGTCTTCGAGCAGCGCCGGGTCCGCCTCGAGCGCCACCCCGTAGAGGTGCTCGCCGGGAAGGAACATGACGACGAAATCGGGCGCCGAGTCGAGCCCCTCCCAGTACGCCTTGTCGGAGAGCGCCTTGACATGCTTGCGCAGGAGCCGGGCGTGATCGCGCAGGTGACGCTCACGCTCCTCCTCGTCCCGCGCCTCGTAGGCGTCGAGGACGCCCTGGAGGGGCGCCTTGGCGTCGACGACGACATGCTTGCCGCCGGGCAGCCGCACGACAAGGTCCGGACGCAGCGACGTATCGCCGCCCCCCAGCGTGGACTGCTCGTCGAAGTCGCAATGAGCGACCATGCCGGCCAGCTCGACCACGTTGCGCAGCTGCATCTGACCCCATTGACCGCGGGTGTTCGGCTTGCGCAGTGCGGTCACGAGCGCGCCCGTCTCGGTTCGCAGCTTCTCCCCCGTCTCCGCCAGCGCGCGGATCTGCGCGTCCATCCTTCCCCGCGACTCCCGGCGCTCCTGGTCGAGTTTGACGAGCTGGGCGTCGACACGACCGAGCTGCTCGCGCAGCGGGCCCACCAGCTGCTCGACGGCCTGCTGGCGCCGCTCGAGATCACCCTTCCCCTCCGCCTGAGCCGTCGCCAGCTGCGCGCGCGCAAGCTCGACGAGCTGGCTCTGGCTCGCCTGAAGCGCCTCGGCGCTTAGCGCCTTGAACGTCGCCGCCAGCCGGTCCTGCGCCTCCTGCACCGTGGCGAGGCGCTCAGCGGCCCGGGCACGCTCGTGCTCGAGATCGGCGCGCGCGCCGACCAGCTCGCGCTCGAGCTCACCCGCCCGAGCCGACGCGACCGTCAGCGCCCGCAGACGCCCGCGCAGCATCAGCCAGATCAGGGAGGCGCCGAGCGCAAATCCAAGTAATAGCCACGGTGCGTTCATCGGGACTGTCCAGCATGGCGCGGGGGGCGGACGGAACCGACGGGCGGGGTTGCCAGAATTCGCCGGGTCATGAGCACCGACGACATCGTCCGCCGCCGAGTGGTCATTCGCGGCCGGGTGCAGGGCGTCTTCTTCCGCGACTCCCTGCGCGAGCGCGCCGAGTCACACGGCGTCGGGGGCTGGGTCCGCAACCGCTCCGACGGCGCGGTCGAGGCGGTCTTCGAGGGGCG
>DASZMD010000241.1:0-7775 GCA_035551955.1 Solirubrobacteraceae bacterium | reverse complement strand
TTCCCGTAGTCGGGATCGGGATGCAGCCCGCTGTTGGCGGGCGAGTAGACGCTCACCTCGCCCAGATCCCAGCGGATCCGGTACCGCGGCCGGGGGTCTCCCCGGAGGACCTCTTCGACGATGCCGTGGCGGCCGGTGCGTAGACCCGCCGTCTGCGACCGTGCCCGGCGACCGCTCTTCTCGGCGATGACCCGATCTCCAATCTCGAATGCCACGTTTACTCCTCTGTCGATCCTCGGAACAGCCAGGCGGGCATGATAGGGACTCAGGTCATGCCCGAACCCGAGACCATCCGATCCCTCGCCGAGCTCGTCGTGCGCCTCGGCGCCAACGTCCAGCCCGGGCAGATCCTCGCCCTCAGCAGCGAGCCCGGCAAGGAGGACCTCGCGCGCGCGGTCGCCGACGTCGCCTACGAGGCGCAGGCCAAGTTCGTCGACCTCACGGTGTTCGACGTCCACGTCAAGCGCTCGCGGCTGCTCCATGCCGCCGAGGACACGCTCGATTTCGTCCCGCCCTGGTACGGCGCGCGAATGCGGGCTCTCGGCGAGCACCGCTGCGCGAGAATCGCGCTCACGGGTACCGCCGCGCCCCACGCCCTGGACGGCATCGACCCCACGCGGGTGGGCCGCGACATCCTCCCGGCCACGCGCGAGGGAATGGAGCTCCTCAACGCCCGCTCGACCAACTGGTCCGCCGTGCCCTGCCCGACGCCGGCCTGGGCCAAGCTCGTGCACCCAGACTTGGCCGAGGCGGACGCGCTGGCGCTCCTGTGGCGCCAGGTCGCCCGCGTCTGCCGCCTCGACGAGCCCGACCCTGCCGCCGCCTGGGTCGCCCGCCTCGACGCCCTCGAGGCATCGGCGGCCAGGCTCACCGAGGGACGCTTCGATGCCCTGCGCTTCCAGGGACCGGGGACGGACCTGACCATCGGCCTGCTCCCGAGCAGCCGGTGGATCGGGGCCCGCCTGACCACGGCAGAGGGAATCGTCCACGCCCCCAACCTCCCTACCGAGGAGGTCTTCACCAGTCCCGACCCGGGCCGGGTCGACGGCGTCGTGCGCTCCACCAAGCCTCTGTTCGTGGCCGGCGGCCTGATCGAGGGCATCCGGATGCGGTTCGAGGGCGGACGCGCGGTCGAGATCGACGCCGATCGGGGCGCCGAGACCGTGCGCGCGCTCGCGGCCCGCGACTCGGGCGCGGCGCGACTCGGAGAGGTCGCCCTGGTCGACCGCGAGAGCCGCATCGGCGCGCTCGACACCGTCTTCTACGACACCCTGCTCGACGAGAACGCCGCCAGCCACATCGCCCTCGGACAGGGGTTCGAATTCACCGTCGACGAATCCGACCATGGTGCCGTCAACCGCAGCCAGATCCACCTGGACTTCATGATCGGCGGCGACGACGTCGCGGTCACGGGGATCACGGCCGACGGCGAGGAGGTCCCGGTGCTCACCGAGGGGCGGTGGCGGATCTGAGTGGCGCCGCTACGCTTGGCGGGCCGGACCACGTGGGTCGGCGCGGCCGATTTCACACGGAGAGGTGCCGGAGCGGTTGAACGGGCGCGACTGGAAATCGCGTAACGGGGGTTAACCTCGTTCGAGGGTTCGAATCCCTCCCTCTCCGTTTTTTTCTTACCAAGTCGCCAACCTCCGTCGCCCGTCGTCGTTTTGACGGTTGATGAGAGGAAGTCGAGGGTGACGCCGCCAGGTCTCAGAGTGGTTCAGGGTGCCCCCGCCCTGAATCCAGGCTGGACGTGGTTCTGCGGCCAATGTGGCGCAGTGCCACGCGGGGACGTGTTCCCGCTCGCGCGCGTTTGCCGGTCCTGTGGAATGGGCCTGCTCCTCGAGACGCGATCGGACGCTGCCCCCGCGCCCGACGACGCCTTCCTTGTCATCGACTCCCGCATGACCGTCCAAGGCATTTCTTGGCGGGCGGGAGAGCTGCTCAACGTGATCGAGGAGGACGTGATCGACAAGCCCGTAGCCACCGTGCTCGGGGCCCCCGAGGTCGAGACCAACGGTCCCCACACCCTCATCACGCTGCTCCAAGGCGCGTGCAGGGACAGCGACCGAGTTCACTCTCTGTCCGTTCGTCCCCTCGGCGCCTTCGGCGTCCGCGTGGTGGCCCGCATCGCCCCCTGCGGGCCGCCACGCGCGGCGCTGGTCGTCCTTCGCGAGCGCGTTTCCCGTCCCGAGCTGCTTCTCGTCTGAGCTTCAGGCGGCCGCGAGGACCGGCGGCGCCCCCATGGCGACGAGCGCCGGCGGCAGCACGATGGTGCCGTCGTCCTGCTGCCCGTTCTCGAGCAGGGCCACGATCGTCCGGCCCGCGGCGACTGCCGTCCCGTTGAGCGTGTGCACGTGCGCGAGCTTCCCGTCCGCGTCGCGGTAGCGGATGTCGAGCCGCCGGGCCTGGAAGTCGGTGGTGTTCGAGCACGAGGTGAGCTCCCGGTAGCGCCCCTGACCGGGAAGCCACGCCTCGCAGTCGTACTTCTTGGCCGCCGAGGCGCCGAGCTCATTCACGGCGATGGCCACCACACGGTAGGGGATCTCGAGCTCGGTGAGGATCGACTCCTCGATGCTCAGCAGTCGCTCGTGCTCGTCGGGGGCGTCCTCGGGGGCGACGTAGGAGAACATCTCGACCTTCTCGAACTGGTGGACGCGGAAGATCCCGCGCGTGTCCTTGCCCGCCGCCCCCGCCTCGCGCCGGAAGCAGGAGGAGAAGCCGGCATAGCGCGCCGGGAGCTGGTCACCGGCGAGGATCTCGTCGCGATGGAAGGAGGCGAGCGGGACCTCGGAGGTGCCCACGAGATAGAGCTCGTCGTCGGCCAGCCGGTAGATCTGCTGCTCGGTGTCGGGCAGGAAGCCAGTGCCGTACAGCGCCTCCTCGCGCACGAGGACGGGCGGGATCACGGGCTCGAACCCCTCCCCGCGCAGCTTCTCGAACGCGTAGCGGGCGAGCGTCAGCTCGAGCATCGCGAGGTCGCCGAGGAGGTAGGCGAAGCGCGAGCCCGATACCCGCGCCGCCCGCTCCATGTCGATCCGCGGGCCGGCGAGCTCGAGATGGTCCTTGCCCGTGGCGCCCGCCTCGCCGACCTCGCGCAGGACCCTGTCCTCGTCAGGAGCGTCGGGGGCGGGGAGGTTGGGGAGGAAGGCGAGGAGCGCGTCGCGCTCGGCGCGCAGGGCCGCCTCACGATCGCTGAGCTCGCGCCCGCGCGCCGCGAGCGCGGCGAGCTGCTCGCGCTCCTCGGGGGTGGGGGCACCCCGGCGAGCTCGGCTCGCGCGATTCTGCTCGGCTCGCAGCGCCTCGAGCTCAGCGGTGACCGCGCGCCACTGCTCGTCGAGCTCGAGGAGGCGATCGACCGACTCGGCGAGCGCCGGATCACGCCGGGCGAGCGCACGCCTGACCGCGTTCGGGTCGCGGCGGATCAGCCTGATGTCAAGAACGCGAGTCCTCCGGTGGGCACTACTTATGGGACTTCTTCTTCGCCTTGGCGGCCGTCTTCTTCTTCTTGTTCTTCGACGGCGCCTTCTTCTTCGACGTCGGCGTCACGCTCGTGGTCGGCGTCGGCGTGGTCGGCGCGGCCGTCGTCGAGGCCGGAGCCGCTGCGCCCGGATTCGGGAGCGTCCCGAGCGGGAGCTTGTCGCACGGGGTCACCCCGACGCTCCCCTGGCCCTTGCGGCCCGCGTAGGTGGAGACGAACAGCGCCACGTCCTTCGCCTCCTGGCCGACGACGATGTTCGGGGGCATCGTCGCGCCGGAGAAGCCACCGTTCTCGATCGCGTAGAGGACGCGGATCGCGGGGCGCTCGCAGCGCAGGTTGAAGTTGGGGCCGTTCTCGATCAGCCGGGTCTTGATGTTCGAGGCCGAGCCGTGGGTGGCGGCGTATGAGAGGGTGTGGCAGCCACCGCAGCGCTGGGAGAAGATGACCGCGCCTTCGTGCGCTGCCGCATTCGATTTCGGGACGGTGATCTTCTCCGTCCCGCACGCCGCGGAGAGCGCCGCGACCGCCAGAGCGGCGCCCGAGACGACGAGGACCTTGAGGGGCCGACTCATGCGGGCCGAGATCATACGGAACAATCGCGATCCGATGCCTCGCCTGCACATGCCCCCTCCCGCCCGCGCTGCCCTCGCGCTCGCCCTCGCATCGACGCTGGCCGGCTCGGTCGCCGCGTGCGGCCGGACGATCCGCGTCGGGGGTTCCCGCGCCGTCCGCATCGCCCTGTCGGAGTACCGCGTCACCCCCGACACCGTCCGCGCCTACGCGGGAACGCTGACCATCACGGTCCGGAACACGGGTGTGCGCACCCACGATCTGGCCATCTCCCAAGGCAGCCACAACGTGACCCAGAGCCCGGACCTGATGGCCGGCCAGACCACGATCCTCACCGTCAACCTCGCGCCCGGCCGGTACATGCTCCGCTCGACCATCACCGGCGATCAGGCCCTCGGCCTGTGGGGAACCCTCGACGTGGTGGCCACGCACCGCAGGTCGTAGGCGCTGGCGACCCCGGCGCCGACCGCCTGGTTGCCGCCGGGGGGACGATCGCGCCACAAAAGTTCGAGCGAACGTCTTACGGCCAGCGCCGGGGACGAAGTGGGGATTCGTCGCGCGCCGCCCGGCTCCTGCAAACGCTGCGGGCGCCACCGCCAATGGCTATAACCCTGCCATGGTCCCGATCTCCGCCATCGAGCTCTTCCGCGAGGTCTTCGGTCACTTCGCCACGGGCGTGGCGGTGATCACCAGCGCCGGAGCCACCGGCGCAGGCGGGATGACCGCCAACGCCCTGTGCTCGCTCTCACTCGACCCGCCCCTCGCGCTCGTGTGCTTCCAGGAGGACGCCCGCACCCTCCCCATCGTCCGCGACGCCCGCCGCTTCGGCGTCAACATCCTCGGCGCCGACCAGGAGCACCTCGCCGGCGTCTTCGCCTCCAAGGTGCCCGAGGAGGAGAAGCTCGAGACCGTCGAGCACACTTTCGTCCAAGCGGTGCCGATCATCGCCGGGGCGCTCGCCTGGGCGGTGTGCGACCTGCGCGACCTCGTGGCCGGCGGGGATCACACGATCGCCATCGGCGAGGTCATCGCCCTGGGCCAGGGCGAGGGCGAGCCCCTGATCTGGTACCGCGGCGGGTACCGGACGCTCACGGACTGACCGGCGCCATGACCACTGTCCACATCGTCGTGGGCTCGGCCGTGATCGTCCTCTTCGCCGTCACCGGCCTCTACGGAGCCTGGCGCTGGTACCGGGTCGAGCCCAGCCGGCTCTTCTGGCGCCTGCTGCGCACGAGCCAGGTCGTCCTCCTGATCCAGATCGCCCTCGGCGCCGTCCTCCTGCTCGAGGGCAAGAAGCCGCATTCCCTCCATGTCCTCTACGGCCTGCTTCCCGTCGCCGTCTCCTTCGTCGGCGAGCAACTCCGGATCGCCTCCGCCGAGATGATCCTCGCCTCCCGCGACCTCGAATCGGCCGCCGAGGTCGGGAAGCTCCCCGAGACCGAGCAGCAGTCGATCGTCCTCTCGATCATCCGCCGCGAGATGGGCGTGATGACGGTGACGGCCCTGGTCATCCTGGGCCTGGCGGCCCGGGCGGCGATGACATCGGGGTAGGGGTGGGTAGTACATCGTGGTCGCCCGACCGCGTGCGATACCAGGGCCGTCCCGCGGAAGCGCCCGCAACGGCCAGAAATCCCGCCAGTGATATAACGACCCACACGTGATCCGGACGTATCTCCCAGCGATCGTCTTCCTCGTGCTCGGAGGCCTGCTCGGGGCAGTGTTCGCGCTGGCGAACGGCTTGCTCCACAAGGCCCAGCACGGCCGCTCCAAGGACGAGCCCTACGAGTGCGGGCTGCCCTCCGAGGTCAAGCGCGGGTTCCGCTTCGGGATCAGCTTCTACCTGATCGCGATGCTGTTCATACTTTTCGATATCGAGGTGATTTTCATTTTCCCGATCGCGGTTGAGCTGCGGGCATTTGGGACCTTCGCGATGTCCGAGACGGTCGTCTTCATCGTGCTTCTGGCCATCGCCTTCGTGTACGTGTGGCGACGCGGGGCGTTCGAATGGAGATAAAGCGGGAACCCATAAGGCCGGAAGCGCCCAGGCCCGAAGCGCCCATCGACGCCAGCGATTTCCGCTCACGCCAGCTCGTGGCGCGCGACATGCTCCGCGGCGACCTCGACGAGGCCCAGCTCGAGCAGTACGTGCAGGAGCGCGTGCTCACGACGACGCTCGAGAAGGCGGTCGCCTGGGGCCAGGGGAACTCGATCTGGCCGCTCACCTTCGGACTCGCGTGCTGCGCGATCGAGATGATGACGATCGTGGCGGCCCGAGCCGACATCGCCCGCTTCGGCTACGAGGTCCTGCGCGCCTCGCCGCGCCAGGCCGACCTGATCATCCTCTCCGGCCGCGTCTCGATCAAGATGGCGCCCGTCATCCGCCGGCTCTACGACCAGATGCTCGAGCCCAAGTGGGCGATCTCGATGGGCGCGTGCTGCTCGTCGATGGGCGTCTTCAACAATTACGCCCTGGTGCCCGCGGACAAGTTCATGCCGATCGACGTCCACGTGCCCGGCTGCCCGCCGCGCCCCGAGGCACTGATGCACGGCATCCTCAGGCTGCGCCAGAAGATTCAGGAGGGCCCCGACCTCGGCTGGCGCCAGCGCTACGGCGCCGTCGGCACCGAGGAGGTCGTCGGCCCGGACGCCGCCCAGGGAAGCAGCGCGATCAACGTGTTTACCGGCGGGGACACGGCCGGTGCCTGACGCCACCGGCCTCGAGCTGATCGCCCAGGAGCTGCGCGAGGCGAACGCGGACTCGGTCCTGGGGACGGCGTTCTCGCGTGGCCGGGCGGTGATCATCGCCAACCCTCCCGCTGTCCATGTGGTCCTCGAGCAGTTGAAAGCGAAGGGCTACAGCTTCCTGGCCTCGCTGCACGGCCTCGACTACTACCCCGACGAGCCGCGGCTCGGCGTGCTCTACGAGCTCTTGGACATGAAGGAGGTCGACCGCATCACGGTCAAGGCCCGCGTGCCCACCGAGGCGCCCCAGATCGCCTCCGTGGTCGACCTATGGCCGGGGGCCGACCACCCCGAGCGCGAGGTCTACGACATGTTCGGAGTCGAGTTCCAGGGCCACCCCGACCTGCGCCGGATCCTCATGCCCGAGGATTACGAGGGCTTCCCTCAGCGGCGCGACTTCCCAGTCGGCGGCGAGCCCATCCTCTTCACCTACAACGAAGAGAAGTCGTACGGAAAGTCCCAGTAGATGAGCACCACCGACTACCGCAAGCGAGAGGAGTCGATCACGCTCACCACCGAGCCGGTGGGCGAGTCCCATGAGCTCCTGACCCTGAACATGGGTCCCCACCACCCGGCCACCCACGGCGTGCTGCGGCTGCTGGTGACGCTCGAGGGCGAGGTGGTCCGCGACCTCAAGCCGATCATCGGCTATGTCCACACGGGGATCGAGAAGACGTGCGAGGACAAGTCCTACTGGAAGGTCATCCCCTGCGTCGAGCGCATGGACTACGTGTCCTATTACTTCAACGCGATGGCCTTCTGCGGCGCGGTCGAGACGCTCCTGGGGATCGAGGTGCCGCCGCGCGCCCAGTACCTGCGGATCATCCACCTCGAGCTCAACCGCATCGCCTCGCACATGGTGTGGCTCGGCACCGGCGCCCTCGACCTCGGCGCGGTGTCGATGTTCTGGTACTGCTTCCGCGAGCGCGAGAACGTCCTCGACCTCTTCGAGATGTCCTCGGGCCAGCGCATGCACACCCGCTAC
>DASZMD010000240.1:0-1528 GCA_035551955.1 Solirubrobacteraceae bacterium | reverse complement strand
TGACGGCGCCCCGCCGCGCCCGGCCGATGTCTCCGTGCGCTCGCGCGTCCTCTCGCCTTCGGACCGCCTGCGCTACTCCCCCGGAAGCCTGCTCCTCATCGTCGGCGCCAGCGCCGCCGAGCCCGCGCGCTTCGCCGAGCGCGTCGTCGAGGAGCGCGGCGCCGTCCTCTCCCTCGGCAAGGTTCGCGCTCTGCTCGCCGGCCGCGTCGGCGAGGACGAGCTCGAGGCGCGCGCCCGCGAGCTCCTGGGCGCTGCCGTCCTCAAGCGCCTACAGGCCAACCAGACGGTCATCGTCGCCATCGACGGCTTCGACCCGGCCGAGCGCGAGCGCTACGTGCGCATGGCCCACGGGGCGCGACGGCCCCGCCACCTGATCCTCCTGGAGACGCGCCGCGACCAGGTCCTCGACGAGGAGCGTCCCGCCCTCGACGAGCTCCGCCGCGCCCTCGACGCCAACGAGCTCGGGCTCGAGGGCTTCCAGACGACCCTGCGTCTCGGCGGCACCGCGCTCACCGAGCTCAAGCGGATCGTCTTCCAGCGCCCACCGCGCGACGACTGAGGCGCCTCGCGCGGACGGCTGGCGGACGGCCGGGCGAGAGAACACGCGAGCTACTAAGTGACCTCCGGCGGGTGCGGGCTTGGGGGCGAGGTCGCACAGCGCATGGAAGCTCAGCGGTACGCGCCTGCGGGCTGACGCGCGCGGGCGCCCCAGCGGTCGCGGACCTCGGCGTCGACCTCCTCGAACGTCCGTCCCTTGGTCTCGGGGACGTAGCGCTTGGCGAAGGCGAGCACGAATAGGCAGACGCCGGCGAACACCCAGAACATCGCCGTCTCGCCGATCGCCCTCGCAACGGGGAGGAATCCGAGTCCCACGGCGAAGTAGGCCAACCAGTTCGTGGCCGTGGCGAGGCTGGCACCGGAGGCACGCAGTGCCGGCGGGAAGATCTCGGCTATGAGGATCCAGAAGACGGGGCCCATCCCGACCGCGAATGCCATGATGAACGTCACGAGGCAGGCGAGCGACAGCCAGCTCTGAAGCACACCCTGCGGAAGCAGGAACGCGAGCCCAAGTCCGCCCAGGGCGACGGCCATGCCGGCGGCCGAACCGAGCAACAGCGGGCGCCGCCCGACGCGATCGACCAGGCGGAACGACGCGACGGTCGCCACCACGTTGACGACCGCGATGGCGACGGAGTAGAGGATCGAGTCCGACACGCCCAGCCCGGTCTTCTCCATGACGCTCGGCGCGTAGGAGATGACGGCGTTCACGCCGGTGAACTGCTGGGCGACGGCGAGCACGAGCGCGATGACCAAGGCCGGACGCGCGCATGATGCCAGCAGGCTGCGCGCGGGAACGGTGTCGGCCTGCTCCTCGCGGGCGGCAGGGTGCGGCTCGGGCGCGCGCCACATGCCGAACACAAATGCCGCCGTGGGAAGCAGGCTCACCGCGAGCATCGCGCGCCAGGCACCGGAGGCGGCGAAGGCGAGGTCGACGAGGAAGGCGGCGAGGATGCCGACCGTGAGCATG
>DASZMD010000239.1:0-3401 GCA_035551955.1 Solirubrobacteraceae bacterium | reverse complement strand
GCGGACTGCCCGAGCTCATGCTCCACCGCCTTCGGCTCGAGCTACCTGACTTCCACCAACGAGATCTATAACACCAGCTCGAGCACGACGCTCAGCTTCGCGCCCGGCGACTACGTCTTCTGCAACTTCGAGACCAACGGCCCCGTCAACATCACCGCCAGCTCGTCGAGCGCCCCGGTCCGGATCTTCATCGATACCAACGCTGCTCATTGCCCGGGTACCCCCAGCCATAGCGGAAGCCTTCCGACGAACTTCAAGTCGAGCGGCAGCAACTTCATCGCCAACCAGGGCATCGGCGGCCTCATCGGCGGGGTGACGGGCACGCTGAGCCCGAGCCAGGTTCAGGTGTACGTGGTGGGAAGCGGTTCGGTGACGACGAGCGGCTCGGTCGCGAACGCGTTCTTCCTCTACGCCCCGCAGGCCACCGTCAGCGTCGCCTCGACAGTGTCCTTCACGGGGACGGTCATCGGCTACGACGTCACCATGAACACGATTCTCTACACCCAGAGCCTCGGTCTCAACAACTACCCGATCTCGTCCTCGCTGGGAATCTTCCACACCTCCCAGTACCGGCAATGCACGAACTCGGTGACGGCACTCACCGGCACCTCGGCGACCGATGCCGCCGGCTGCTGACCCGCCGCGCACGCCCGATTCAAGCCCCGTCACCACCCCGCCGATACCGACGCATGCGCTCACGCCTGAGAGCAAACGCGCTTCCGGTGGGAGCAGCGGGGCTGGCGATCGCCGTGGTGGCGTGGCTCGGGCTCTACGGGTGGGCGTGGACCGACTACGACGATGAGGCCCGGCCCGCCTTCGACGCGCTCGTAAACGGCCACTTCACGTCCTTCCTGCAGCTCGCGCCGACGTACGGCGGCTCGCTTCTGATGCGCGCGCCGTTCGTGATGATCCCCCACCTGTGGGGCGGGGGAGAGCTGGCGATCTACCGCGCCGCCGCCGCGCCATGCCTGCTCGCCAGCGCCTGCTTCGGGGTGTGGCTCGTGGCCCGGATGCGGGGGCTCGGGCGCGGCCGGAGCGCGATGGCGCTCGCGCTCGTTCTCTGCGTCGCCAACCCGATCACGCTGCCCGCGCTCGAGATCGGGCATCCCGAGGAGCTGCTGGGCGCGGTGCTCTCGGTGGCCGCCGTCCTGCTCGCGATGAGCGGGCGGCCGGTGTGGAGCGGCATCGCGCTCGGCCTGGCCATCGCCAACAAGGAATGGGCACTGGTGGTGACCGGTCCGGTACTGCTGGCACTCCCGGATCGGCGTCCGCGCGCCCTGCTCACCGCCGTCGGCGTCGCCGCCGCCTTCGCCGCTCCCTTCCTGCTCGCGGGCTCGGGGGGGTTCACGACCGGGGTCAAGGCCGCGACCGTGAACCAGAGCCCCATCTTCCAGCCATGGCAGGCATGGTGGTTCTTCGGCTCCCACGGGCACATCATCAGGAACCTGTACGGAGACATAAAGGTCGGCTACCGCGCTCCTCCCGGATGGATCGGGACCATCGCCCACCCGCTCATCGTGGCCGTGACCGTTCCCCTGACGCTGTTCTGCCTGTGGCTGCGACGTCGCCGGCGTGCCCGCCCGGGGCACGAAGCGCTGCTCCTGCTCGTGCTCGTGCTCCTGCTGCGCTGCGCCCTGGACCCGTGGGACATCTCCTACTACTCACTGCCGCTCCTGTTCGCCCTGCTCACCTGGGAGGCGCTCACGTTCTCCCGGCCGCCCCTGCTCGCGCTGGCGGCGGCGTGTGCGGCGTGGGTCGTATACCAATGGACCCCGCATCACCTCTCCGCCGATCTGCAGGCGCTGACCTTCCTGGCGGTGGTGATCCCGGCCGCGGCGGCCGTCGCCGTCGCCCTCTACGCGCCCGGGCTCAGTGCCCGAATCGGGATCAGGACGCGTCACGGCGGCGCCCTGCCCACCCCGGCATAGGCCGATCGGGCGCCCCCGCCCCGTAACCTGTAGCACCCCATGGCGCTCCGCCTCACCACTGCCGGCGAGTCGCATGGTCCCGGGCTCACCTGCATCATCGAGGGGCTGCCCGCCGGCCTCGAGCTCGACCGCGACGCGATCAATCGCGACCTCTCCCGGCGCCAGCTCGGCCACGGCCGGGGCGGGCGGATGAAGATCGAGCGCGACCAGGCCGAGGTCACGGGCGGCGTCCGGCACGGCCGCACGCTCGGGGGCCCGATCGCGCTCCAGGTCCACAACCGCGATTACGCCAACTGGGAGGAGCGGATGAATCCCTGGCCGGTGGAGGCGGAGCTCCCCGAGGTCCATCTGCCGCGACCGGGCCACGCCGATCTCGTCGGTACGCAGAAGTACGGGCTGACCGATGTCCGCGACATCCTCGAGCGGGCCAGCGCCCGCGAGACGGCGGCTCGGGTGGCGGGAGGCGCGGTGGCCAAGGCGTTCCTGAACGCCCTCGGGGTGAGCATCTACTCGCACGTGATCCAGATCACCAGCGTCGCCGCCCCGCGCCGGGACGACCTTACGCCCGCGGACTTCGCGGCCGTCGACGAGTCGCCGGTGCGGTGCCTGGACGCCGAGGCGACGCGGGCGATGGTGGCCGAGATCGACGCGCTGCGCAAGGCCAACGAGTCGCTCGGCGGAGTGTTCGAGGTGCGCGCCTTCGGGCTCGTGCCCGGACTCGGCTCGCACGTCTCGTGGGAGGAGCGCCTCGACGGCCGGCTCGGGCAGGCGGTGCTGTCGATCCAGGCGATCAAGGCCGTCTCCATCGGGGACGGGTTCGAGGTCGCCGGACTGCCCGGATCGCGCGCCCACGATGAGATCTTCTGGGACGAGGAGCGCGGATACCGCCGTGAGACCAACCGTGCCGGCGGGGTCGAGGGCGGGATGACGACCGGAGATCCGCTGGTCGTCCGGGCGTCGATGAAGCCGCTGCCGACGCTGACCAAGCCGCTGCGCTCGGTCGACATCGCCACCCATCAACCCGCCGAGGCGCTGCGCGAGCGCACCGACTCGTGCACGGTGCCGGCGGCCGGGGTGGTGGGGGAGGCGATGGTCGCCTTCGTGCTCGCTGACGCCTACCGGCGCAAGTTCGGCGGCGACCACATCGACGACGTCCGCGCCGCCCTCGCCGCCTACCGGGAACGGATCGGCTGGAAGGGTGACGACGACGCCTGAGGAGAGGTCATCGGTGGTGCCCCTGGCGGCGCGCCGTGATCGTCCGGTGGCCTTCATCGGCTTCATGGCGTCGGGCAAGACGACGGCGGCGCGCGCCGCCGCGGCGGTCCTCGACGCGGCGGCGGTCGACGCTGATCGCGTGCTCGAGGAGCGCCTGGGCAAGTCGATCGAGCGCGTGTTCGCCGAGGACGGCGAGCCGGCGTTCCGCGAGGCCGAGGAGGCGACCACCGTCGAGCTCCTCGAGGACCCGGCCAACCG
>DASZMD010000238.1:0-8318 GCA_035551955.1 Solirubrobacteraceae bacterium | reverse complement strand
GTCTTGAGCTCCTTCATGTCCTCGCCCTTGAGGATGACGCCGTAGTCGTCCTCGACGACCTGGGCGAGCTCGACGAGATCGAGGGAGTCGATGTCGAGCTCCTCGAAGGTGGCATCGCGGGTGATCTGGCTGGCATCCGGGCCGAAGCTGGCGAGGGTCTCGATGACGCGGCTTTCGACCTGTTCGGTGGTGACTGACATGGTTGGCTCCTGTTCGTTGGCTCTGCAGATACGAGGTTTAGGCCGCGAGTCCGCCGTCGACCGAGAGGACGGCCCCGTTGACATAGCCGGCGGCGTCGGAGGCCAGGAAGCTGACGCACGCGGCGACCTCTTCCGGGGTTCCGGCGCGGCGGGCCGGGACATTGCTGAGCAGCTCGCTCTCGACACCGGCGGTCATGTCGGTGTCGATCCATCCGGGCGCCACCGCATTGGCGGTGATCCCGCGCCGGGCCACCTCGACGGTGACCGCCTTGGTCATGGCGATCAGCCCCGCCTTGGCGGCGGCGTAGTTGGCCTGGCCGGGGTTGGCCCGGAGCCCGACAACCGAGGAGATGTTGACGATCCGCCCGAACCGGGCACGCATCATCGGCTTGAGCGCGCGCCGGGTGAGGCGGAAGGCACCGGTCAGGTTGGTGTCGAGGACCCGCTGCCATGCCTCGTCGTCGAGCAGGGAGATGAGATTGTCGGCGGCGATGCCGGCGTTGTTGACGAGGGCCAGCACCGGCACCCCGAAGTGCTCCTCGGCGCCCGCGAAGAGCTCATCGGCGGCCTCGGAGCCGGCGACGTCGGCGCCGATGGCGACGGCGCGGCCGCCTGCCTCCTCGACCTCGGCCACGACCGCGGCCGCGCCGTCGGCGTCGCTGCGGTAGTTGACGGCGACGGGCCAGCCGTCGCCGCCCAGCGACTTGGCGATCGCGGCGCCGATTCCGCGCGAGGCGCCGGTGACCAGCGCGCAGCCCTCCGGCCTGGTGCGCTCAGCCATCGCGGGCCGCGCTCCATTCGATCACTCCGCCGCCCCACGTGAAGCCGGCCCCGAACGCGCTCACGAGCACGCGGGTCCCGGGACCGAGCCGCCCGTCCTCCTCGGCCGTGAGCAGGCCGACGGGGATGGTGGCCGCCGAGGCATTGCCGAGCCGCTCGATGCAGTCGACGACACGCTCGGGCGCGAGGCCCAGGCGCTCACCCAGCGCTCGGGTGATGCGGGCGTTGGCCTGGTGGTAGACGAAGAGGTCGATCTCGTCGAGGGTCAAGCCCGCGCGCGCCACCGCCTCGTGGGTGACCTCGGTCATGCGCGTGATCGCGTGGCGGTAGACCTCGGGACCGTCCATGCGCAGGACGCGGTCCTCGTGGGTGGCGTGAATGGTGTCCGCGTGCGCGCCGTCGCACCGGAGCACGACCGGCCCGACGCGCCCGCCCGTGCTCGCGCCCGCGGGGCCGAGGACGACCGCGCCGGCGGCGTCGGCGAAGAGCGGCGCGGTGCGCTTGTCGGTGTAGTCGGTGATCCTGGTGATGAAGTCGGCGCCCACGAGGAGCACGAGATCGGCCCTGCCCGACTCGATCTGCGCGGCGCCGAGGCCGAGTCCCGACAGCCAGCCGGTGCACGCGGCGCCCACGTCGACGGCGCCGGCGCGCGCGGCGCCGAGGGCCTCGGCCACCAGCGGCGCCGTGTTGGGCGTGAGCTCGTCCGGGGTCATGGTGGCCACGAGCACGAGATCGAGATCGGCGCCCTCGATCCCGGCCTGGGCGAGCGCCCGGGCCCCGGCGCGCGCCGCGAAGTCCGACAGGCGCTCGTCGGGCGCCGCCCGGCGGCGTTCGCGGATCCCCGTGCGCGAGACGATCCACTCCTCGCTCACGTCGAGCTGCTCGGCGAGCTCGGCGGTGGTCAGCACCCCCTCCGGAAGCTCGGCGCCCACTGAGAGGATGGCCGCGTCGCGCGCCGTGGGCGCGAGCGGCGCCTGCAGCGGCGCGGCGGTGGCGGTGAGGACGGGCTCAGGCATTGACGAGCTCGACGTCGCGAACCGTGCGCTTGACCAGGCCGGTGAGGACCTTTCCGGGACCGACCTCGACGAAGCGGCGGGCGCCTCCTTGGTGCATGGCCAGGACCGTCTCGCGCCAGCGCACGGGCATGGTCAGAGCGTCGGCGAGGCGGCGGCGCACATCGTCGAAGGGCTTGGCGGTGACCGCCGAGATCACCGTGACGGCGAGCGCGACGTGGGGTGTTACCTCGGCGTGCGACAGCGCGGCCTCGAACTCGGGTACCGCGCCCGCCATCATCGGCGAATGGAAGGCTCCGGTCACCGGCAGCTCCATGGGGCGCAGCCCAAGCTCACGAGCCGCCGCGCTCGCCGCCTCGAAGGCGTCCCGTGAGCCGGAGAGGACGACCTGCTGGGGCGAATTGTCGTTGGCCACGGCGAGCCCGTTGGACCCGGCGATCTCCTGGGCATGGTCGGCGGCGCCGGGGCCGACGAGGGCGAGCATGCCGCCGTCGCCCGCGCGCTCCCCCGACTCCTGCATGAGCCGGCCGCGCAGCGCCACCAGCTCGAGTCCGGTGCGTTCGCTGAGGACCCCGGCGGCCACGAGCGCGGCGAGCTCGCCCAGGGAATGCCCGGCCATGTAGTCGGCCTCGGGGCGGCCGAGCCCCTCCCATCCCGCAAGGCTGGCACAGAAGATGGCGGGCTGGGCGAAGCGCGTGCCGTCCTGCACGCGCGAGAACGGATCCTCGCCTACGCACTCGATCGCGAGCGCGAGTAGGTCGGGGCGGATGCGCTCGACGTCGTCCCGCATGTCGGGCGTCTGGCTGCCCTGACCGGGGAAGAGAATTGCGGTGGTCGCCATTCGTCAATTCACCCTACGCACGGGCTTCGCCACGGATACGGGGTCGCCTGCACCTACCCCCCGTTCGGGGGGAACAGGGGGGATACGTGGGCGATCGGCGCAGTGATCGCCCAGCCCGGTACGGAGACTTGGAAACATCTGTCGACTCGTCCTCGCCGGAACGCGAGACGCTGTAGCCTCTCTGCGCGGCTCGGGGCCGGAGCCGGCTATGCATATACATCTCGTGGGGAGGCTTTCTTGTTGCACGTGTGCGCATCTCGTGTTCAGGCCAGGGCTGCGCTACTGCTGAGCGCCTTGGCGATCGCGGCAGCAGCGCTCCTGGGAGGCGGTTCAGCTGCGCAGGCGGCGACGATCTGGGTCCCGCTCAGCAGCGGCACGACCGACACGATCAGCGCGATCGTCTACCAGTCCCCCACCCGCTTCTGGTACGCGACGACCAACGGGAAGATCGAGTACTACAACGGAAGTAGCTTCGTCGCCGGGGCGGGCCCCGTGGCCGGGACGAACTTCACCGACTTGGCCATCCAGCCGGGGACCCCGGGCGGCCCGGGCACCGCCGGTCTGTACGGATACGCTGTCGCCAGCGACGGCTTGGTCTTGCAGACGTCCAACGGGGGCGTCAGCTGGACGCCGGTTCCGTCACCACTGACGTACTCGGACTGCGGCGCGTCTGCCACGCTCGGCGCCGAGAGCGAGCTCAACGCCGCCGTGTGGGCCGACAGCAGCACCGCCTACCTGTTGGGAGATAACGGCACGGTGCTCAAGGCGACCAACGCGAACACCGCCACTCCGAGCTTTACGGAAATCAACAAGGTCCACACCGGGACCTGCGCCACCCAGGGCACGACCACACCGGAGACGATGACCGACGCCGTCTTCCTCCCCGCCAATCCGCTCAACGGGTTCCTCATCTCGCAGGACTTCGGAGCGCTCTATTCGACCTCGAACGGCTTCGTCAGCGGCATACACCGATCAGACTTGATCAACAACTACACGGGCAATCCGCGGATCGCCCAGGACGCCGCCAACCCCAACCGGATCTGGGCGGTCGACCACTCCCCGGGCGGAGGCGGCTGCGGCACGCTGTGCTTCGCGCTCTCGACCGACGGAGGCCAGACGTTCGGTCATCCGACCTACCCCCAGTACGCCAACTTGTCCACGAGCCCGACGCTCGGCCTGTACGACGTCACCTCACAGGGCGGCGTCGAGGTCGCCGCCGGGTCCGCCGGGGAGATCTTCAACTCCGTCGACGGCACGAATTTCTATAACCAGCCCGCGTCGGGGGCGCTCGCAACCGAGAACTGGCTCGCCGCGGACGCCTATGACGCGGCGCACGCCGCCGTCGGTGGGGTCGGGGGCGCCCTCGTCGTCACCGCGCAGGCGAACACCATCCCCACGACAGGTTCGATCGTCGGGCCGACGACGGTGATCGGCGGCACCGGCACGAGCAACGGGACCACGGTCACCATCACCGTGAGCTGCGCCTCGACGCCGTGCACCGTCACCGTGACGATCACGGGCAGCTCGACATCCCACACACGGAGAGCGCTCAGCGCGCGCAAGAAGGCGACGAGCGTGACGATCGCGACCGGCAAGTTCACGATCAAGAAGACGGGTAAGGCCAAGCTGGCCGTCAAGCTCACGAAGGCCGGCAAGCGCCTGCTCAAGAAAAACCACAGTCACCTGAAGGCGAAGACGGTCGTCTCCACCAAGGTCAACGGCCACGTGCAGAAGGTCTCGAAGACCATCCACATCACGACCAAGAAGTAGGGACGAACGGTGACGACGGTACCGCCGATCTGATCGGCGCATGCCCGTTCGTCCTGGGGAGATGGTCGTGACCGCCCGTGTCTTGACCGGTAGCAGCCATCTCCCCGCGCCCGAAAGTACGTTACCCCAGCAGCCCGATCCGCTGCGCGCGTTGAACCGCCTCGGCGCGGTTGCGCGCCCGCAGCTTCTTGTAGAGCGTGCTCGTGTGCTCCTTGATGGTGTGGGGCGAGAGGTAGAGCTGCTCGGCGATCTCCCGGTTGGTCGAGCCCGCGGCGATGAGGTCGAGGACCTCGCGCTCGCGCTCGGTGAGGAGCGAGGAAGGCTGTTCGGCGCGGGGCGGGAACATCGTCATCCCGAGGCCGACCATGCGCACGGCCATGGCGACGTCGTGGGCGTCCCAGTCCTTGGAGACGAAGCCCGAGGCGCCGGCGGCGCGCGCGGCGTAGGGCGAGATCCTCCCCGCACCCGATATGAGCAGCACCCGCGTCGTCGAGGACGCCTTGCGGATCGACTCGCAGACATCGGCGCCCGACTCGCCGGCGAGGAAGAGGTCGACGAGGGCGACGTCGGGCTGATGGCGGCGCGCGAGCTCGACGGCCTCGGCGCCCGTGCGCGCCGCCAGGCAGCGGTCGACCCACGGCTGCTTGCCGAGGAGGACCCGGAAGCCCCAGTGGACAACGTCGTGATCGTCGACCACGAGAACCTGGAGGCGCCGCTCGTCGGGGAGGGCGGGCGTGTCACTCATGGCTTACGGCGTCCCCGAGTACGGGGCGTGCTCCACCGGCACCACCAGGCGCATCCGCCACATCCCGTCCCCCGTGGGACCGAACTCCACCACCCCGCCCACCTGCAGCGCCTCGAAGGCCGCCAGCCGCAGTCCCATGCCGCCACCGCCGGGCGCGCGTCCGGCCGTGTCGCGCAGCCCGTCGTTGCGGACCTCGAGCGTGAAGGTGTCCTCGTCTCGGTGCAGGGCGACGTCGACGCCTGAGGCGCGGGCGTGCTTGTGGACGTTGCGCAGCGCCTCGGCGAGGACCGACTGCGCCAGCGGCTCGAGGTCGGGCGGGACCACGAGCCCGGGCGGCCACGTTACCCGCACCGGCGGTCCCGGCGCCCCGGCCAGGCGGTCGAGCTCGGTCGCCAGCGTCGTCCCCGTCTCGCGCGGCAGCGGCGCCAGCGGGCGCTCGAGGGCCCGGCGCAGATCGGCGAGCGCCTCGACCATCTCCACCCGGCAGCGCTCCTGCTCGTCGGTGGAGAGGGGCTCGCCTGCGCTCAGCGCCAGCGAGACCCCGAACAGGCGCTGCATGACCCGCTCGTGCACCTCGCGCGCGAGATCGAGCCGCTCACCCAGGCGTCGGGCCCGCTCCTGCTGGCGAGTCGAGTTGCGGGCGGTGGCGACGAGCGCCGCCATCTTCCCGAGCGTCCACAGCAGGTGGCGCTCCCCATCCGCAATCTCGAAGCGTCCGCCCCCACGATCGGCGCAGATGACCCCGTAGGCGCGGCCCGCCGCGCTCAGCGGCGTGCACACCAGGGTGGTGATCCCCAGGAGCCGGGCGTACTCGGGCGGCACCGCTTCCTCGATCCGCTCGGAGACGACGACGACGTTGTCCTCGAGCAGAGCCTGCTGGGCGATCGGAGTGTCGACCAGGGTGGGCCTGAGGGCGGCGAGCTGGGAGAACGAGGTCCCGTGCGCGCCGACGGCGCGAACCCGGCGCCGGCCGAGGTCGGCGAGGAAGATGGCGGCACGCCGCATCGTCGTCAGGCGACAGATCGCCTCGCAGATGCGGTCGTAGAATTCGGTCGCCGTCGTCTCGGTCTCGACCCGCGCGAGCAGATCGACGAACACCTCGATCGGCTCGACGCCCGCGAACACGGCGCGGGGCCGCGCCTCGGTGGCGGGCGTGCGGGCTTCGGGAGCGGGGGGCACAGCCCTTGCCATCGCCGCTAGTTGGTCTCCCGGGAACGCCGTGTCATCCGGGGCGGCCATGTCGGGTGCAACGCTTCGCGAGGCGCACTTAGTGGACGCGCGCGGGCAGCTCGTAGCGCCGCCGGATCTCGTACAGCGTCGTGCGCTCGGCCGCCGGACGGCCGGCACGGTGGGCCGCCGCGACGAGGTCCTCGGGGTCGAGCTTGACGCCGTGGTAGGAGCCGGCGAGCCGGCTGATGCTCTCCTCCATCAGGGTGCCGCCGAGGTCGTTGACCCCCCAGTGCAGCGCCTCGGTGGCCGCATCGAGGCCCATCTTGACCCAGCTCGCCTGGAGGCTCGGGATCGTACGGCCGAGGGCGAGGCGGAACGCCGCCGTGTGCTTGAGGTTCTCCTCGCGCGAGATCTCCTCCACTCCGTGGGTGCGCCCGAGGAGGGTATGAAAGGGGATGAAGGAAAGGGGCACGAACTCGGTGAAGCCCGCGGTTCGCTCCTGCAGCGAGCGCACGACGCGCATGTGCTCGGCGAGCTCCCACGGCTCCTCGATGTGACCGAACATGACGGTCACGGTGGAGCGTATCCCCTCGGCATGACACGCCTCGATGACCTCGACCCAGCGGGCGACCGGGAGCTTATTGGGGGAGATCCGCTCGCGCACGCCGTCGTGCAGGACCTCGGCAGCGGTCCCCGGCGTCGAGCCGAGACCGGCGGCGCGCAGGCGCTCGAACACGGCGCGCGGCCCGAGGCCGCTGACGTCGCACATGTGGGCGACCTCCATCGGCGAGTAGGCGTGGAGGTGGATCTGGGGCGCCACCGCTTGCGCGAGGCGCAGCCAGTGCTCGTAGTCCTCGAGGCGCCAGTCGGGGTGGATCCCGGACTGGATGCAGATCTCGGTGGCGCCGAACTCGATGGCCTCCTGGACCCGGCGCACGAACTCGTGCTCGGAGTGCTCATAGGCGTCGGGGGAGCGGCGGCCCTGCCCGAAGCCGCAGAAGGCGCAGCCGACGACGCAGATGTTGGACACGTTGATGTTGCGGTTGACCACGAAGGTGACCGTCTCCCCCACGAGCTCTGAGCGCAGCTCGTCGGCGGCAGCGCGCATCTCCTCGATGACCGCGGGCCGGCGCTCTGAGAACAGCGCCGTGAGCTCCTCGGGCGTGAGCGCGTGGCCCCCGCGACCGCGCTCGATGGCGCGCGGAGCGGCGTCATCGGGCACACTGACCTCGCGCCGGCGACCGGAGCCGCGCCGGGGGATGAACGACCAGTACTTGGTCTTGATCACATCGAGTACGCCCTGAGCGAGGAACTCGGGGTCGATGTACTCGGGGTACACGCATAGGCGCTCGGTGAGCGCGAAGCCCTCGGCCTGCAGCGCCTTGCGCGCCTGGTGGGGGCTCGGGAAGGGGTGCTCGGGCGAGATGTGGTCGCCGTTGGCGCTGAGGCCACCGAGGTCGCTGGCGCCCGCGCGCACGAGCTCGAGCCACCAGTCCGACAGGTTCGGAGGCACCTGGATGCCCACGTCCGGGAGCAGGCGCCGCGCCTCCCCGATCAGGCGCTTCATGTCCTCGATCGTCACCTCGGAGGCCCATGCGGGAGCGTCTCGGTGGGGCCCCTCGGCCACGCCGGTCCGCCAGTACTCCTCGGCCGCCGCGGTGGCGATCTCGGCCGGCTCGCGGCCGTAGTAGCTCTGGTGGGGGACGAAGTTCTGGAGGATCAGCTCCTGGATGTGGCCGTGCTCGGCGTGGACCTCGGCGAGCGCCGCCAGCGAGTCCATGCGCTCCTCCTCGGTCTCG
>DASZMD010000237.1:0-2424 GCA_035551955.1 Solirubrobacteraceae bacterium | reverse complement strand
CCCTGGGCACGCGCCCGTCGCTCAGGGTTGCGTTGACCGCTACGCTCCTCCCACGGCGCCTCGGAGAGCCGGCAACCAATGAGGAATCTCGCGGGAGACGGAAGCGCGGACGGCGGGCCAAGTGACGATCGTGAGGATCGCGGTCCGGCCCCGAGCGACGGCCCCGGGGAGGGACTGAGGCGATGCTGAGCTCGGGCGGCCGGCGGCGGAGCGCGGAGGAGCGCGAGCCGTCGACGGCGGACGAGCAGAGTCAGCGGGCCCGGCTGCGAAAGCGGGTGTTGATCGCCACCCTCACCGCGCTGCCCGTGCTCATCGCCGCCTACGTGCTGATCCTTGTCTTCTCGCTGCCGAACACGGCCGGCACCCAGCTGACGAACGAGCAGTTCGCCGCCGCGCTCCACCAGGGTCGGATCACCAGCGCGACGATCCTCAGCGTCGACCTGCGCATAGCCGGGCGCTGGACGGGCGGCCGCTACTGGGTGGCCTATGACAGCCCCGTCTCGCCCCTTTACGGCGAGATGCTGAGCCAGGTCCAGCAGGCGAACGTTCCCTACGAGGTCGATCAGCAGTCGCTGCGCCAGCTCATCGTCCCGGCGAGCATCATTCTGCCCTCGCTCATCATCGTCGACGGGATCCTCGCCGCATTCGTCCTCTTCGGCGTGACGAGCCAGCCGCTAGCGGGCTTCGGTCGCGCCCGCGCCCGCCGCTTCAGGGGCCAGACGCGGATCACCTTCGCGGACGTGGCCGGCCTTGACGAGCCCGTCGAGGAGCTGCGGGAGGTCAGCGACTACCTGGCAAACCCGGATCGCTTCGCCTCCATGGGGGCCGCGGTGCCTAAGGGGATCCTGCTCTCGGGCCCCCCGGGGTGCGGGAAGACGCTGCTGGCCCGCGCCGTCGCGGGCGAGTCCGAGGTGCCCTTCTTCTCGATCTCCGGCTCGGACTTCGTCGAGATCTTCGTCGGCGTCGGAGCGGCGCGCATCAGGGACCTGTTCGAGGTGGCCAAGGAGTCGGTGCCCGCGATCGTCTTCATCGACGAGCTCGACGCTGTGGGGAGAGGTCGCCTCGCGGTCGGCGGCCAGGACGAGCGGGAGGCGACGCTCAACCAGCTCCTCGTCGAGATGGACGGGTTCGAGTCCGGCTCGGGCGTCGTGGTCATCGCGGCCACAAACCGGATCGACGTGCTCGATCCCGCCCTGCTGCGCCCGGGCCGCTTCGACCGGCGCGTCACCGTCGATCCACCCGACATCCGCGGCCGGGTCGGCATCCTCTCCATCCACGCCAGCGGCAAGCCCCTCGCCGCAGACGTCGACCTCACTCAGGTCGCCCGGCGCACCGCCGGCTTTTCCGGCGCCGACCTGGCCAACGTGGTCAACGAGGCGGCTATGCTCGCCGCTCGCCGCGGCACCCCCGAGATCGGCTCAACCCACCTGTTGGAGGCGATCGAGCGGGTCGTCATCGGCCCCGAGCGACGCTCGCGCATCCTCGGACCGGAGGATCGCTTCCGGCTGGCCGTGCACGAGGCTGGGCATGCCGTGGTCGCCAGCGCGCTCCCCTCCGCCGACCCGGTGGAGAAGGTGTCGATCATCTCGCGCGGCCGCGCCGGTGGCATGACCTGGTTCGTGCCCGAGGGCGAACAGGCGATGGTCACCAGCTCTCAGTTGCGCAGCCGCGTCACCGCGCTCCTCGGCGGCCGCGCGGCCGAGGAGCTGCTCGTCTCGGAGGTCTCGAGCGCGGCGGAGGACGATCTGGAACGGGCGACGAAGCTGGCTCGATGGATGGTCGCTCGGCTGGGCATGAGCGACCTCGGTCCGATCTCCGTGGGCGGCCACGACGGAGCGGATGGGACGGTGCCCCCGCCCTCCGACGAACTCGTCGCCCGCATCGACGGCGCGGCCGCCAAGCTCCTCGAAGACTCGGGCGCGCACGCCGGCGAGCTGCTCCGGCGCCACCGTCCGTCACTCGAGGCACTGGTGGCCAGGCTGGTGGAGGACGAGAGCGTGGAGGGGGCCGACCTGCGGGCCGTGCTTGCCTCGATCGTCGGCGCTCCGGCCGAGGACGTGGTAGCGGCGCTCGAAGCGGACACGGCCACCCCGGCCGATGAGACCCGCGCCGCTACCTAGTGGTCCCACTAGCGGCCCGGGCACCTCACTCCGAGAGGCCCCGCCGGTAGCGCCAGACCCAGGTCAGCCCCACCAGGAAGACGAGCGCCGCCGTCGAGCAGTGATAGGCGGCAGGTCCCCACGAGACTTGGCCGCCCACGGCTTGGCGGAACAGCCCGATATGGGTCAGGACCATCCACAGCCCCGCGAGCAGCACCACGAGCCCGCTGTACGCCATCACGGCTACGGACCGGAGGCGCGAGGACAGACCCACCCCCACCATGGCGATGACGACGAGGCCGGGAACGACGTGGTCGACGATCTC
>DASZMD010000236.1:0-13944 GCA_035551955.1 Solirubrobacteraceae bacterium | reverse complement strand
CCGCCGATCACGATCGCCGCAGCGAGGCCCCACTGCACGAAGAACTCCTTCCAGTGGTGACCGTCGCTCGCGAGGAAGATGCCCGCGCCGATGATCACCACGAGCGCCGGGTTGACGACCACGCGCGAGAACATGTATTCGATCCGGTGCAGCACGGGCAGGCTGCGGGGGTCGGCTTTCGTCGCGACGACGTACACGAGCGGCAGCGCGAACGTCCAGCCGAAGGCGACGACGACGGCGATGATGTGCAGCGACAGGACGAAGTCGTAGGCGGAGGCGGCGAGAATGGGCATACGGGGATCGTATGTCTCCTCCCGGCGCATGCGCCGGGAGGCGCCGGCGCACATGTGCGCCGGCGGGGAGGGCCGCATGCGGCCATCCCAGACCAGCCCGCATGCGGGCTGGTCGCCTAAACACGCTCAGAACTTCGGTGCGTAGCGGCCGAACACGTCCTGCATCGCCCCGCACGCCTCGCCGAGCGAGCAGCGGTCCTTCAGCGCCTGGCGGATCGCCGGGAGCAGGTTCTCGCTGCCACGCGCCGCCGCGCGCAGCTCCTCCAGGCGCCGCTCGACGAGCTCGTGGTCGCGCTCCTGCTTGAAGCGCCGCAGGCGCTCGAGCTGTTCGCGCTCGGACTCGGGATCGACGCGCAGCAGGTCGGGAACCTCGACGCTGTCTTCCTCGAAGGCGTTGACGCCGACGACGACGTCCTGGCCGATGCGGTAGCGCTCCTGGTAGCCCCAGGCGGACTCGTCGATCTCCTTCGTGATGAACTCGATCGCGTTGACCGAGCCGCCGAGCTGGTCGACCTTCGCGATCAGCGCGTTCGCGCGCTCTTCGATCTCATCGGTGAGCGACTCGATGAAGTAGGAGCCGGCGAACGGGTCGACGGTGTCCGCCGCGCCGGACTCGTGGGCGAGGATCTGCTGCGTGCGCAGGGCGATTTTGGCGGCCCGCTCGGTGGGCAGCGCGAGCGCCTCGTCGAAGCCGTTGGTGTGCAGCGACTGGGTCCCGCCGCAGACTGCCGCGAAGCCCTGCAGGGCGACGCGCACGATGTTGTTCTCGGGCTGCTGCGCGGTCAGCGTCACGCCGCCCGTCTGGGTGTGGAAGCGCAGCATCGTCGACTTCGGGTTCGTGGCGCCGAAGCGCTCGCGCATGATGTGCGCCCACATGCGCCGCGCGGCGCGGAACTTGGCGACCTCCTGGAAGACGTTGTTGTGGCCGTTGAAGAAGAACGCCAGACGCGGCGCGAAGTCGTCGACGGACAGGCCCGTCTCAATTGCCGCCTGCACGTAGGCGATCCCGGAGGACAGGGTGAAGGCGACCTCCTGGACCGCCGAGCAGCCCTTCTCGCGGAAGTGGTAGCCGGAGATCGAGATCGTGTTCCATTTCGGCACGCGCTCGTGGCAGTACTGGAACAAGTCGGTCGTCAGCCGCATCGTCGGCTCCGGCGGGTAGATGTAGTTGCCGCGGGCGATGTACTCCTTGAGCACGTCGTTCTGCGTCGTCCCGCGCAGTTGCTCCGACGGCACCCCCTGCTCCTCGCCGACCAGCTCGTAGAGCAGCAGCAGGCACGGTGCCGGCGCGTTGATCGTCATCGACGTCGACACCTGATCGAGCGGGATCGAGTCGAACGCCGTGCGCATGTCGTCGATCGTGTCGATCGCGACGCCCGTCCGCCCGACCTCGCCGAGGCATCGCGGGTTGTCCGAGTCGAGGCCGAGCTGCGTCGGCAGGTCGAACGCCATCGACAGTCCAGTCGAGCCCTTCGAGATCAGGTAGCGGTAGCGCTCGTTCGACTCCTTCGCCGAGGCGTAGCCGGCGTACTGGCGCATCGTCCACGTCTGCTTGCGGTACATCTCGCGGTGCACGCCGCGCGTGTAGGGGTACTCGCCGGGATCGCCGAGCTCGAGCGGGTCGGGCAGATCCTGCTCGGTGTAAAGGGGAGCGATCTCGATCCCCGAGTCGGTGTACCGGCGCTCGTCGTCGGGCCCGGTAATCGGGGCGATGGTCCGGTGCTCGGGAGTGGTGGCCACCTCGCCTTAGATTACCCGCGCTGGATAGCCTTGTCCTATGAAGGTGCGGATACGACTGTTCGCCGGCCTGCGCGAGCGCGCCGGCTCTGACCAGGTCGAGCTCGAGCTCCCCGAGGAGTCCCGGGTGCGCGACGCGCTCGACCAGCTCCGCTCGGTGACGAGCGACGTGCCCGTGGTCATGGCCATCAACCAGGAGTACGCCAACGAGGACGCGATCCTCCGCGCCGGCGACGAGCTCGCCCTGATTCCCCCCGTGTCCGGCGGGTCGGGCGCGCCCGGCGCCGCGGGCGCCCCGCGAATCCACGCCCGCGTGATCGATCACGCCATCGCCGTCGACCCCATGCTCGCCTTCGTGCGCGACCCCGCCGCCGGCGCCGTCGTCACCTTCCACGGCGTCACCCGCGAGGTCGAGGAGCTCGAGTACGAGGCCTACGCCGAGATGGCCGAGCGCCAGATCGCCGAGATCGTCAGCGAGGCACTCGACCGCCACGGCCTGTGCGCCGCCGCCGCCGAGCACCGCACGGGCACCGTTGCTCGGTCAGAGCCCTCGGTGGTGGTCGCCGTCTCGGCCCCGCACCGGGGGGAGGCGTTCGCCGGGGCGCGGGAGATCATCGACCGGATCAAGGCCCAGGCTCCGATCTGGAAGAAGGAGTCGGGCGATTGGGTGAAGGGATCGACGCCCGCGGTGTGATCACGCGCCTCAGGCCTGTCCTTCGAGCTGCCACGCCATATCCCAGAACGCCAGCTCGTGGCGCGATGACTGCAGGAAGGCCTCGAGCATCCTCGCCCGCCCGGCGTCGTCGAGCCCGGCCGCGAGCTCGTCGGTAACGGTTCGGCACCAGGCCGCCTGGGCCGCGAACTCGGCGCTGGCGTAGTTTTCGATCCACGCCGCGTATCGGTTGCCCGCGGCTCGGGGGGCGAGGGCTTGGCCTACTTCCGCGTAACCCCACATGCATGGGAGGAGGGCGGCTACGAGCTCGGAGAAGTCGCCGAGGGTGGCGGTGCGCAGGAGGAACTCGGTGTAGGCCCGGGTGGTGGAGGTGGCGCGTTCGTACTCGAGCTCCTCGGCGGTGATTCCCCAGCTGGCGGCGAACTCGCGGTGCATCTCCATCTCGCGTCCCAGGGTTGCCTCGGCGAGCCCGGCGAAGCGGCGCATCCAGGCGAGGCGGGGGGCACGGGCGCAGGCGAGTGAGAGGAGGCGGGCGTACTCGGTCAGGTACACGTAGTCCTGGCGCACGAAGTGCTGGAAGCGCTCGACGGACAGGGACCCGTCGGCGATCCCCTGCACGAAGGGATGCACGTGCTGCGCCTCCCAGATGCCGCTGGCCAGGGAGCGCAGCTCCTCCGAATAGCGAGCGGTAGCCGGTCCCACGCTCACAGCGCCCCTCCCGCCGCCGGCGGGGCCGTCGGGTCGGGCGCCGCGGGGGCGCCGCGCTCGCGCACGAGGTAGTCCTCGACGACCATGGGCGACTCGCTCGAGCGCTCGACGACGGTGAGCAGGGCGGACATCGTCGAGACCTCCTCGACCTGCTCCTTGAGGAACCACTGCACGAACTGCTCGCTGAGGAAGTCGCCCTCCTCGCGAGCCACGGCCATGAGCGCGGCGATCTGATCGCTCACCCGCTTCTCCTGCTCGTAGGCGAGGGCGACGGGGGCGACGATGTCCGCGAATCGCGACTCCGGGGCCGCGACGCCGGGGATGGTGACCGGCTCATCGGCATCGAGGAGGTAGCGGACCATCATCATCGCGTGGTTGCGCTCCTCGACCGCCTGGGCGTAGAAGAAGGCCGCCAGGCGGGGGAGCGTCTCGGCGTCGTAGTACACGGCGTTGGCGATGTATTGCTGCGATGCGGCGAGCTCCTGCGCGATCTGCTCGGTGAGTCGTTCCACGAACCGTGCTGCGGCCATCGGTCCTCCTCGATTCCGGAGGACGGATCGTAGACGGCGGCCGACCGCACGCTCGACTGGGACTACAGATAGATTGCCCGGGTATGCCCACCTGCCTGGTGACCGGAGGCGCCGGCTTTCTCGGCTCCCATCTGTGCGACGAGCTGCTGCGCCGAGGGCATCGCGTCATCTGCGTCGACAATTTCGAGACCGGCTCGCTGGCCAATATCGAGCACATCCGGACCGACGCCTTCGTCAACCTCAACGTCGACATCATCGAGCCCTACTTCGTCGACGAGCCGATCGACTTCGTCTACCACCTGGCCTCCCCGGCCTCGCCGATCGACTACCTGCGCCTCCCCCTGCACACCCTGAAGGTCGGCTCCTACGGGACTCACCACACCCTCGGCCTGGCCAAGAACCACCGCGCCCGGTTTCTCATCGCCTCCACCAGCGAGGTCTACGGCGACCCCCAGGTCCACCCCCAGCCCGAGACCTACTGGGGTCACGTCAACCCGATCGGCCCCCGCGGCGTTTACGACGAGGCCAAGCGCTACGCCGAGGCGCTGACCATGGCCTACCACCGCCAGCAGGGCGTGGACACGGCGATCGTTCGCATCTTCAATTCAGTTCTCGCCGACGAGCAGGTCCTCTACGACGACGGCCGCGAACTGCACCGGGAGACGGTCACCGAACTGAGCGCGCGACTCGCGCGCTACGCGGTGGCCGCCGGCTACATCCCCAAGTCGCGACCGCGGGCCACCGGTGTCGCTCTCCTCGATGCGGGCTTCTCGCCCGCGATGGAGTACCCACTCGAGCACCTCACCGTCCCCGCCTTCGCCGCCGGGGGCGAGATCGTCTCGGCCCCCGCCACCGCTCTCATCGGGCATCCCACCGACGAGCGGTGCTACGAGATCCGCACGCGCTACGGGCGCTCGGTGCGCGTGACCGGACACCACTCCGTGTTCGTCGAGGGCGAGGACGGCGAGCCGGTCGCCAAGCCGGCCGCGGATCTCGAGGTGGGCGAGCGAATTGCCATCGCGCACCGGATCGAGATCCCCGAACGAGACCGCCGCTGGGTGAGCATGATCGAGGCGTGGCGCTGGAGCGAGCGGGACGTGTGGGACATGAGCGTCGAAGCCCCCGGACTGGGTGAGCTGGCCTGGGAGCGCCGCTTCGATCTCTTCGGACTTCTCGTCTCCAGGCGGCGCAACGCCGGACCCAACTGGCGAGGCGGCGCATGGACGAAGATCATCCGCATGCGACGCTCGAACCGGGTTCCGCTGCCGTGCATGTGGTGGCTCGGGGTCGACACCCCAGAAGACGCCCGGGTGCGGATGCGCGGCGCGGAGCGAAGCGCCTCGCTCCCCGTTGACGTCGAGCTCACCGACGAGGTGCTGTGGCTATTGGGGCTGTGGGTTGCCGAAGGGTCGTGGCACGAGAGCAGCAGGGACGCGTTCCTCACGATCTCGGGCGAGGACGAGCTGTTGGACCGGGCAGCGGCGATCGTCGAGCGCGCCTTCGGCCTCCACGTGATCCGCGTCCCCGCCGGCGGCGCTCGCTCGGCGTCGATCTTCATCCATGGCCGGCTGCTGCTGCGGCTGATGGACTTCGTCGGGTTCGGCAACGGCCGCAAGCGGATTCCGGGATGGATCCTCGGCCTCCCCCTGAGCCGGCTGAAGTGGTTCATCGAGGGGTATCGCGAGGGCGACGGCGTGCACGGCGGGGCCGACCTCGCCGAGGGCATTGGCCACACCTTCACGACCGGCCACGACGAGCTCAAGGACGATCTCGTGGTCGCCCTCGCGCGCTTCGGCATCGTCCCCTCGGTCGGGCGCTACGAGACCCCGAGCAGGGAGAAGACCGGCGACCGGAGAGAGCCGTGCTGGCTCCTCACCGCCTGCAACATCTCGCCGTGGAGCCCACGGCAATGGGACGAGGGAGTAGTGCAGCGCCTCGACGCCCGGACCACCGGCGATCTCGTCTGGGCTCCCATCCGCGCCATCGAGGAGGTCCCCGCCACCGACCTGGTCTACGACTTCTCCGTCCCCGGCCTGGAGAACTTCTGGGCGGGCACCGGAATCTGGTGCGCGAACACCTTCGGCTCCCGCATGCGCCCCCACGACGGTCGCGCCATCCCCACCTTCCTGCGCCAGGCCCTCCAGAACCTCCCCATCACCGTCTTCGGCTCGGGCTCGCAGACGCGCTCGTTCACGTACGTCGACGACCTGATCCGGGGGATCATCGCGCTGGCCGAATCGGGCTATCACTATCCCGTGAACATCGGTAATCCGAACGAGTTCACGCTGCTCGAGCTGGCGGAGACGGTGCTCGAGGTCACGGGGTCGGGCTCGGAGATCGTCTATGAGGCGCTGCCCACGGACGATCCGCAGGTGCGCCAGCCGGACATCTCGCTGGCGCGGGAGATCCTCAAGTGGGAGCCGACGATCAACCTGCGCGAGGGGCTCAAGCGGACGATCGACCTGTCGGGCCGGGACGCCCTCGTCGACGCAACGCGTTAACAGGCCATTAGCAATTGGTCGAGCGTCGTGCCGTTCCGCGTAACTTCGGTGCCACGGTACCGTTCTACTCCCTGGGGACCACGATTCGTGTGAAGGCGGCTTGACGATCGAGCAGAAAGAAGCCATGCCCAAGACGACGAACGGCACCGCGGAGGGCTTCGTCCCCCCGCCGCCGCTGCGCGACGTGCGCCGCAAGCGCCCGCCGGTGCTCTCGTTCGTCCTGCGGCTGGAGACGCTCCGGCGGGTGGCCCGGGTGGCGTCGCTGCTCGCCCTCGACTTCGTGGGCGTCGTCGGGAGCCTGTTCACGGCCCTGCTCATCAAGCTGGCGCTCGGTCAGCACTTCAGCGTCGCCGCGGGCTGGCACGAGACCCAGCAGTGGATCGCCTTCGCCTATCTGGTCACCGTGCTGATGTTCGCCCGGGCCGACCTCTATGCCGATCGCCCGCGCCGGCCGGGTCTGGCGGCGATCGCCACGGCGCTGTTCCAGGCCACCGTCATCGCCCTCGTCTTCGCGCTGGCGAGCGGGCAGCACTTCAACAGCTACTTCCTGTTCTACGGCTCGCTGTTCTTCGGGATCGTCTACATCACCAGCCTGCGCTACGCGCACACGCTGCTCACGGGCAAGCTGCTCGAGAAGGCCGGCTACCGCCGCCGTGCGCTCCTCGTCGGCTCCGGCAAGCACATCGAGGCGGTGGCCCATGCCCTGGCTGAGCGCGCCCACACCCCGGTCGACCTCGTGGGCTACATCTCGCTCAAGCCCCGGCCCCAGAACGGCCTGCGGTCGCTCGGGCAGCTGGGCGAGCTTCCGGACGTGCTCGCGCGCGAGCGCATCCAGGAGGTCATCATCGCCGACCCCGACTTCCCCCAGGAGCAGGCGGTCGAGCTCGTCGATCAGTGCCATCAGCGCGGCGTCAGCGTCCACATCGCGCCCTCGACGATGGAGATCCTCTTCAAGCGCGCCGAGTTCGTCCCCGGCGAGTCGGTCCCGCTCTTCACGCTGCGCCCGCCCGTGTTCGAGGGCATCGACTTCGCCATCAAGCGCACCTTCGACCTGGTCATCTCGACCATCCTCCTCGTGCTCCTCGCACCCGTGCTCCTGGCCAGCGCGATCGCGGTCAAGCTGAGCTCACGCGGCCCCGTGCTCTACCACTCGACGCGGCCGGGCATGGCCGGGCGGCCCTTCCGCTGCCTCAAGTTCCGGACCATGCGCATGCACTCAGACCAGGTCCAGGCCGACCTCGAATCTCTCAACGAGGCCTCGGGCGCCCTCTTCAAGATCCGCCGCGATCCCCGGCTCACGCGCGTCGGCCGTTTGCTGCGCCGCTTCTCGCTCGACGAGCTGCCCCAGCTCATCAACGTCATCCGCGGCGAGATGTCGCTCGTGGGCCCCCGCCCGCTCCCCGTCCGCGACTTCGAGCGCCTCGAGGACTGGCACAAGAAGCGCTACCTCGTCCTCCCCGGGATCACCGGGCTGTGGCAGGTCTCGGGCCGCTCCGAGCTCGACTTCGACGACCTCGTCCGCCTCGACTTCCTCTATCTCGAGCGCTGGTCGGTGTTCCTCGACCTCGTGATCATGCTCAAGACCATCCCCGCCGTGCTCTCGCGCCGCGGCGCCTTCTGAGGGGCAGGGGACCTTATGGCGAGCGCACGCATACCCAGCTCTTGGTGAGCGGGCCAAAGCGCTCAGGAATGGCGGGACCGAACAGGAGCTCGAGCTCGCGGCGGCGCAGGAGCTGGACCTCGTCGGGATCTCCCCCCGCCCCCAGGCGCCAATAGCGGCGGCGCAGCGCACGCGGCAACCAGTGGGCGGCGGGCAGGAGCGCGTGGGGCTCGATGGGAAAGCTCATCGCCGGCGTCTGGACGTACCAGCCCCGGGACACGCGCCTGAGCTCGCGGGCGAAGGCGGGGCGGCGCTCGGGCGCCAAGTGCTCGATGACGCTGTTGGCATAGCCGATCTCGAACTCCTGGTCGTCGAAGGGCAGGTGCTCGGTGGCGTCGGCGCGCACGAACGGACCCGGGTACTCGGGCCGCGCGACGAGGTCGACGCCGGTGATGTCGAAGTCGGGCAGCAGGGCGCGCAGGCCGAACCCGCCGCACCCGACGTCGAGGATCCGGGTCTCGGGCCCGACGCCCGTCACGCGCATGAACTGCTCGAGGCGCCGGCGGCGGGCGCGGGCGGCGAAGGGCTCGGCCACCGGCCCCAGGGGTCCGCGTGCTCGCGCGTAGATCTGGCTCTGCGCCACCGCACCAGACTAGCCCCACCGAGGGGCGCTCACCGGCCCGAGCGCCTATGCTCTCGGTCGCGCCGATGCCTCCCACCGACCGCTTCGTAATCAGCTTCGCCGCCGAGCCGCCGCAGGAATCGCTGCCCTACGGACGGTGGGCGGACACGCTGCGCGAGCACTTCATCGCCGCCTGCCGGGCGATCGACACCGAGGGCGAGGAGATCGGCGAGCCCGGGGAGGTCTCGTGGTTCCCCGACCGCACCTACGCGGGGCGCACCTACATTCCCGCCGTGGCGAGGACGACCGAGGAGTACGAGCTCTTCGGCTTCGTGTCCTTCACCGAGGGCGAGGGCGGCCCGAGTGACTTCGAGGCCCATGCCGACTTCACCGCCGAGCTCCACGAAGCCAACCCCGACTGGAAGCTCGACCTCAACGACGAGGTCATCGGCAGCTGGCGCGGCGCCCCGGACAAGGCGGCGGACATGACCCTGATCTGGGGCATCCCCCTGATCCCGGGGGGCGCTCAGGTCACGGCCGAGCTCGCCAACCTCGCCGTCGACCAGTGCGACCTGATCGAGGAGCGCTTCACCCTGATCGCCCCCGACAACTTCCGGGGTGACTACCTCGAGGTCAAGCTCTTCTCCAAGCGCGGCGACGAGCTCGCGGCGGAATCGCTGTACGTCGAGGACGATGACGAAGCCGAAGCCGAAGCCGAAGCCGAAGCCGAAGCCGAGGCCGAGGCCGAGGGCTAGGCGGCCCCCGCGGGGCTGAGCCGCCCGTCCGCCTCCTCACGCGTTAGCGGGTAGTGGCAGGCCGCCACCGTTCCCCCACCCTTGTCGGCGGGCGGCGGCTCGCGCTGAGAGCATTCGTACTGGGCCTTCGGGCAGCGAGTGTGGAAGCGGCAAGCCGAGGGCGCGTCGGCGGCGCTCGGCACCTCGCCGGTGAGGAGCTCGCGCTTGCCGTCGTCTCCCGGCGATCTCAGTGCCGGCACCGCGGAGATGAGCGCGCCCGTGTACGGGTGGCGGGGGAAGCCGTAGAGCGCGTCGGCCGGCGCCAGCTCGACGATCTTGCCGAGGTACATGACGGCGACGCGGTCGCACATGTGCCGGGCGACGGCGAGGTCTCTGGTGATGAAGATGAGGGTCAGGCCGAGCTCGCGCTGGAGCCCGCGCAGGAGGCTCAGGACCTGGGCCTGGATCGAGAGGTCGAGGGACGCGACGGGCTCGTCGGCGATCAGCACCTTGGGCCCCAGGGCGATGGCCCGCGCGATCCCGATCCGCTGCCGCTCGCCGGCCGAGAACTCGTGGGGGTAGCGGTCGTGGTGGCCGCGGTCGAGCCCGACCCGGCGCATCAGGTCCTGGACCCGCCGGCGCTGATCGGCCCCGGTGAGCGCCGACGGGTGGATCTCGAACGCCTCGCCGATGATCGCGCCGGCCGTCCGGTGCGGGTTGAGCGACGCGTAGGGATCGCCGAAGAGCATCTGGACTTCGGTGCGCAGCTGGCGGAGCTCGGCGCCCGTGACCGCACCGAGGTCCCGGCCCCCGAGGCGGATCTCGCCCGAGCTGGGGTCGAGCAGGCGACCGATGAGCCGGGCGAGCGTGGTCTTGCCGGCGCCCGTCTCGCCGATGACGCCCAGTGTCTCGCCGCTCATCACCTCGAAGGAGACGTCATCGACTGCTCTCACCGCTCTCCCCTGGCCCCGGCCCGGGAACTGCTTGACGAGGTTCCTGACCTCGATCAGCCGGGAGGCCGAGGCGCTCACGATCGCCCCTCGCGCACCAGCACCCCGGCCAGCTGCTGGAGCGACGGCAGGTCGTGACCGGCCTCGAGGCCCTGCCAGATCTGGCGTCGCACCGAGGCGGGGAGCAGGCACGCGACGCTGTGGCCCTCTTCGCCTTCCGCGGGCCGAAGCTGGGGATCGATGCGTCGGTGGGAGTCCTGAGCGTACGGGCAGCGGGGATGGAAGTGGCAGCCCTGCGGCCGCTGGATGAGGCTCGGCGGCGGTCCCGAAATCGGCACCGGCTGCTCGACGCCGAACTCGGGGAGGCGCGGCAGGGACCGCAGCAGTCCCCACGTGTAGGGATGCTGGGGGGCGAGGAAGAGCTGGCCGGCGGGGGCGAGCTCGACGATGCGCCCCGCGTACATGACCGCCACCTCGTCGGCGATCTCCGCCACCGTGCCGAGGTCACGGGTGAGGTAGACGATGGCCATCCCGAGTCGCTCCCCGAGGTCGGCGAGGAGCGCGAGGATCTGGGCCTGGACGGTCACGTCGAGCCCGCGCGTCGGATCGTCGGCGATGAGCAGCTTCGGACCGTTGGCCAGTGCGACGGCGATCATCGCCCGCTGGCGCAGGCCCGGGGGGAGCTCGTGCGGATAGGCGTCGACGCGACGATGGGGATCGGGGATTCCCACCAGCTCGAGGAGGCCGATCGCCCGGTCGCGGGCCGCGGCCTTCGACACGGCGCGATGCGCCCGGATCGCCTCGATCACCTGCGCGCCCACGGGGTAGAGGGGATGCAGGGCCGAGAGCGGGTCGTGAGTGGTCAGGGCGACGACGTCGCCGGCGAGATGCCGAAGCCCCTCCTCGCCGAGCGAGGCGAGGTCCCCGCCGCCGAACATGATCCGCCCGCCGATCTGCGTGCGGGGGCCGCGGGTCAGGCCGAGCAAGGTGCGCGCGGAGACCGTCTTCCCCGCCCCCGACTCGCCGACGATCCCCAGGGTCCGCCCCGGCGCCACCGCGTAGGAGATGCCGTCGACGGCATGCACCACCCCGTGGTCGGTCTCGAAGGCCACGCGCAGGCCCTCGACGCTGAGCAGCGGCTCGCTCACGCCGCGCTCACCCGCGGGTCGAGCCAGGCGAAGCCGACATCGACGATCAGGCCGACCACGATCACCGCCATCGTCGCCAGCAGCACCGTGCCCTGGACGGTCGCGAAGTCCGCGTGCGCGACCGCGTCGTAGCCGAGGAACCCGATGCCGTGAATGCGGAAGGCGGTCTCGGTGAGCACCGCGCCGCTGAGGAGCCCGCCGAGGTCGAGCCCGACCACGGCGACGACCCCGGCCACGGCGGCGACGGCGCCGTGTCCCCACACCACCCGCTCCTCGGACAGGCCCTTGGCCCGGGCGGTGCGGATGTAGTCCTCATCCATGGCCGCCAGCATCCGGCCCCGGAGCAGACGGGAGTAGATCGCCGCCTCGGCGGCGCCGAGCGCGAGCCACGGGAGGATGAGCGAGGTGAACCATTTGCCGGGGTCGGCGGTGAGGCCGACGTAGGAGTTGGCGCCCGGGAAGATGGGGATCTTGCCGATGTCAGAGGCGAACAGGTAGAGGAGGATGAGCCCGAGCCAGAACACGGGCATGGAGAGGATCCCCAGCGCCGTGCGCATGGCCACGCGGTCCAAGCTCGTGCCGCGACGGAGCGCGGCGAGGACCCCGAGGGGGACGGCCAAGGCGACCGCGAGCAGCCCCGCGCCCACCACCAGCGACAGGGTCGCGGGGAGCCGGCCCACCACGAGGCTGAGCACCGGCTGGTGATCACGGCCGCTGTAGCCGAAATTAAAGTGGAGGAAGATCGCCTTCAGGTAGTCGGGAAAGGACGTCGAGCCGTGCACGCCCGGGAGCACGGTGAAGAGCAGGAAGCCGAGGAGGGTGACGAGGACGAGGAGCACGATCGCCCGCCCGGCGCGCCGGGCGATGTAGGCGCTCATCGGTTCCGCCCCCGCCATCCGAGCTCGCCCAGCGCCTCGACGAGGACCTCGCCGGCGCGGTTGAAGGCGACCAGGGTGAGAACGAGGGCGAGGCCCGGGAAGATGAGGTACCACCAGGCCGAATCGCCCGAGAGGATGTCGCGGCCGGCCCGGGAGATCATCTCTCCCCAGTCGGCGGTGGCGGGGCTGACGCCCACGCCGAGGAAGGACAGAGCCGCCTCGAGGAGGATGCTCGTGGGGATGAGCAGGACCGAGTACGCGATCAGCGGCGCGCGCAGGCTGGGCATGATCTCCCGCGCGAGGATGCGCGCGTCCGAGGCGCCCAGCGCGCGGGCCGCGAGCACCGACTGCCCTTCCCGCAGCGCACGGACGCGGCGGCGGACGATGCGCGCGATATAGGGGAAGCCGGCGAGCGCGACGATGAAGATCACCGTGCCGAGGCCCGGACCGCCGGCGCCGCCGATGGCCAGGCCCAGGAGGACGGCCGGGAAGGCCAGGAACGCGTCCACGACGATCATCAGCACCGTTTCGAGCCAGCCGCGGTAGAACCCGGCGGCGATCCCCACCGCGGTGCCGATGAGCGCCGCCAGTGCCGTCCCCAGGAGGCCGACCTCAAGGGGGAGGCGCGCCCCGTAGAGGACCCGGGCCAGGACATCCCGTCCCCGGTCGTCGACGCCGAAGGGATGCCCGAGGCTCGGCCCCGAGGGGAGGCCGAAGGCGTTGAGCGTGCCCGGGTTGCGGACGTTCGGCCCGCTGACGCCGAAGAGGTCGACGAGCAACGGTGCCAGGATGGCGATGAGGACGAGCGCGAGGATGACGGCGGCAGAGATCCTGGCGACGCGGTCCGAGCGGACTCTGTGCCAGAGCAGGCGATCGGGCGAGAGGCCGGGGGTGCCCCCGGCGACGGGCTCGAGGGCCCCGGAGGAGGCCTCGTCGTCGAGCAGGATCTGAGGGGGGGCGAAGCTCACCGCGAAAGCCTAACTTCCGTACGCGCCGCCGGTTCCCTTTCCAGCCCGCTCGCGTTCAGGCCTGGCGATCGGCGACCGCCACCTCGGACTCGTCCTGGCCCTGGGGTGACTGGAGCGGGAAGTGACAGGCCGCTCGGTGGCCGGGGCCGAAGCGGCGCAGCTCCGGCACCTCGTCCGCGCACCGCTGCTGCGCGCGGGGGCAGCGGGTCCTGAACCGGCACCCCGACGGCGGGTTGACCGGGCTCGGGAGCTCACCCCGGATCCCGGTGTCGTCCTTGCTGCGCTCGGCGTCGGGGTCCGGGAGGGGGATCGTCTTGATCAGCGCATCGGTGTAGGGGTGAGCCGGGCGCTTGTAGATATCCTCGCCCGAGCCGGTCTCGACCAGCTTGCCCAGGTACATGACGCCGATCCGGTCGGCCAGGTACTTGACGACGGCGAGGTCGTGGGAGATGACGATGTACGTCAGCCCGTGATCGGCCTGCAGCCGCTTCATCAGGTTGAGCACCTGGGCCCGGATGGAAACGTCCAGGGCGCTGACCGGTTCGTCCGCGACGATGACCCTCGGGTTGAGGGTGAGCGCCCGGGCCAGCCCGATCCGCTGC
>DASZMD010000235.1:0-2432 GCA_035551955.1 Solirubrobacteraceae bacterium | reverse complement strand
CGAGCATCGACCCCGCCATGCGCACCCTCACCCAGGCGGCCAACTACTCGCGGCTGTGGCTCGCCTCGGCCGCCATCCTGGCGGCCACCCGGGGCCCGCAGGGCCGCCGCGCCGCGGCCACGGGGATCGCCGCCGTGATCGTCACCTCCGCCGTCGCCAACCTGATCGCCAAGCCGCTGGGCGGCCGCCGCCGCCCCGATCCGAGCGAGGCGCCGGCGGGGCGCCGGGCCCCGATGCCCGCGAGCACGTCCTTCCCCTCGGGCCATGCCGCCTCGGCCTTCGCCTTCTCGACCGCGGTCGGCGCCCTCCTCCCGCGCGAGGCGATCCCGATCACGGCGCTCGCTTCCCTCGTCGCCTACTCGCGCGTCCACACCGGGCTTCACTACCCCGCGGACGTGATCGGCGGCGCGCTCCTCGGCGCCACGCTCGCGCAGCTCACCACGCGCGCGCTCGGGCGCTGGCTATGAGCGGGCGCCGGCCGGGCCGGGCTCGGGGATGAGCTCGGCGGCGCGCATGGACACGCCGGCGGCCGCGTAGGCGTCGACGGCGTCAAGGGTCTCGGCCTTGAGCAGGGCCTGGGAGAGGCTCTCGAGCTGGTCGCGGTGGTCTGAGAGGATCTGGGTGACCTCGACGTGGGCCTCCTCGACGATCCGGTGGATCTCCTCGTCGATCAGCCGCTCGGTTTCCTGAGAGGTCTCGCTCACGCCGGGCAGCAGGGGACCGTTGCCGTCGCTGGGGAGTACGGCGATCGGACCGATCTTCTCGCTCATCCCCCAGCGGCCGACCATCTGACGGGCGATCTGGGTGTGCTGCTGGATGTCGGACTCGGCGCCCGTGGTGATCCGGCCGTACACGACCTCCTCGGCCACGCGCCCGCCGAGCGAGACCCGGATCTTCGCCTCGAGCTCCTCCCGCGAGTACGAGACGCGGTCGGTATCGGGCGTCGACAACGTCACTCCGAGGGCCATGCCGCGGGGGATGATGGAGATCTTCCTGACCGGGTCGGCATCGGGCGAGAGCATGCCCACGAGGGCGTGACCGGACTCGTGATAGGCGGTGCGCTCGCGGTCCTCGAGGCTCAGCAGCGTGCCGCGCGGCGCGCCGAGCATGATCTTCTCGAGCGAGTCGGTGAAGTCGGCCATCGTCACCTTGTCGTGCTGGCGGCGCGCCCCGAGCAGCGCCGCCTCGTTGGCCAGGTTGGCGAGGTCGGCGCCGACCATGCCCGGCGTCGAGGAGGCGAGGGCGTCGAGGTCGACGTCGTCGGCCAGGGGTATGGCGCGCGTATGCACCTCGAGGATCTTCCGGCGCCCAGCGCGGTCGGGCGCTTGCACGGTCACCCGGCGGTCGAAGCGCCCAGGGCGCAGCAGCGCCTGGTCGAGGACCTCGGGCCGGTTGGTGGCGCCGAGCACGACCACCGCCTCGGTGCTCTCGAACCCGTCCATCTCGGTGAGGATCTGATCGAGCGTCTGCTCGCGCTCGTCGTTGGCGCCGGTGACCGCCACCGAGCCTGCGCGCGAGCGGCCAATGGCGTCGAGCTCGTCGATGAAGATGATGGACGGCGCCGCCTCCTTGGCCTTGGAGAACAGGTCGCGCACCCGCGAGGCGCCGACGCCGACAATCGCCTCGATGAACTCCGAGGCGGCGATCGAGAAGAAGGCGGCCTGTGCCTCCCCCGCAACCGCGCGCGCGAGCAGCGTCTTGCCCGTCCCGGGCGCCCCCGAGAGGAGGACGCCGTGGGGCATGCGGCCGCCGAGGCGCTCATAGGGCGCGGGATCGCGCAGGAAGTCGACGATCTCGGTGAGCTCGCTCTTCGCCTCGTCGATCCCGGCCACGTCGTCGAAGGTGACGCGGATCTTCTCGGGGTCCACGCGCCGCGCCTGCGATCGGCCGAAGTTGCCGAGCGCGCCCATGCCGCCGGCCCCGGCCTGCGCGCGGCGCGCGAGGAGGATGAAGAGGCCGACGATGAGCAGCGTCGGGCCGAAGCCGAGGAGGATCTCCGCCAGCAGCGACGTCGTCGTCGTCGTCGACTGGGCGTTGACGGTGACGCCCTTGGACTCCAGCAGGGCCGCCAACTGCTGGTTGTTCCAGAAGGACGGGACCTGGGTCGAGAACAGCGTCGTCGGGGTCGCCTTGGTATCGCTCGCCGGATAGCGGATCTTGGTCGTGAAGGTGCCGTTGATGGTGTCGCCCTTGGAGGAGATGGACTTGACCTGGCCCCCCTGGACCTCGTTGAGGAAGAAGGGGCTGAACGGCACGTGCACGCGCGGCTGAGACCCGGGCTGGACGGCGAGGACCGAGACCAAGTTCACCGCCAGGAGCACGAGCACGAAGATCCAGAAGCCGCCGAGCCGGTGCGGCGGGCGGGGCTTGTGCTCGTCGGGCGTCCCGCGCCCGTCGGGGGCGGGGGCGACCTGCCAGCCGCCCTTGTCGCG
>DASZMD010000234.1:0-4356 GCA_035551955.1 Solirubrobacteraceae bacterium | reverse complement strand
TGGCGGCAGTACTTGGCGGCGTGAGCTCGGCTGGCGCCGGCGCAAGGGCGCGCCAGCCCATCGCTTAAATACGAAGGGCGCCGTCGACTGCGGCGCCCTTCGCGTACGTCTGGCTGACTTGTGTCGAGGCGAGGTTACTCTCGACCGGAGGGACTACTCCCGGTACCTGCCCCGACGGTGTCTCGGTCTGGACTCCGCTTAGCGGGGTCAGCCTGCCGAGCTAAGGGCCGGACACCTCCAGGGTCCCGCAAGAACTGTCAGACAATGGCGGACCACCTCCTTTCTCTGGTGAAAGGCAGATTAGCGAATGGCGAGGCGGACATGCGTCGGCGAGACAAAATTCCTACTCAGGGTCGGCGCTGTCGTCGTCGAGCGGCGGCGCCGCGGTGTCGTCGAGCGCCGCGACGTCCACCCCCGGCGCGCCATCGATGACCGGGGCCGCCGTCGCTTCGGAGTCCACCACCAGGGCCACGGCACTGACCTGGTCGTCGTCGCGGATGTTCATGACGCGGACGCCCTGAGAGGAGCGTCCGTAGCGGTTGATGCCGCGCACCGAGGTGCGCTGGACCATGCCGTTCTGGGAGATGAAGACCAGCTCCTGGTGCTCGCGGACGACGAGCGCGCCGGCCAGGGCGCCCTTGTTCTCGGTGAGCTGGATCGTCCGCACGCCCATCGTCCCGCGACCCTTGACGGGATAGTCGGAGATGGGGGTCCGCTTGCCGTACCCGTTCTCGGTGACCACGAGCAGCTCCTGGTCGTCGCGGGCGACATCCATGGCGAGCACGGCGTTGCCCTTCTGGGAGACGTTCATCCCCCGCACGCCACTCGTGTCGCGGCCCATGGCCCGAACCTGATCCTCGCTGAAGCGCGCGGCCTGTCCCGAGCGCGAGACCATGATGATGTCGTCCTCGCCGCTCGTGCGCCGGACGGCGATGAGCTCGTCGTCGTCGCGGATGTTGATGGCGATGATCCCGTCAGCCTTGATCGGTGTGTTGTAGGCCAGGAACTCGGTCTTCTTGACGATCCCCTTGCGGGTCGCGAAGACCAGGTACTTGCCCTCGGTGAAGTCGCGCGTGGAGAGGACCGACTGCACCCGCTCGCCTTCGCGCAGGGGGAGCAGGTTGACCAGAGCGCGGCCCTTGGCCGTGCGCGAGGCCTCGGGGAGCTCGTAGACCTTGAGCCGGTAGACCTTGCCGCGGTTGGTGAAGAAGAGCAGGTAGTCGTGGGTGGAGGACACGAACAGGTGCTCGATGTAGTCCTCGTCCTTCATGTCCATCCCCGTCACGCCCACGCCGCCCCGGCGCTGCTGGCGGTAGGTGGAGAGCGGGAGCGACTTGATGTAGCCCGAGTGGGTGATCGAGATCACCATCTGCTGATCGGCGATGAGATCCTCGATGTCGATCTCGCCCTCGGCGTGGGTGATCTCCGTCCGGCGCTCGTCGCCGTAGGCGTCGCGGATCTCGGCGAGCTCGTCCTTGATCAGCTCGTTGACCCGGCGCTCGTCGCCGAGGATCTCGCGCAGCTCCTTGATCCGCTCGACGAGGTCGGCGTGCTCCTGCCTGACCTTGTCGGCTTCGAGCGCCGTCAGGCGGCTGAGGGTGAGCTGGAGGATGGCCTGGGCCTGCACGACGGTGAGCGCGTAGCGCTCGACGAGCCCGTCGCGGGCCTGCGCGGGATCGCGCGAGGCGCGGATGAGGGCGATGACCTCGTCCAGGTTCGTCAGGGCGATGAGCAGCCCCTCGAGCACATGGGCACGCTCCTCGGCCCGGCGCAGCTCGAACTGGGTGCGCCGGATGATCACCTCGCGCTGGTGATCGACGTAGTGGCCGATCACCTCGCGCAGCGACAGCGTCCGTGGCACGTTGTCGACGAGGGCCACCACGTTGACGCCGAAGGTCGTCTGCATGGGCGTGTGCTTGTAGAGCTTGTTGAGCACGACTCTCGGGATGGCGTCGCGCTTGAGCTCGATCACGATCCGCATCCCGTTGCGGTCGGACTCGTTGCGAAGGTCGCTGATCTCGGGGATCTTCTTCTGGTCGTGCAGTTCCTTGATCTTCAGGATCAGCCCACCCTCGCCGTCCCGGCGCACCTGGTACGGGAGCTCGGTGACGATGATCGCCTCCTTGCCCTGGCCGATCGGCTCGATGTGGGCCTTGGCCTGAACGCGCACCCGACCGCGGCCGGTGGCATACGCGTCACGAATGCCCTCGCGCCCGAGGATCGTCCCCGCGGTGGGGAAGTCCGGGCCCTTGATGTGCTGCATCAGCCCATCGACGTCGATCTCGGGATCGTCGATGTAGGCGATGGTGGCGCCGATCACCTCTTTGAGATTGTGCGGCGGAATGTTCGTCGCCATGCCCACGGCGATACCCGAAGAGCCGTTGACGAGAAGATTGGGGAAGCGCGCCGGCAGCACCAGCGGCTCCTGCCGCGTGCCGTCGTAGGTGGGCGCGAAGTCAACGGTGTCAGCATCGAGGTCACGCAGCATCTCGGTGGCGAGACGGTCGAGGCGGGCCTCGGTATAGCGCATGGCCGCCGCGCCGTAACCGTCAATGTTCCCGAAGTTGCCGTGGCCGTCGACCAGCGGGTAACGCATGGAGAAGTCCTGGGCGAGGCGCACGAGGGCGTCATAGATCGAGGCGTCACCGTGAGGGTGGAACTTGCCCATTACCTCGCCGACGATCTGCGCACTCTTGACGTGCTTACGGTTCGGCTGGAGGCCGAGCTCGTTCATCACGTAGAGGACGCGGCGATGGACGGGCTTGAGGCCGTCGCGGACGTCGGGCAGAGCACGCCCGACGATGACCGACATCGCATAGTCGAGATACGCCGACCGCATCTCCTCCTCGAGCCCGCGAGGCTCGATGTTGCCGCCGCCGATGGTGTCTACCGCTGACATAACTAGATATCCAGGTTAGACACGAGGCGGGCGTTCTCCTCGATGAAGGCGCGGCGCGGCTCCACCTGGTCACCCATGAGCATCGAGAACACGTGGTCGGCGGAGGCGGCGTCCTCCATCGTCACCTGTACCAGCGTGCGTGACGCCGGGTCCATGGTGGTGTCACGGAGCTCGTCGGCGTCCATCTCACCAAGTCCCTTGAAGCGCACATACTCGACACCCTTCTGGGCGACGCCGAGGATCGCCTCGCGGAGCGCTTCGAAGCTCGACGCCTCCCGGGTCTGCTCGCCCAGCTTCACGGTGAACGGCGGGGAGCCGGCGAGCGCCTCGAGCTCGGCGTGGACGCCGGCGAGGTGCTGGTACTCGGAGGCCTCGAGCGCGGCGCGGCGCACCCGGTGGGTGCTGGCAAGCCCGGTCTTGGCCTCGACCGTGCGCACGACGATCTCGATTGGATCCTCGAAGAGCAGCTCGGTCTGATACGCCTCGCCGTTCTGCCCACTCTCCTCGACGTGACGGAGCAGGCCCTCGACGTTGGTGATCTGCGCCTCGAGCAGCCGCCCCTCGTGAAGGAAGGCGACGATGCCGTGACCATGGGCCGAACGCAAGGCGGCGGCCCACCCCTCGTACTGCTTGAGCAGCCGAGAGAACCGCTTCCAGCGCGCGTCGGTGAGCTTGAACTGCCGCCCGTGGCGATCGAAGACCTCGATCTTCTCGAGCTTGTCGCCGAGGAGGATGTCCTCGAGCTCTGACTCGCGCTCGATGTAGCGGTGCTTGCGTCCCTGGCGCAGCGCGTAGAGCGGCGGCTTGGCGATATAGACGTAACCCGCCTCGATCAGCGGCTGCATCTCCCGGAACAGGAGGGTGAGGGCAAGGGTGCGGATGTGAGCGCCGTCGACGTCCGCGTCGGTCAAGAGGACGACCTTGTGGTAACGCGCCTTGGAGAGATCGAACTCGTCGCGCACCCCGGTGCCGATGGCAGTGATGAGGGCCTGGATCTCGACGTTGCCGAGCACCTTGTCGATGCGGCTCTTCTCGACGTTGAGGATCTTGCCGCGCAGGGGCAGGATCGCCTGCGTGCTGCGGTCGCGGGCGCTCACCGCCGAGCCGCCGGCCGAGTCACCCTCGACGACGAAGAGCTCCGCGAGCGACGGGTCCTTGACCGAGCAGTCGGCGAGCTTGCCGGGAAGGGTCGAGTTCTCGAGTGCCGACTTGCGGCGGGTGAGGTCGCGCGCCTTGCGCGCGGCGGAGCGAGCCTGTGCCGCCTGCACCGCCTTGGTGATGACCTCCCTGGCATCCCGCGGGTTCTCCTCGAGGAACTCGGCGAGGCGGGCGTTGACGATCGTCTGCACGAATCCGGCCATGCCGGGATTCCCGAGCTTGGTCTTCGTCTGGCCCTCGAACTGGGGGTCGCTGAGCTTGGCGGAGATCACCGCCGTCAGGCCCTCGCGGACGTCCTC
>DASZMD010000233.1:0-7822 GCA_035551955.1 Solirubrobacteraceae bacterium | reverse complement strand
GCTTCGCGCCGGGCCATGTAGCCGGCGGCGTCGAACTCCCAGTTTTCGTTCCCGTAGCTCCGCCACCACTGACCCGAGGCGTCGTGCCACTCATACTGGAAGCGCACGGCGATGCGGTTGTCCGAGAACGCCCACAGCGACTTGCGCAGCGCATAGTCGAGCTCGTGCTCCCATTTGCGGGTGAGGAAGGCGACGATCTCCTCCGTGCCCACGAGGAACTCCGAGCGGTTCCGCCACCGCGAGTCCGGCGTGTAGGCCCCGGCCACCCGCTGGGGATCTCGCGCGTTCCACGCGTCCTCGGCCGCCTGCACCTTCTGGCGAGCCGAGCCCTCGTCGAACGGCGGCAAGAGCGGTCGGGGAGCCGGCTGCTCGCTCATCGCCCGGATCTTACGTCGCAGCGCCCCGGTCGGACCAGCGGTGGCAGGGATGCCAGCCGAGCAGCGCTGCGGCGGCCGAGCAGTCGACGAGCGACCGCCACGGGTCGGCCTCGTAGCGCTCGGGGCCTCGCACGGGGACGCCGGGAGCCAGCCGGGCCGCCAGCTCGAGACTGGGAGCGCTGGCCGCGATGTCGTCGGCGCACAGCAGCGCGCGATGGTGTCCGCAGAGCGCAACCGCGAGCGCGTCCTCGACGGCCCGAGCAACGTCGCGCACGTCGACGAAGGCGCCGTGCTCCCAGAACGGCTCCCACTCCGAGCGCGGCTCGGCGCCGCGCTCCTCCGCCACCCGCGCATAGGTGTCCGGACGCCAGACGGCCACGGGCCGGAGCGACAGCGTCGCGATCCCCGTGCGCGCCGTGAAGCCCTCGCACAGGTCCTCGGCCAGTCGCTTGGAGAGACCGTAGGGGCGCATCGCCCGGCGCGGATGATCGTCGTCGATCGGGTAGTAATCGGGGAGCCGCTCGCCCTCTGTGATCCCGAGGGCCTGAGCGCTCGAGAAATGGATCACCCGAGCGGCGCCCGCGGCTTCTGCGGCCAGGAGCACGTGCCAGGTCCCGAGCACGTTCACGGCCATGATCTCCTCGGGGCTTCCCGCCGTGTCATGCGGGAGTGCCCCGAGGTGGACGACGGCGTCGCAGCCGGCGGCCGCGCGCTTCACCGCCGCGAGGTCGAGGAGATCCGCACCGTCGGCCAGGTCAAAGCCGAGGACGACATGCCCCGAGCGCTCGAGGTGCTCGCTCGTGCGGCTACCGATCTGGCCGCGATGCCCGGTGACGAGGACGCGCACCGCGACAGCATCGCGCCTACGCCCGGTTCAAGGCAGCGGCGACGATCGCGCCCGCGCTCGCGGGCACGCCGACCCCGTCGACGTACACGCTCGGGGTGCCGCTCACGCCCCGCGCGATGGCCAGCGCCGTCACGTACTCCGCCCACTCGATGTAGGCCCCCGACTCGACGCACCCCGCGAAGCTCTCCTCAAGCCCGACCTGGAGCCCGAGCCGGACCAGCTCCTCGTCGCTCAGACCGGCGCTTCCCTCTGGCGGCTGATTGTCATAGAGGGCGTAGAGGTACTCGCGGAAGCGCCCGCCATCCGAGGCGCACCCCGACGAGGCGGCGGCGCGGGTGGAGTAGCGCGTGGTGGAGAGCCGATCGAGGAAGCCCAGGGGGTGATAGATGGCCGTGATGGCGCCGTTGTCGATCAGCTCGTCGATCGCTTCTCCGTTCTGCTCCTCGAAGCTGCGGCAGAACGGGCAGAGAAAATCGATGTAGAGGTGGACGGTGACCGGGCCGGTCCCGAGCGCGATCCCGTCGCCGTCGGCGGGGGCACCGCGGGGAACGCGGGCGGGCGGGACGAGCACGTTGTGGGCCATGGAGTACTCCTTGATCGCAATCGGCGCTTGGTTCATCAGGGCTTAGGCCCGATCGCGGCCAAGCAAAGCCACTCGGTGCGCGCTTCCGGCGCCCGTGCGCGCTTCGATACGATCGCCGCCCTAGACAGGCGACGGGAAGGAGCGCAGGGATGGAGATGGGTGCCGGATTCCACTGGCTGTGGCCGACCCCAATCGGGCTGCACCGCTACGCCGAGGCCGCCGCGGTCAACCCCTTGCTCGTCAACGCCTTTGCCCAGGGACGGGAAGCGCAGGAGCGCCAGCGCGGCGAGGAGCGCGGCGCCTTCTTCGCCAGCGACGACGACCTCCTCCACCGCGTGAAGATCCCCGAATGGCAGGACTTCGTCGGCTTCATCGTCTCGAGCATCGGTGACACCGCCCGGGAGGCGAACCGGGAGGCGTGGGCCGGGCAGGCCTTCGACCTGCGCGTGGGGATCGAGGGAATGTGGTTTCAGGTGAGCAGCAACGGCGCCTTCCACGACGTCCATACGCACGGCAACTGCTCGTGGTCGGGCGTGTACATCGTCCAGATCGACGAGCCGGAGAAGCGCGTCACCGATCCCGTCTATGGGGCGGCCAACGGGGTGACGCGGCTCTACGGGCCGCCCTTCGAGGCCCTGGGCGGCGCCTTTGTCGACGTCGGCAACGCCTACCTGATGCCGCCGAGCCACGACATCGAGCCGATCCCCGGCCAGCTGCTGCTCTTCCCCTCCTGGCTCGCCCATCAGGCGCTGCCCTACAGCGGCGAGCAGGACCGGATCATCGTCTCCTTCAACGCCAGCATCCACGCCGCGACGGGCGACCAGCTCCACGGCTACAGCCCGACGTAAGCAGTTAGCGCGCCCACTGCACGGTGACGCCCTGGTCGGCGCGGTGGAGGCGACCCCACCTGTCGTCGACGGCGAGATCAACGACCCCGCCCGCCGCGCCGTCGTGGATGGCCAGCGCCACCATGTAGGGCACCACGATGGGGGTGTTCCGGCGGTCGTCCCGGGTGGCAAAGCCCGGACCGGCCAGCGTGAAGGCATCGGCGTCGTCGCCCGCGATCACCAGGCTGCCGTCATCGGCGACGGCGAAGCTCACCTCGCGAGGACGCAGGTTGGCGATCGCCGCGAGCGCCTCGCGGCCGAGTCCGCCCTGGCGATCGACGCGCAGCCCCTCGACACGGCCCTGCGCGTGCCTCTCGAAGTGGTCCTCCGCGAGCGGTTCGGGCGCGGGCCGGTCCGCTTCGAGCCGACAGCGGGACCGCACCCCTTCCTGGTTGGTGACGATGAGGTCAGAGGCCGCCCCCAGGCCACCGACTACGTGGGTGGCCTCGCGCAGGGGGCGAGCGAGCTCCATCGCGGGGCCGCCGTCGAGCCAGTATCTGAACGCTTCGGGCACGCGGGCGCGGGTGGTCCCCCATGCTGCGATGTCGCCCTCGACGACCGTGAACGTCAATTTCTCATCCGGGTCGCCGCTGATGCTCAGCACGCCGCGGTTCAACGTTCGCCGCGTGGCGTTCATGACCGCGAGCATGGCCTCCGGGTCCTCGACCGAGAACAGCTCGCGCACCGGCGCCGCGAGCTCACACGCGCCCACCCACAGGTCCTCCCGGCGCTCGAAGGTGCGCGCCAGGACCAGGTCCCGGGGGACCTCGCCCACCTGGGCCCACTCGTCCGGCCACACCCGACCCACGGTCTGCGCGCGACCGGCGTCGACCGAGTCACCGGGCGCGACCTCGCAGAGCGGGACGGCGAGGTGGAGCATGATGTTGTCGGGCCTGAACACGTCGCCGTCCTCGCACACGAGCTCGAGCCAGTCTGCGCCCACCTCCTCCTCGATCCCGTTCCGGATCAGCCACTGCTCCGCGGCTGTGGCAAGCTCGTCGGAGATCGGTCGGCGCTCGACTACGGTGAACATGCCCCCGCAGAGTTTTACAGCCCGGCAGGCTAGGATCGATTGGTCACGACGAGAGAGCGGGTGAGGCATGGCAGAGGAGGCGGGCATACCGTCAGCGCAGGCGATGGAGCAAGCGCTGAGCGCGGTGGCGGAGGCGGTCAAGGCCCGGCGGGACCTGGTCGAGACCCGTCCCGACGAGTTCCTGCCCGAGCTCGCGGCTGCCCTCAACAGCCAGTCGGCGATGCTCAATGGCGTGGGGCGCCAGGAGGACGCGCTCGCCGCGGTCGCGGAGGCCGTCGAGATTCGCCGTGCGCTGGCGGCCAAGCGCCCTGATGCGTTCCTCCCCGAGGTCGCGAATTCGCTCAACAACCAATCGCTCATGCTCAGCGGACTGGGCCGCTACCACGAGGCCCTGAAGGCGAGCGCGGAGGCCGTCGAGATCTACCGCGGCCTGAACTCGCAGCGCCCGGATACCTTCACGGCCGACCTGGCGACCGCCCTCAGCAACCATTCGCTCAGGCTCAGCGAGGTGGGTCGCGACGAGGACGCGCTTGCCGCCGTGGGCGAGGCGGTCGCGATCCGCCGCGGGCTGGCGGCCGAGTATCGGGATGCCTTCCTCCCTGGTCTCGCGATGTCGCTGAGCAACCAGTCCGGTTACCTGACCGGGCTCGGGCGCGAGGAGGATGCGCTCGCCACGGCCGCCGAGGCGGCGGAGATCTACCGGGAGCTGGCCTCCCTGCGCCCCGAAGGGTTCCGCCCGAGGCTCGCGACCGCGCTGAGCAAGCAGTCGCTCATGCTCAGCGGCCTCGGACGCACGCAGGAGGCGCTCACGGTGAGCGAGGAGGCGGTCGAGACCTTCCGCGAGCTCGCGGAGACGCGCCCGGACGCCTTTCGCCCCGAGATCGCCGGCGACCTCAATAACCAGTCGCTCCTGCTCAGCCTCTTGGGGCGCCGCGAGGACGCGCTGGCGGCCAGCGAGGAGGCCGCGGAGATCTACCGGGATCTGGCGGCGACCCGCGGCGCGACGTTCGCGCCTCAGCTGGCAACCGCCCTCAACAACCAGTCCAACCGGCTCAGCGAGCTCGCACGCCGCGAGGACGCGCTGGCGGCGCTCGAGGAGGCGGTCGCGATCTGGCGCGGGCTGCTCGCCGCGAGGCCCGACGGGTTCCGGCCCGAGCTCGCCACCGCGCTCAGTAACCAGTCGGGATCCCTGAGCGGGCTGGGGCGGCGCGAGGAGGCACTGAAGGTCATCGAGGAGGCCGTCGAGATCAGGCGGGAGCTGGCCGAGGCACGGGGAGACGAGTCCCTCCCCGACCTCGCCACCGCCCTCAACAATCAGGCGGGCTGGCTCAACGATCTCCGCCGCCCCGAGGAGGCCCTCGCGCCGATTAACGAGGCCGTCGAGATCAGGCGTCGGCTGGCCGCCGAGGACCCGGACGCGTACCTCCCCGACCTGGCGCTCGCCCTCACCAACCAGTCGCTCATGCTCAACGGCCCCGGCCGCCGCGAGGACGCGCTGGCGGCGATCGACGAGGCGGTGGAGATCACGCGCCGGCTGGCCGCCGAGGACCCGGATATACATGTGCCCGACCTCGCGACCGCGCTCACCCACCAGTCGGCCCGGCTCGGCGACGTCGCCCGCCGCGAGGACGCACTCACCGCCAGCGACGAGGCGGTCGAGATCCTCCGCGGACTGGCGGCGACGCGTCCCGACGTGTTCGGAGCCGATCTCGCCACCGCCCTCACCAATCAGTCGGACCGGCTCGGCGATCTCGGTCGGCGCCAGGAGGCGATCACGACGATTGAGGAGGCGCTGGCCCTGGTCCTGCCCTCGCTCGAGAGCGAGGAAGAGGGGCTCCCCAAGGAGGGTCTGAAGCTGATCCAGACCTACCTCAAGCGCTGCGAGGGAGCCGAGAGCGACGCCAATCCCGAGATGCTCCAGCGCATCCAGGGCCTGCTCACCTCAGCGGGTCTGGTTCCCGACGGGGAGTAGCGGCCCGGCCTAATTGCGGGAAACGAGCTTGAAGAACGTCGAGTCCTCGCCGTCGGCCTTGCGCTCTTGGTAGAGGAAGGCGAGGTTCTCGCGGTCGAACTTGTCAAACCACTCGTCCCACGAGATGTGCTCGAGCTCTTCCTCCCCGGCCCCGCCCGGGAAGTCGATGCGCAATACACCGGGTCCATCGTCGCGCGTCCCGCGCACCGTCGCCGGCACGCCGCCGTGCTCTTCGACCCACCTACGGATCTCGTCGTGATCCGTTGTCGTTCTCGTTTCGCTGGCCACCGAGTTTGTGAGTAGACCCGCGGCATGAGAGGACAAGGCGCCTCGGCCGCGATATCTGCCCGCCGAAAGCGGGTAGCTCCCACCCGAATATCTATCCAATAGGAGGAGGATCGAGATGTCAGCGGGTGCGCAGGAAACCGGCAACGTGACCGGTACCAAGGACAAGGACTACAACCTGATCTGGTTCACCGAGCAATGTCTGAGTAACGCGCTGCGGCTGGAGGGCTATGTTCAGGACGCCGAGCGTGATGGCGATTCTGAGCTTGTCGAGTTCTTCAAGCGCGCTCAGGCGGAAAGTCGCAAGGGCGGCGAGCAGGGCAAGGAAAAGCTCGCTAGTCGGCTCGCCGGCTGAGGAAAGGAGACACGATGGCGAAGGACCATGGTTCGAGCGTCAAGAACGACAAGCAATACGAGGGGCTGCGCAAGAAGGGGATGAGCAAAGGCCGTGCGGCAGCGATCTCCAACACGCCCGGAGCGTCCAAGAAGGGCGGCAAGAACTCCGGCGGTGGACAGTCGGGCAGCAGTCAGAGCAGCAAGAGCAGCGGCAGCGGCAGCGGTGGTAACCGCGCCCAGAAGGCTGCCGCCGGTAGAAAGGGAGGTAAGAAGTCCGGCTGAGCTCGTTAGGTGCGCTGCGGTGGAGAGCACGAGCAAGAAGACACTGAACAGGATCAAGGACGCTGTCAAGCAGCAGCGGGACAGTCCGGCGAGCAAGGATCAGTCAACCGTTCCCATCGCGGATGCGATCTGCGCCTATTGGGAGCGTGATCTGCTCACATTCTCTATTCCCGCCCACAACGGCGGCCGTGGGCCGGCACCGGAGTTCACGAAGTGGGCGGGGTCACAGGCGGCGCGGGCCGATTTGCCCGCCACCCACGGGATCGATACGCGCAATCAGGTCTACAAGGTCCAGGCCACCGCGCAGCAGCTGTTTGCTGACGCGGTCGGTGCCAAGCAGACCCTGTTCTCGACCGGTGGCTCGTCGCTGAGCGCCCGTGTGGCGATGATGTCGGTGGTGGGGCCGGGAGAGACCATCGTCATGGCCCGCAACGGCCACAAGTCGGCGTTCGCAGGGCTGATCCTCAGTGGGGCCCGGCCGGTCTATGTTGATCCCTACTATGACGAGGAGCTGGAGTTGGCTCACGGGGTGCTTGTAGGGGATGTGCTCCGGGCGCTGGACCGTCATCCGGAGGCCAAGGCCGTGATGATCTTCACTCCGAGCTACTACGGCACCAGTGCCGATATCGAGGCGATCGCCGAGGCGGCGCACGGGCACGGTGTGCCGCTCGTCACCGACGACGCTTGGGCGCTGGATTACGCCTTCGGTGAGCACGAGGATCTGCCCGAGCCGGCGCTGGCGCAGGGAGCTGACCTGGCGATCGGGTCGGTGCACAAGACGCTTACGGGGATGTCCCAGACCTCGGTGCTCTCGGTCGGCTCGGACCGTATTGATACCGAGCGGCTGGCGCTGTGCTTTGAGCTGCAGGAGAGCACCAGCAACTCGGTGCTCTTGCTCTCGAGCATCGATGGTGCGCGGGCGCAGTTCGTGCGCGAAGGTCAACAATTGCTGGAGCGCGGACTGCAGGGTGCCGCCCTGGTGCGCGATCGTCTGGCCTCGGAGGTGCCTGAGATCGAGGTGATAGACGTGCAGCGGCTGAAGTCCACTCCAGGTGTGACGGGGGTTGACCCGACGCACATACTGATCGAGGTGGCGTCGATCGGGATCACTGGCTATACGGCGGTCGACTGGCTGCGCGAGCACCACCACATCGACGTCGAGCTCGTCGACCACCGCCGGTTCATGCCGCTGGTCAGCTTCGCCCACGGCGAGGCGGAGA
>DASZMD010000232.1:0-7082 GCA_035551955.1 Solirubrobacteraceae bacterium | reverse complement strand
TCGTCGCAGGCGGAGAGGACGACGATCTTGATCTGCGGCCAGTTCCGGCGGATGTGCTGGATGTGCTCGACCCCCTCCACGCCCGGCATCCGCATGTCGAGGAGCACGAGGGTGGGCCGGCGACGCTCGATCAGCCGCATGAGCTCGGGCCCGGAATGGGCCTCGCCCACAACCTCGATGTCTCCGAAAGGCTCGATCGTGCGGCGGATCCCGGCGATGACCATCGGGTGGTCGTCGGCGAGCAGGACCTTGATCCGGTCCCCGGCGGGCTCGTGGCCGGTGTCGATGCGAAGTTCGCTGGTCGGTGCAGTCATGATCTTGTCCTTCCCCATGGTGCCGAGGCAATCGGCCGTGGTTCGATACTCGTGGTTTCGGCATCTGGGGAAATCGCTGCTCCGTGGTTTTCCCGCAATCGGGTTGCGGTAAGTCCCCAAGCAGGGGTTTCTCATAGGGTTTGGGAGGCGATGCCACACATTCCCACCAACATCGCGCAGCACGTCGGGCGGACCCCCATGGTCCAGCTCACGCGAATGCTGCCGGGCGTCGAGGTCGAGCTCTTCGCCAAGCTCGAGGCCTTCAACCCCGGCGGGAGCGTCAAGGACCGGATCGGGGTCGCCATGATCGAGGCCGCCGAGCGCGACGGGCTGATCGAGCCGGGGCGGACGACGATCGTCGAGGCCACGAGCGGGAATACGGGGATCGCGCTCGCCTTCGTGTGCGCGGCCAAGGGCTATGAGCTCGTGCTCACGCTCCCCCAGGGCATGAGCCGGGAGCGCGAAGGGCTCCTGCGGCTCTACGGCGCCCAGGTTCAGGTCACCGAATCGCTGGGCGGGATGAGCGAGGCGGTCGACGCGGCGAGAGCGCTGGCCCAGCGCGAGGACGTGTTCCTCCCCGACCAGTTCTCCAACCCGGCCAATCCCGAGATCCACCGCCGCACCACCGCCCCGGAGATCTGGGAGGCGCTCGAGGGTCGCGTGGATGTGTTCGTCGCCGGCGTTGGCACCGGCGGCACGATCACCGGGGTGGGGGAGGTGCTCAAGGAACGCAACCCCTTCTGCCGCGTGGTTGCCGTCGAACCCGCCTCCTCCGCCGTCCTCTCCGGCGGCCCCCCGGGCGCGCACAAGATCCAGGGCATCGGCGCCGGCTTCATCCCCGCCGTCCTCAACCGCGAGATACTCGACGAGGTGATCCCCGTTCACGACGAGGACGCGATCGAGACGGCGCGCGCGCTCGCACGGCGCGAGGGCGTGCTCGCCGGTATCTCCGGCGGCGCCGCGGCCTGGGCCGCCTTCGAGATCGCCCGCCGCCCCGAGTCGCGCGGAGCCCGGATCGTCATCGTGCTTCCCGACTCGGGGGAGCGCTACGTGTCGACTCCGTTCTTCGCGCCGTAGCGCGGGGCGGGCCGATCGCTACGCTTTACACCATGCTGGGGCTCGGGCTCTTTGCCCGCACCGCGACGGAGATCCGACGCGACGTCGCCGCGGCTACCACCCGCGACCCCGCCGCCCGCGGCGTCGGCTCGCTCGAGATCCTCGCCACCTGGCCGGGCGTGCACGCCCTCCTGGCCCACCGCGTCGCGCACGCCCTGCACGGCGCCGGCGTCCCCCTCCTGCCCCGGGCCATCGCCACCTTCTCGCGAGCGGCCACGGGAATCGAGATCCACCCGGCGGCGGACATCGGCGACGGCCTCTTCATCGACCACGGGATGGGCGTGGTGATCGGCGAGACGGCGCGGATCGGGAACGACGTCACCCTCTACCAGGGGGTCACCCTGGGGGGCACGGGGTTCGCCACCGGCAAACGCCACCCGACGGTTGAGGACAACGTCACGATCGGCTCGGGGGCGAAGCTGCTCGGACCCATCACCGTCGGCCACGGCTCGAAGATCGGGGCCAACAGCGTCGTCATCCACGACGTGCCGCCGAACTCCACGGTGGTCGGCAACCCCGGTCATCCCGTACGCGTCGAAGGTCGCCGCCCCGAGGGGCCGGACACCGACTGGGTCCACCTGCCCGATCCCATCGCCGACGCGATCAAGGGGCTCTCGAACCGGCTCACCGCCGTCGAGCGCGCGCTCGCCGAGAGTCCCGCCACCGGCGACTTCAACGCCCCGGGCGATGTCCGCCCGCTCCGCCCCCTGCGGGGCCCCAACCCGGCTGGAGGCTAGACCAGCGTCTCGCCTTCGTGGGGCGCCTCGACGGAGTGGGTCTCCTCCCCGGGTATGTTGAGTTTGGCGCGTACGAGGTAGAGGGGGCGTCCTTTGACTTCGTCGTAGATGCGGCCGACGTATTCGCCGATGATGCCGATGGCGATGAGCTGGATGCCGCCGAGGAGGAGGACGGCGATGGTGATGGCGCCGAAGCCGGGGAGGTAGGAGCCGACGATGCGCAGGACGATGACGACGGGGATGGCGACGAAGGCGAGGGTCGAGATGATGAAGCCGAGGAGGGTCGCGATCTGCAGCGGGCGGTCGGAGAAGGAGACGATCGCGTCGAGGGAGAAACGGAGCATGCGCGTGAGCGTGTATTTGGTTTCGCCGGCGTGGCGGGCATCGCGGGTGTAGGGGACGGCGGCCTGGGTGTAGCCGACCCAGACGGTCATGCCGCGCAGGAAGCGGTTGCGTTCGCGCATCGAGAGGAGCGCGTCGAGGGCGCGGCGGTCGAGGAGGCGGAAGTCGCCGGAATTGTGGTGGAGCTCCACCTGCGCGAGGGTGTCGAAGAGGCGGTAGAACCAGCGGGCGGTGGCGAGTTTGAACTTCGATTCGCCCGCTCGCTGCTCGCGGACGGCGTAGACGACGTCGGTGCCTGAGAGCCAGTGGTCGAGCATCCGGGGGATGAGCTCGGGAGGGTCCTGGAGGTCGGCGTCGATCATCACCACGGCGTCGCCGCGGGCGTTGTCGAGGCCGGCGGTGAGTGCGGTCTGGTGCCCGAAGTTCCGCGACAGGTAGACGACGCGGACGCGGGGGTCCTCGGAGGCGAGCATCTCCATGGCCGCCGGTGATCCGTCGGTGGAGCCGTCGTCCACGAGGACGAGCTCGAAGTTGATCCCCTCGAGCGCGCCGCGCACGCGCGCGTAGAACTCGTGGATGGTGGCCTCCTCGTTGCACACCGGAGCGACCACGCTGAGCAGCCCCAGCGACCGCCGCCCCCGCACCTCGCTGTCAGCCTGCCAGCTCATGAGCTCATGTTACGGAGCGCCACTGTCGGTCTTCGCTACCAGCCGGCTACCGTCCGAGCAGGGTGGAGCCGTTGGGCACCCACGCCAGCATGTTGATGGCGATCATCACGCCCGTCATCGCCAGCGTCCAGCGGCGCAGGCGCAGGTCGGTACTCAGCGCCGCGAGCGGCGTGAGCCAGGCGATGTACCAGGGGAGCAGCGAGCTTGCCGTCAGGAGCATGGCTACGGTGGCCCAGCCGGCGCCGTCGATCCAGTCGAGGCGACCGCGGTGCACGAGGACCAGCAGCCACACGGTGACGCCGGCGAAGACCAGGCCGAGGAGGATGCCCACGAGCCGGCCCACGCCGCCGAGCCCGAGCTCGGTCGAGATGAAGCCGGGAATGCTCTGCCAGTTCCCCGCGGCCTGGTTCTGCTGCAGCGTCGCGAAGAGGTGGATCTGCCCGATCCCGAACAGGGCGAAGCCGAGGGTGGCGACCAGGGCGCTGGCGATCCCGGCGCCCAGGAGCAGCCGCCGCCGGTCCGCGTGGGGCCGAACGAGGGCGAAGGGGAGGACCACCGCCGCCGTCAGCTTGATCGCGGTGGCGACGGCGATCATCGCCGCGCCCGTCGCCTGGCGCTGCTGGAGGAGGACGTAGATGGCGGCCGCCATCGCCGCGAGCATGAGCAGGTCGTTATGGCCGCCCCCGAGTCCCCACACGACGGTGAGCGGATTGAGTCCGACGATCATCGCGGCCCGGCCGGGATCGAGTCCGCGGAGTCGGGCGGCGCTCCACACCAGCGCTACCGTCGCCAGGAAGCCGAGGGCGGCCAGCGACTTGTAGGCGCCCACGCTGGCGGAGATGTCGAGGTGGGCGAGGGGGTAGCTGACGGCGGTGAACAAGGGGCCGTAGGCGGTCGGCGTCGAAACCCATTTCGAGCCGATGAACGGGTAGAGCGGATCGAGCCGGATCGTGCTCGGGCCGTGCAGATAGGGATTGGTGCCGTACAGCGTCCCCATCCGGCCGTACGCCTGGTAGCTGAAGACGTCGGTGGAGAGGATCACGGGAGCGAGCAGGAAGATCGCGGCCAGAGCGGTGATGCTCGCCAGTACGACGCGGGGCGAGAGCTCAGCGGCGCCGCGGACCGCGAGCACGTAGGACGCGAACATGAGCGCGAAGAGGATGATGAGCGCCGCGGGACCGAGCCCCACCCCGGTGTTCGCGAACACCCCGGCCAGCCAGCCTGGCATGGGCCGCACCGACTGCGGTACGAGATCGTTGGTCTGGGCGGCCGACAAGGCGACCACCATGCCCGTGAGGAGCACGCCGGCGAGGCCGGCCCTCGCGGCCAGCGCGCCGGTGCGAGCGCCGCCGGTGATCACTCGACCCGGCGCCGATGCCAGCTCGAGCGGCGGCAGCTCGAAGGTTCCTGTTTCCGGCACGACCTCGAGTGGACGACCGCGCGCGCTCATGCGCTCGAAGGATGCCCGCGCGCCGGTCAAATCCGCGTATCGCGAGGTTGCGATTCGGTTAAGGCACCGCCGGTGCGGCGGATGGCGGCAGCGGCGCTGCGCCGTAGGCGGGGCACCAGCCAGATCGCCTCGAAGGCGATCCTGGCCGACATCTTGCTGCTCCCGGCGGCGCGATCCTGAAAGACGATGGGGATCTCCTTGACGCGGAACCCGGCAAGCAGCGCGCGGTACGTCAACTCGATCTGAAAGGTGTATCCCTCCGAGCTCACGCTCCCGAGCTCGATCGCGTCCAGCACCTCGCGGCGGAAGCACTTGAAGCCACCGGTGAGGTCGCGAACGTGGATTCCGAGGATCGTGCGCGCGTACAGGCCGCCGCCCCGGCTGATCAGCCGCCGCAGCAGACCCCAGTCGCGGACGCCGCCGCCGGCCACGTAGCGCGAGCCGAGCACGAGATCGGCGTCCTCGGCGGAGTGCACGAGATCCTGGAGGTAGCGAGGCTCGTGGGAGAAGTCGGAATCCATCTCGACGATGAGCTCGGCGTCGCCGGCCAGGGCACGCGCGAAGCCGGCCAGGTAGGCCTGGCCGAGGCCCTGCTTGTGTGCCCGATGGAGCACCTCGACCGTGTCGAGCTCCTCGGCCAGCGCATCGGCGATCGCCCCGGTTCCATCGGGCGAATTGTCATCGACGACCAGGATCCGGTGCGCTCCCGGCGCCACGCGCTCGAGCTCGGAGTCCACGGCGCGGACGATCCGGTCCAGGTTCTCGGCCTCGTTATAGGTCGGCATGACAACCCAGACGCGCGCTGACATCGCCGTGCAGCGTAGTTGACCGGGGAGCGCCCATCCGTTGAGCGCGCCATCATGAGGCCGGCAAGGCAGTGCGGATGCACGACCAACCGACTTCAACTTCGAGGGCTGTAGGGAGTGGGGCGCAGAGCGTCGAGCTGCCGCGCGCCCCTCGCGTCACCAGCGCCGTCTTCCAGCGCCGCCGCCGTCGCGCGGCCGCCGCGGCCGCGATCGGGATCGTCGCCCTGATATCGCTGATCGCCGGCATCTCCACCGGCTCGGGACACGGAAACGGGGCCGCCTCCATCCCGCTCGGCTCCGCGCCCTCGACGAGCTTCTTCGCGCGGATCCACGCGCTCGCGGGAACCGGCAGCGGGTCATTCGAGGCACGCCAGGTCGCAGCCGAGAACGGGGCCATCAACCACACGCTCGCCTACACCCCGTTCGTGCGCATCGCCGGTTCGGAGAAGCGGGAGATCGCCCTGACCTTCGACGACGGGCCGGGCCCCTACACCCCTGCGATCCTCTCCGTGCTCGAGCGCAAGCACGTTCCCGCCACCTTCTTCGAGGTCGGCTTCATGCTCCGCTGGTTCAGCGCCTCGACGGGCGCGATCGTCGCCCGCGGCGATCCGATCGGCGACCACACCATGCTGCACCAGCCGATGTCGCAGCTTTCAGAGAACGATCAGCGCAACGCGCTGCTCGACGAGGCCGCGACCATCAGCCAGTACGGCGCTCCCTTCCCGCGCCTGTTCAGGCCGCCCTACGGCGCCTACAACGCGAAGACGCTCGCGCTCCTCCACAAGTACGGGATGCTCATGGTCATGTGGACGGTCGACAGCAACGACTACCTCGAGCCCGGGGTGGCCACCATCGTCCACAACGTGGTCTCCGGCGCCCGCCCCGGCGCGATCATCCTCATGCACGACGCCGGCGGGAACCGGCAGGAGACGGTCGATGCCCTGCCCACGATCATCAAGCATCTGCGCGCCCGCGGGTACCGACTCGTCACCGTGCCCCGGCTGCTGCTCGACAACCCGGCGCCCCATGACCAGGACGTGGTCGCCTCGGCCCACCTGGGCGCGGGGTAGGGCGGCGGGCGCTCAGCGCGGTACGTAGGCGACGCGGTTCCAGCTCGGCTCGGGCGCGAGCTCGATCGGCTCGCCGCCGCGGTCGGGCTGGATGTAGACGAAGCTGTGGACGGCCTCGTCGAAGGCGACGTCGAGCTCGCCCTCCTTGACCCGCTGATCGAGCCAGGCGCTGCGGAAGATGAGGCGCCTGAGCCAGTGCACGAGCGAGCGCTCTGACGGTCCCACGAGCTCGGGCCAGCAGTCGTTGACGTGCTCGCCGAGGCCCGAGGCCGGGTCGGTGACCTCCCCATTGACCACCAGGTTGATCAGGTCCTCGGCCTCGTGGTCCTCGATCCGGCCGCACAGGAACCCGAGCCGCCGCGCCGCCTGTTCGCAGCGCTCGCGGAAATCGCGTTCGTTGAACGTGAATCGCAGCTCACCGTATTCGAGCACGAAGTCGTCCCCTGAGCTGTAGTTGGCACGGCGGAACATTGGCGGCGTCGGCATCATATGAGGGAATCCTGCCTCGCCGCAGGGGGTGCAGGCGATGTTGCAGGATGAGCCCTCCGGCCCGGTGGGCGGGGGGTGATCTCCACCCCG
>DASZMD010000231.1:0-13617 GCA_035551955.1 Solirubrobacteraceae bacterium | reverse complement strand
CGAGATCTTCGACGCCGTCCACCGGCTCGCCGAGCTCCGCGCCGCCGCGGCGCCGCTGTGGGAGGAGTTCGATGCCCTGCTCCTGCCCACCACGCCGTTTCACCCCACCCACGAGCAGGTCGCCGCCGATCCCGTCGCCGTCAACGCCCGCCTCGGCCGCTTCACGAACTTCGTCAACCTCATCGACCTCGCCGCCCTGGCGCTTCCCGCCCCGCCCCGACCCGACGGGCTGCCATTCGGAGTGACCTTGCTCGCCCCAGCCTTCGACGACCGCCGGCTTCTCGATCTCGGGGAGCGATGGCTGGGCGGGTAGACTGGAGAGCATGGTTTCCGTTGAAGACGTCACCGAAGCCCTGCGCGACGTGATCGACCCCGAGCTCGGCCTGGACTTCGTCGAGCTCGGCCTCATCTACGACGTCGAGGTCGACGGCGGTTCGGTCAATGTGACATTCACGCTGACGAGCCCCGGATGCCCGATCGGTCCGCAGGTCTCCGAGCAGATCGAAGAGTTCGTCGGTGAACTCGGCGAGGTCGATGAGGTCAAGTCGACCATGGTCTTCTCCCCGCCGTGGACGCCGGAGAAGATGAGCGAAGACGCCAAGTTCGCTCTCGGTTTCTGACCCCAAGCCTGTGCAATTAGTACCGGGCGGGCCCGATCCCTCGGGCCCGCCCGGTTATATCCGCCCGCCGGAGCGCCGCTCAGGGGGCGACGGCTACCCCGGCCGAGACTTGGGCGGAGGGGTGGGGGGTCCGGTGACGCCGAGGCACCCCACCCACCTAGAGAACGCCGCGGCGCGCGGCAGGTTGGTGAGATGAGTCTTCGGGCGGCGCGTAAGCGCGAGAAACTAAGCCGCGTCGTCGCGGGGGTGAAGCTCGTGATCGAGGTTGATCGCGCGGATCGAGTGCTCGTCGGGGAGCTTGTCGAGGACCGAGGCGACGACCTGGCGGACGTCGTGCTCGTGGTGGCCGAGGTCGTCGAGGAGACCTCTCAGCCCGGTATGGACGACCTTGAGCTGTGCCGCCGTGAGGTCGAGCGTGAAGGCGATCTCGCCGGGCTGAACCGGCTCGAAGTCCTCGGCCATGAGCGGCAACCCTACTCGGAGCCGCGCCGCGGCGGGCCCTTGGGCGAAGACGAGCGTCCGCCGGTGCGCTTGGCGCGCATGTCGGCGGCGGGGCCGCGCTTGGAGCGGGAAGTGGACTTGGGGATGAAAGAGGCGTTCCCGTTGCTGGACTCCCGGGCGCCGTTGCTCTCGACGGGGGTCGCTGCGGGCTTCGCGCGCCGCCTCGCGCCAGAGCTCGAGCCCGAGCCCGCCTTGCTGCCACCGCCACCGCCACGCGCGGCCTCGAGCAGCTCGCCCAGCCCGTCCTCGATCCCGTCGGCGATCACGTCGATGTCGGAGAGGGCGTCATAGTCGCCGAGCAGGCCGTAGTCGATCCCGCCGTCGTAGGACATGATGGCGATGGCGAGGGCATGATTGCGGGGGAGGAAGGCGATCGGGAAGGCATCGGTCAGCCGGCGCCCGAGCACGTAGAGGGGCAGCTGGGGGCCGGGGACGTTGGTCACGAGCAGGTTGAAGAGCCGGGTGGAGAAATTGAGCCGCGAGGCCTGCGCGAGCACCGTCGGGGGGGCGAGGTTGTTGACGCTCGCGAGCGTGGCGGCGCCCACCGCCTGCTTTGAGTCCTTGAGGCCGTCCATCGCCTGCTTGACGAACCGCAGCCGGGCGACGTGGTCGCTGATGTAGACGGGCAGAGGACCGCGCATGACCGTGAGGCGGTTTCCGGCCGCACCGCGTTCGTGCTTGGTGCGCACCGACACGGGCACGAGCGCGCGCAGTTCGAGACCCTCGGTCCGGACCCCCCGCGAGCGCAGCCAGCGGGCGAGCGCGCCCGAGACGACGGTGAGGACCACGTCGTTGACGGTGCCGCCGAGGGAGTCCTTGACGAACTTGTAGTCGGCGAGCTCCTGACGCACGACGGCGAAGCGGCGGTGCGGGCCGATGGGGACGTTGAGGGGCGTCTCCGGGGCCGGGTTGAGTCCGGCCCAGACGATCTCGCCGACGCCCTCGGCGACGTCGCGGACGGCGGACAGCGTGCGGCTCGGCTGGGCGGCGGCGACGGCCGCGCGCGTGGCGATCTCGGCGGTGGTGGTGACGAACCCGCGCACCCCCGCGAGCACGAGCTCGGCGGGCGAGGGTTCGGGCGCCGGGCGCCAGGGCTCGAGCGCCTGGTCGCTGGGCGCCGGCCCGTCGGGCGAGAGGTCGAAGAGGACGGTGGCGAGATCGACTCCCGCGATCCCGTCCACCAGCGAGTGGTGGGTCTTCATGATCAGGGCGAAGCGCTCGTCGGCCATTCCCTCTACGAGCCAGCACTCCCACAGCGGCTTGGCCCGGTCGAGCTGCTGGGAGGCGATCCGCGCCGCAAGCTGGAGCAGGTGCGCCTCGGTGCCCGGGGAGGGCAGCGCCGCGTGGCGGACGTGGTACTCGAGATTGAAGTTGGGGTCGTCCACCCACAGGGGCCGGCCCGCGTCGAGCGGCGGCGTCGCGAGCTTCTGGCGGTAACGCGGCACCAGGTGCAGGCGCCCGCGAATGTGATCGAGCAGGTCGGAGAACTCCGGCGGCGGGCCCTCGAACAGGAGCATCCCGCCGATGTGCATGTGCGACTCCGGCCCCTCCTGATGGAGGAAGGAAGCATCGATGGACGTGAGCCGGTCGAGATGCTCCTGCGCCATGGCGACCAAGATTAGCCGCGGATGCGGCCCGCGTGGAGTTAACGCGCTGTACGCTTGCGGCGATGGCCTGGGACTTCTCCACCGAGCCCGAATTCGAGGCGAAGCTCGAGTGGATGCGTCGCTTCGTGAAGGAGGAGATCTGGCCGCTCGAGACGCTGCTCGAGGACCTCGGATGGGAGGCGCTGGTGCGCGCCGTCGCGCCGCTCCAGGATCACGTCAGGGAGGCGGGCCTGTGGGCCGCGCATCTCGACCCCGAGCTCGGCGGCCAGGGGTTCGGCCAGGTCAAGCTCGGGCTCATGCACGAGATCCTCGGCACCAGCCCGGTCGCTCCCCTGGTGTTCGGGAACGCGGCGCCCGACTCGGGCAACTCGGAGATCCTCGCCCTCGCCGGCACGCCCGAGCAGAAGGACCGCTACCTGCAACCGCTGCTCGCCGGCGACCTGAAGTCGGCGTTCTCGATGACCGAGCCCGAGACCGCCGGCTCCGATCCCACCCTGCTCCAGACCACGGCCGCGCGCCAGGGACACGAGTGGGTGATCAACGGACACAAATGGTTCTCCACCAACGGATCGATCGCCGACTTCCTCATCGTCATGGCGGTGACCGATCCCGAGGCCCGGCCCCACCAGCGGGCCTCGATGTTCATCGTCGACGCCGATACCGCCGGGGTGACGATCGTCCGCGACGTCGCGACCATGGAGCACCCGTGGGAGAGCTTCGGGCGCTACGGAAACCACGCCGAGATCCGCTACGACGAGGTCCGGGTTCCCGCCGAGGCGCTGCTCGGTGCCGAGGGCGGAGGCTTCCTCATCGCCCAGCAGCGCCTCTACCCGGGGCGGATCCACCACTGCATGCGCTGGCTCGGCGTCGCTCAGCGCGCCTTCGACATGCTGTGCGAGCGCTCGCTCTACCGCTACGCCCACGGCTCCCTGCTCTCCGAGAAGGAGACGGTGCAGAACTGGATCGCCGACTCGGCGGCGCAGATGCAGGCGGCGCGGCTGATGACCCTGCACGCGGCGTGGAAGATGGACACCCAGGGCGTGCTCGCCGCCCGCCGGGACATCGGCCTGATCAAGTTCTACGGGGCGCAGGTCCTCCACGACGTGGTCGACCGCGCCCTCCAGGCTCACGGGTCGCTGGGCTACTCGACCGATCTGCCGCTCGAGGCGATGTACCGTTACGCGCGCGCGGCGCGCTTCTACGACGGTCCCGACGAGGTCCATCGCGCCTCGGTCGCCCGCCAGGTGCTCCGCGGCTACGAGGCTCCCGCCGACGGGATCCCCAGCGAGCACATTCCCACCCGGCGCGAGCAGGCCCGGCGCCGGTTCGCCGAGCTGCTGGAGACCGCTACCGCTAACGACTGACGCTCGGACCACGAGAGCCGCGGCGAAGCTCTAGAGTCACCGCTGGGCTGATGAGGGATTCATGAAGCATTGGCTGTGGTCGGGAGTCGCGGTGGCGGCGGCGATGGCGCTCGGTGCCTGTGGGAGTTCAAATGTCGCCCCCAACGCCACGAGCGCGGCCGTCTCGCCCCTGACCAGGAACATCCAGGCGTTCTTCCATGCGCTGTCGGTGGAACAGGTCCACTGCGGGCCGAGGGGAGCGCACGGGCGCCGGTCCTGCCAGGTCGAGTTCACCGATAACTACGGCGAGTGGTGGGTGACGATCATCGTCAAGGGGTCGAGGGTGATCAGCGATCCGGGCGGGGTCGCCGACTGGCTGTGTGCCAATGCGTGCTCGAACCCGCCGCCGATGACCGCCAACACGGGAAATCCCCGCACCAATCCCGGGGGCACGGGAGCCAGCGCCAGCACGGCCAACCGGGGGCAGACGGGCGTGACCGGCATCGGCGGCGTGGTGAGGACTCCGCCCAGGCCCAAGCCCAAGCCGAAGCCGCCACCCGTGCCCGTGCCCGTCACCGGGAGCACCGGGGTGGGCACGGGAAGCACCGGGGTCGTCAACCCGACCGGGAGCACCGGCGTGGTCAAGAACACCGGGAACACGGGCGTGGTGAGCGGGAGCGGGAACACCGGCCGGCCGGGTGGCGCGACGGGCGCGGGCAGCACCGGGGTGGTCTACGGCACCGGTAGCACCGGGCCGGGTGGCTGATTCAGACGGCGGGGGCCGGCCCAGACGCCGGCAACCCGGGCCGTGGCTGCTCGTGGCCGCAGCGGTGGCCTGGGGCCTCTACAGCCTCAGGCCCGAGACGCGCGCGGTCGCCTACCTCAACGACAGCTCCCTGCACGAGCAGATGGTCCGCTTCGCAACCCTCCAGTTCCGAGCCGGGCATCTGCCGCTGACGAGCTGGTGGCCCTATCTCGGGCTCGGGTCACCGCACTTCCTCCATTACCAGAGCCTGCCCGCCATGGTCACCGGCTTGCTGGGATTGGCGGTCGGGCCCGATGTCGCCTTTCGGTGGACGCTGTATCTGCTCCTCTCGCTGTGGCCGATCGCCATCTATCTCGGCGCGCGCCTGCTCGGGGCCGATCGCTGGGCGGCCGGCGTGTCGGCGGCGATGTCCCCGTTCCTGGCCAGCGTGGTCGGGGTCGGCTACGAGGACAAGGCCTACCTGTGGGTCGGCTACGGCGTGTGGACGCAGCTGTGGGCGGCGTGGACGCTGCCCCTGGCCTGGGGGTTCAGCTGGCGCGCGATCCGCGACGGTCGCCACTACTTCCCCGCCGTCGCCCTGGTGGCGCTCACGGTGGCGTTCCACTTCGAGACCGGCTACCTGGCGATCCTTCCCCTGTTCCTGTGGCCGCTCGTCGCGGGACGGCCGATCGCGGTCGCGGCGCGCCGCGCCGTCCTCGTGCTCGCCGGGTCCCTGTTGGCGTGCGCGTGGGTGATCGTGCCCCTGCTTGGGCAGCGCAACTGGGCGGCCACCAACGAGGTCCTGCAGGGCACCCCGCTCGTGAACGGGTACGGCGCGCGCGTCCTCGGCTGGCTCGGCTCCGGGCAGCTGCTCGACCACGGCCGCGTCCCCGTGGTGTCCGCCTTCGCTGCCGTCGGCCTCGTCTGCGTGCTCCGCCGGTGGCGGGCGGATGCCGCCGGGCGCGCCGTGGTCACCGCCCTCGTCGGGTGCGTCCTGCTGTCCCTCGGCCCGGCCGGGCTCGGCCCGCTCGTCGATGTCGTCCCCGGGCACGGCGACCTCTTCTTCCGCCGCTTCATGATGGGCGTTCAGCTCGCCGCCCTGCTCCTGGCGGGGATCGGAGCGGTGACCGTGGCCCGCGTGGCGTGCCGTGTCGTGCGCGTGCGCCCGGGTTGGGTCCGCACCGCCCTGGCGCTCGCGGCCGTGGCGCTGGTGCTTGCGCCCGCGTGGCTGCAGCTGGATACCTACGCCCGCCACAACGCCGCCGCCGTCGGCTATCAGCGGCGGGCGCAGGCGCTCCAGGGCCGCGAAGTCGACCGGCTCATCGCCGTCATGGAGCGCGAGGGGGGCGGACGGGTCTACGCGGGCATGCCCTCGAACTGGGGCATGAGCCTGACGGTGGGCGCCGTTCCGGTCTTCAAGTACCTCGAGAGCCGCGACGTCGACGAGGTCGGCTACACGCTGCGAACGGCGTCGCTGATGACCGACCCCGAGTACTACTTCGAAGCGACGAACGCGAGCGACTACGCGCTGTTCGCCGTCCACTGGCTGATCCTCCCCCGGGGCTGGCTTGCGCCCGTCCCCGCGCACCTGACGATGCGGAGCGGCCGCTATGCCCTGTGGCGGATCGGAACGCCCGGCTACGTGCGCGCGGGGACGGTCGTCGGCTCACTCACCGCCGACCGCACCAACGTGGGAGTGCGGAGCATCCCCCTGCTGCACTCCCGCCTGGCCGAGCGGGGGGCCTACCTCCGGGTCGCCTTCAGCCGGTCCGGACCTGCGCGGGCGCGGGTGGGCGCCCTCCCGGCCTCCCCGGCGGGGAAGGTGAGGGCGGAGCGGGACGATCTCGTCCAAGGCCAGGTGGCGGCGACGGTGACGCTCCGTCGGCCGGGTATCGCCGTCCTCAGCGCATCGTTCGATCCCGGGTGGACGGCCCTGGTCGGCGGGCGCCCGGCGAGGACGGAGATGGTCGCCCCCGCACTCCTCGCCACGCCGGTCCCCGCGGGCACGAGCAGGGTCGTGTTCCGCTACCGCGGGTACGGCGAGTATCCCCTGCTCTTCGCGGTGAGCGCGCTGACCTTGCTGGTCTTTCTCGGTGTCGACGTGAAGCGGCGCACCCTGCGGACCTAACCGGCGCTCGACATTCGCCGCCTACACTGTCGGGGATGCCCTCGCTCCCCGAGAAGATCCTTTTGGCCTCGCCGCGCGGTTATTGCGCAGGCGTCGATCGGGCGGTGCAGACGGTCGAGCGCGCACTCGAGCTCTATGGCGCGCCGGTGTACGTGCGCAAGGAGATCGTCCACAACAAGCACGTGGTCGAGCAGCTTCGCGAGCGGGGTGCGGTGTTCGTGGAGTCCGAGACCGAGGTGCCCGAAGGCGCGACCGTCGTCTTCTCCGCCCACGGAGTGGCGCCCTCGGTACACGCGAACGCGCGCGAGCGTGGCCTCGCGACCATCGACGCGACCTGCCCTCTGGTGACCAAGGTCCACGTCGAGGCCAAGAAGTTCGCCGCCGAGGGCTACACCATCGTCCTCATCGGCCACGCCGGGCACGAGGAGGTCGAGGGGACGATGGGCGAGGTTCCGGACAACATCGTGCTCATCGAGAGCGAGGACGACGTCGACGCGCTGACGGTCGAGGATCCGACCAAGATCGCCTACATCTCGCAGACCACCCTGTCGGTGGACGAGACGCGGGCGGTGATCAATCGCCTGCGCGAGCGCTTTCCCGCCGTCATCGGGCCGCGCACCGACGACATCTGCTACGCCACCACCAACCGGCAGGCTGCCGTCAAGCAGCTCGCCCGCGAGTGCGACCTCGTCCTCGTGATCGGCTCGCGGAACTCGTCCAACTCCAACCGCCTCGTCGAGGTGGCACGCGAGTACGGCGCCGACTCGCACCTCATCGACAACGAGCTCCAGGTGCGCGAGGAATGGCTCGAGGGAGCGGGCACGGTGGGGATCACCTCCGGAGCGAGCGCTCCCGATGAGCTCGTACAGCGGCTGGTCGACTTCTTCCGCGAGCGCGGGACCCAGGACGTCCAGGAGCTCGAGGTCGTTCGCGAGGACGTGCGCTTCATGCTGCCAAAGACGATCCGCCAGGCGATCGCGGCGGCGTCTTAGTCCGCCGCCCCCTGAGGCTCTGCGTACCCTCGTCATCTCAGACCTCCACCTCGGTACGCAGCAGCGCACCGATCTGCTGCGTCGGCCCGAGCTCCGGGCGCCCCTGCTCTCGGCGCTCGAGGGCGTCGATCGTGTCGTCCTGCTCGGCGACGTGCTCGAGCTCCGGCACGGTCCGCTGCGCGAGGCGCTGGCCACGGGCGGGGAGTTCCTCGCCGAGCTGGGCGCCGTCCTCGGGGAGGGGGGAGAGGTGGTCATCGTCCCCGGCAACCACGATCACTACCTCCTCGATCGCTGGCTCGAGCGTCGCGCCCACGCCGGCCCGCCGCCGCCGCTGGGCCTCGAATCCCCCGTCGACTGGCGCGCTGGGGACGCCCTCGCCACCGTCGCGCGCTCGCTGGCGCCCGCCTCGGTGCGCGCCGCCTATCCGGGCGTGTGGCTCCGTGACGACGTGTATGCCATGCACGGCCATTACTCGGCACGGCACACGACGATTCCCATGTTCGAACGGCTGGGAGCGGGGGTGATGGCGCGCCTGGTCGGCGAGCCGCCGGGCGGTCCGGATCGCGCCGAGGATTATGAGCGGACGCTCGCGCCCCTGTACGCGTGGATCCACGCGGTGGCGCAGTCGGCGGGCGGGAACGTCGCTGGCTCCCAGCGGGCGTCCTCGCGCGCGTGGCGGGCCCTGGCGGGCACGGCGGGCGGCGGTTCGGTCCGGCGCCGCGCCGTCGTCCGCGCCTTCCCGGCTGTGGTCGCGGGGCTGAATCGCGCCGGGCTCGGGCCGCTGCAGAGCGACGTGTCGATGCCCGCGCTGTCCCGGGCCGGGCTCGTGGCCACCGCGCAAGTGATCGCCAGCCTTGGGGTGACGGCGCCCTACGTGATCTTCGGGCACACCCATCGCGCCGGCCCGCTTCCGGGCGACGACGAGGCCGAGTGGAGGACGGCCGCCGGGGGACGCATGATCAACGCCGGATCCTGGGTCTACGACCGTCAGTTCGTCGGCGAGGTGCCGAACCAGAGCCCGTACTGGCCGGGAACGTGCGTGGTGCTCGGCGACTCCGGGCCGCCCGAGCTGAGGCGCCTGCTCGGTGACCGCGGCCGCGCGGACCTCGAGCCCGAGGCCGGGCCCGAGGCCGGTCAGGACTCGAGCAGATCGAGCTCGGCCAGGGCGGCGACGAACCCGTCCACCTCCTCGCCGGCCTGACGGCGATCGATCTCGCACGTCTGGGCGAGCCGCGCCACCAGCGCCTCGCGCGTCGCTCCGCAGGCGAGCTCGGGCCAGATCAGCGCGCCCGTGCGGTTGATCGCGAAGTACACGGAGGTGCGGAGATCGACGGCTACCACCTCGCCCTCGATCGGGCGCCACTCGACCGTGTCGTCACGAAGCTTGTGAATCCGGTGTATTGGTTCTGACATTCCCCGACGAATTATCTCGCCGGCCGGCGCGAACGCGCATACAATCCCCGCCAGCTAATGGAGCGGCTATCACGGATGATCGCCCTGGTGGCAAGCATGTGCGCGCTTACCGGGATTGGGGATATCGCCTTGCGCGCCGCGCTTGCGGACGCCTCGACGCGGTCGGCGCAGCGGATCGGTTCGGCGCCGAGGGTCCCGGCGGGAGCGAACGAGGTCGGGTCGCTGCCGGGCGCGACGACGATCCGGGCGACCGTCACCTTGAACCCGCAGGACCCGGCGGCCTTGGCGGCCTATGCCACCGACGTCTCGACGCCGGGCTCGAGCGTCTACCACCAGTACTTGACCGTCGCCCAGTTCAGGCAGCGCTTCGGCGCCACCCCCTCGCAGGTACAGGCCGTGCAGGCCGCCCTGCGCGCCGACCGGCTCCATCAGGGCAAGGTGGCGCCCGACAACCTTTCCATTCCCGTGACCGGGACCGCAGCCCAGCTCGCCAAGGCGTTCTCGACGGGATTCCAGACGGTGCGGCTGCGCGGTGGCCGCCGCGCCTACACGAACACCGCGGCTCCCCAGGTCCCCGCCGCCATCGCCGGCGTCGTGCAGGGCATCGTCGGGTTGGACAACCTCACCCTGGCCCAGCCGATGGGCCTGCCCCGGCCGGTTCCGGCGGGATCCCGCGCCCAAGGCGGCGCCGCCGTCCAGCCCAACGTCGGCAGCGGCCCGCAGCCGTGCTCGACGCTCAGTGCCTACGACGGGACAGGTAACACCGCGCACACCGAGGACCAGATCGCCGCGGGCTACGGCTTCGGAAGCCTGTATGCCGGCGACGAGGGGGCCGGGCAGACCGTCGCCATCTACGAGCTCGAGCCGTTCTCAGCGTCGGACGTGTCGGCGTTTGAGACGTGCTACGGATCGATCAACCCCACGATTACGACCACCCTGTGCGGCACCTGCACGACTCCGGGAACGGGTCCGGGATCGGGTGAGTCGGCGCTCGACATCGAGGATGTGATCGGCCTCGCCCCGAAGGCGAACGTCATCGTCTACGAGGGCAAGAACGGCTCCGCCGACCAGTACAACGTCTACGCGGCGATGGTCAACGCCAACGCCGCCAAGGTCATCTCCACCTCCTGGGGCCTGTGCGAGACGAGCGCGGGGTCCTCGACGCTGAACTCCGAGAACACCCTCTTCCAGCAGGCGGCGACCCAGGGGCAGTCGATCTTCGCGGCGTCCGGCGACCACGGCTCGAAGGACTGCGGCACCTCGGGCTCGCTCGCCGTCGACGACCCCGCCAGCCAGCCCTTCGTGACCGGCGTGGGCGCGACGAACATGACGGCGATCGGGCCTCCCCCCACCGAAACGGTGTGGAACGACTACTCCGCCTCGAACCAGAACAGCAACGAGGACTCCGGCGGCGGCATCTCCTCGCACTGGACCATGCCCTCCTACCAATCGGGCGCCAAAGGATCACTCGGGGTGATCACCTCCGGCATCTCGTCGGGAACGCCGTGCGGCGCCGCGACCGGCAGCTACTGCCGCGAGGTCCCGGACGTCGTCGCCAATGGGGGCGTCAGCACCGGCTACCTCATCTACTGGACCAACGGGGGCACACCGGGCTGGTGGATCTTCGGCGGCACCAGCGCCGCCGCGCCGACCTGGGCGGCCTACACGGCGCTGGTGAACGCATCGAGCGGGTGCACCAGCACCCCGGTCGGGTTCGCCAACCCCGATCTGTACACCCTCGCCGGCAACGGCTGGAACGGCAGCGCCTATACCGCCAACTTCCACGACGTCACCGTGGGGAACAACAACCCCCTGAACTACAGGACGTCGGGGCTCCCGTACTCGGCGAGCACCGGCTACGACATGGCCTCGGGGCTCGGGAGCATGAACGGCGCCTCGCTGACCGCGGCGCTGTGCGCGCCGAAAGCGATCGGGACGGTCGCGCTGCCGAGCTCGGGCACGATGCCGACGGGGGTGGTCGTCGACCGGACCAACCACATCGCCTACATCGCCGAGAGCCAGAGCAACACGGTCGCCGAGATCACGAACACGACCAACGCCTACTTCCCGACCGCGGCGACGGCCGTCTCCTCCTCGGCGCTGCCGAGCCTGAACTTCCCCGACGACCTCGCCCTCGACTCCTCCCAGAACGTGTACGCGAGCAACTTCTGCGTGGGCACCCAGCTCGGCGTGTGCAGCACCGAGGCGTCGGGAACGACGGCCGCCGTGAGCCAGCAGACGGGATCCTCCGCCGGTCAGGCGGACACCGTGACCGGCTGCAAGTACGCCTCCGGCGACGCCGTGTTCACCCCCTCGAGCGGAAACGCCATGCTGTTCGTGGCCTGCGCGGGGTCAGGCTTCGTCGCCGAGTGCACGATCGGGGGCGGAACGCCTCTGTGCGGCTCGGCGAGCGCCAACGTCACCCTCACCACGCCGGTGAGCGGCGTGACGCCGGTGCCGAGCGGCGTGGCGGCGATCCCCACCACGACCACGACCCCCGCGGTGCTGGTCGCCGACGCCTCCAACGACACCCTCAGCGTCGTGTCCTACAACGGCACCTCGCTGGTGGCGAGCGCCCCCACCGCGCTGGCGGCGAACTGCGAGCCGGCCAACGTGGCGATCGGGCCGGCGTCGAGCGGCAGCGCCGCCGTCTACGTCGCCTGCCCAGGCTCCGGTCAGGTCGACGTCGGCACCGTGAGCGGAACCGGGACCCCGACGCTGGGGAGCTTCACCGCGACGACCCTGCCGACCACGGGCGCCAGCACCCCGGCTCCGTACGGAGTCGCCGTCAATGCCGCCGGCACTGACCTCGTCGTGTCCGACTCCGCCAACAGCGACGTCGTCGCCTACCCCTCGCTCGCGGGCGTCACGCTGGGCACGGGCACCGTCATCTCCGTGGGCACGACCCCGGATGGGGTGGCCCTGGACGGCGGCAATGCCTTCGTCGCCAACGAGGCCTCGAACAACGTCACGGTCGTCGACCCGCCCGTCGCCCCGCGGCAGCACGGGCACTACGTGGGTCCCCACGCGGGCAAGGCGACTCGCGCGGTCTCGCTCACGCCGCTCGTCGCCCCGCTACCGGGCCACTAGCTCGAGGGCCAGCGGCCCGCTCAGGCGACGCCGGGCGTGAAGCAGACGGCGTAGCACTCGACGCGGGGACCGACTTCGAGCTCGAGCACGCCCGCGGTGTGCCGGTGATGCTCGATCAGCGGGTAGCAGCCCGGATGCGCGACCTCGACCTCGCGGCCGTTGGCCGTGACCGTTCCCGTGCCGTCGAGAACGGCCCACACCCCGGCCGCCTCATAGGGGCCCGAGTACCGTCCCGGGACGTCCTCGCTCTGCGGCTCGAGCACGGCATCCGGCCCGTCCTCGGGGCGGACGGGGGCGACGGGCTCGCGCTCGACTCCGAGGAGCTCCTGGATCGCCCGCTCGGTGTCGGCGTAGGCACCCTCGCCGTAGTGGTACTCGAACAGGCATGCCTGCTCGTTCCACAGGTACCGCGCGGGCCAGCCGAGATTGTCGTAGAGGCCCCAGATCTCGTGCTCGACATCGACGACGACCGGATAGGGGATGGCGAGGCGCTCGACCGCCGCGCGTACCGCCTCGGGGTCCTCGGAGGGAGGGAATCCGGCCGAGTGCACGCCGATGACCCGGAGGCCGTCCGCCGCGTAGCGCTCGTGCCACGCCCGCAGGTAGGGCAGGGTACGGATCGAGTTCACGCGGCAGAAGTCCCAGAACTCGATCAGCACGGCGCGACCGACCTGTTTCTCGTCCATGCGGACGCCGGCGTCATTGAGCCACGGCAGCCGGGGAGGAAACGGAGGCGCCTGAATATGGTCCACTGGGGCTCGCATCCCCGCGATGTTGTCATCATCTGCCGGCGATGCTCTCTTGGCGACGGTTTGCCCCCCTGGCCGCGGCTCTCGCCGCGCTCCTGACGGCCGGATGCGGCGGCGGCGGCCCCGCTCACACCGAGGCGGCCTTCCGCTACGCCACCTCCGGCCTCGTCCCCGTCTCGCTGTCCACGACCCAGGCGACGAGCGCGCTCGCCTCGTTCGCCTCCCTCGCGCTGGCCGCCGAGCTCAACCGTCGCCTCCCGCGCGGCACCAGCGCCGTGGCATGGGCGCTCGCGCATCCCGTCTCGGTCTACCGCTCGCCCCGCGACCGGCACGCCGAGCGCCGGTTCGCCGCCCGCGACCAGTACGGGATCACCCAGGTCTTCCTGGTCAGGCGGGCGATCCCGGGCTGGGTCGAGGTCTACCTCCCCA
>DASZMD010000230.1:0-3807 GCA_035551955.1 Solirubrobacteraceae bacterium | reverse complement strand
GGCCTGACGCGACGGTGCTGCTGATCGAGGCCGGCCCTGCCGGGCGCGGCGTGGCTCAGATCGTCGACCCGCCGCAGTGGACCAAGCTCGGCGGCACCGCGCTCGACTGGGGATACAGCTACGCCCCGAGCGCCTGCGTGGCGGGCCGGGCGATCCCGCTCCCGCGCGGCAAGGTGCTCGGCGGGTGCAGCGCGACCAACGCCATGCTGTGGTTCCGCGGTCACGCCGACGACTATGACGCGTGGGAGCGGGCGGGCGCCGCCGGCTGGAACTACGCGGCCCTGCTGCCGTACTTCCGGCGCAGCGAAGCCTGGGAAGGCGGCCCGTCGGCACACCGCGGCGGGGACGGCCCGATGCGCGTCACCCGCCCGAGCGATCCGCACCCGATCGCGGTCGCCATGATCGAGGGCGCCGCCGAACTGGGCCTCGCCAAGCTGGACGAGCCCAACTCCGGCGACAGCGAGGGCAGCGCCCTCGCCAACCTGAACATCGCCGAGGGCCGCCGGTTCAGCGTCGTCGACGGGTACCTGCCCGCCTGGGCGCCGCCGCCCGCCCCCGGCCAGGTCCCCGTCGGGTCCTGGGACCCCGCCCCGGCGCCGCCGCCCAATCTCACCGTGCTCACCGGCTCGACTGCGGTGCGGCTCGGCTTCGCCGTGAGCCCGTCGGGCTCCCGGTCCCTGGCCCGGTGCGACTCGGTTTTCCACACCGTCCGCGGCACGCTCCGCCGGACGCATGCCCGCGTTTGCGTGGTGCTCGCGCTCGGCGCGCTCGGCACGCCCGAGATGCTCGTTCGCTCCGGCATCGGCGACCCCGCGCAACTGCGCGCCCTCGGCGTGGAGGTCGCCGCGCCGCTGCCCGGCGTGGGCCGCAACCTGCAGGACCACCCGCTGATCATGGGCATGAACTTCCGCGCCAGGCGCCGCCTCGGCATGCCCCGCGACAACGGCGGCGGCGCGATCATGAACTGGCGGAGCACCCGTGCCGCCCGCCCCGACCTTCACGCCTTCGTCGTCCAGGGCAGGCACGCCTATCCCGACGGGGCGGGCCGCTACGGCCTGGCGGGCGACGGGAACGTGTGCGCGATCTCCCCGGGGCTCATGGGCCCGGTGGGCAAGGGCCGCCTCACGGTCCGCGACGTGACCAGGTCAGGCCCGGCCGCGGTCGAAATCGACTCCGGCTTCCTCACCGCCCGCGCCGACGTGGACGCGCTGATCGAAGCCATGGACACGATCATGGACCTGGCCGCGACCGCCGCCTACGCGGACCTCATCGACAAGCCGCTGATGCCGACGACACGGCTGTCCAAGGCCGACAAGGAAGCGTTCGTCAGGGAGAACTGCGCGACGTTCAACCACCCGTGCGGCACCGCGGCGATGGGCACCGGCCCGAACGCGGTCGTGGACCCGTCCTTGCGCGTCATCGGCGTCGACGGCCTCAGCATCGCCGACGCGTCGGTGATCCCGGTCATCCCCACCGGCAACACCCAGGCCGCGGTCATCGCAGTCGCCGAGCGCGCAGCCGATCTCCTCCTTGGCCCATTCGGCCCGTGAGGACGCTTTACACAGCCGATTTCGTGCTCCCGATGGACGCCGGGCACAGCGTGATACCGGACGGCGCGCTGCTCGTCGACGGGAGCAAGATCGTCGCGGTCGGCCCGGCAGTGGACCTCGAACCCGCCGCGGCCACGGGAGGCACCGCGATCAGGCCGCAGCGCGGCCGCCTGCTCATGCCCGGCCTGGTGAACACGCACATGCACTCCGGCCTGCTGCGCGGCACAGCCGAGCAGCTCCCGGTCTGGGAGTGGCTACGGGTGCACATCGACCCCATGCACCGCGTGCTGCGCCCGGAGGAGGCCGAAGCCGCGGCCTGGCTCTGCTATGCCGAGGCCATCCTGTCCGGCACCACGACCGTTGTCGACATGTGGCGCTACCTCGACGGCGCCGTCCGCGCCGCGACGCGGCTCGGCAACCGCCTCGTCACGGTCAACTACACCGGCGCCCACCCAGACCACGACTACTTCGACACCCCAGACGACAACGAGCGGCTGCTGCGCACCGCGCACGGCGCGGCAGGCGGCCGGATCGACGTCTGGGTCGGCCTGGAGCACCCGTTCTACGCCGACGAGGCCGGAATGCGCCGTCTGATCAGCATGGCCCGCGACTACGACACCGGCATCTACACCCATTGCAGCGAGTCGAACATCGAGCCGCCCGAGTTCGAGCGCCGCTACGCTAAGCGCCCGATGTTCGCGCTCGAAGACCTCGGCTTCTTCACCGCGCCCAAAGCGATGATCGCGCACGGCGTTTGGCTGGACAGCGCGGAAATCCAGCTGCTCGCCCAGCGCCAGGCCGGCGTCGCGCATAACCCGGTCTCGAACATGAAGCTGGCCAGCGGCATGGCCCCGGTCGAGGAGTACCTCGCCGCGGGCGTCAACGTCGGCATCGGCACCGACGGCGAGAAGGAGAACAACAACCTCGACATGTTCGAGGACATGAAAACGGCCTCCCTGCTCGCCAAGCTGCGCGCGATGGACGCTGCCGCGCTCGGCAGCTGGCAGGTGCTCCGCATGGCCACGATGGGCGGCGCGTCCGCATTGGGCCTCGACGGCCAGATCGGCTCGCTTGAGCCGGGCAAGAAGGCCGACTTCATCGCGGTCCGCACCGGCACGCCCCGGATGACGCCGCTGCTCGGCGGCGGCCCGCATGCGAACCTCCACCACAACCTGGTGCACGCCGTTCGCGGCAGCGACGTCGACCTCGTGGTCATCGACGGCACGGCCGTCGCCGAAGCCGGCCACCTGGTCAACGCCGACCTGGCCGAGCTGATCGCCCGCGCCCGCGCCGCCGTCCCCGGCCTGTTCGCCCGCCGCGCCGAATACCTGGCCGCCCACGTCGGCTCACTCCCGGCGGCATTCCCGGCAACCCAGGAAAGCGACCATCCGTCACGTGGCGGGTTTGGAAGGTGCGGTAATGACTGAAGACCGCGTGGCGCTTGATGACTGGTACCCGGTGGCCGATGCTCTGCCGGCGCGGCAGGGGCCGGCCGGGCGCGGGCCGGCGGACGCGTTTACGACGCGGTTGCTCGGCCACCCGCTCCGTGTCGCGTTCGCCGGCGGCCGGGCGCGGATCACCGCACTTCGCGGTGATGGTCACGAGCTGCGGGAACTGCCGGTGACCGAGCGGTTCGGGCTGGTCTGGACGACGCTGGGCCGCCCGGCCAAGGAGGTCTACGACCTGCCCGAGGCGCACGAGGCCGGCCGCCGGTACGTGCGCTGCGGCTGGGTGACGCTGCGCACCTCGGCGCCGCGGATCGTGGAGAACTTCCTCGACATGGCGCACTTCCCCTTCGTGCATCCAGGAGTGCTCGGTTCGGAGCCGTGGACCGAGGTCGCCGACTACGAGGCGGAGATCCGCCGCGACGTCGACGAGGTGTGGGCGAGCCTTCACGGCCTCTGGGCTTCGGCTCTGCAGCGGATGCAGCATTTCGAACGTGCTCGGGACTGGAAGCGTTGCCTGCAGCGCGTGTCGTTGGACCCGGTTACGGGGGGGGGAGGGAGGCCGCCGCCCTGCCCTGCCCGGCTATGACGCGTAGCATCGCCCGCCTAGAAGGCAGGCCTGCGCCTGCGGTCGCTTGACCCTGCGCTTCGACCGAACAGGGCCGGCGTCTCGCAGGTGCCACCTCAGTCCTGGTAAGTGCCCCCGAACTGTTGGGGAACCACGTCGGCCCGCTCGGCACCGCTGCGGATCAGGTCGATGATCGCGTCGGCCGCCAGTTGTGGCGGCTGCGCCTTCAGCCCGCCGTCGGACA
>DASZMD010000229.1:0-55590 GCA_035551955.1 Solirubrobacteraceae bacterium | reverse complement strand
CGTGCGCGGCCCCGGGCGCACGCTTCCGCGGCGTCGTCCACGCCGCGGCGGTGATCGAGGACGGGGTGGCCCTGCGCTTGGACCGCGAGCGCGCCGACCGGGTGTGGCGGGCCAAGGCCGACGGGGCCTGGCGCCTGTCGGCGGCGAGCGCGGGCTTCGCGCTCGACTGGTGGGTGGGCTTCTCCTCGGCCGCGGCCCTCGTCGGCTCCCCCGGCCAGGCCGCCTACGCCGCCGCCAACGCCTTCCTCGACGCCGTCGTCGCCTGGCGGCGGGCGCAGGGCCTGCCCGCCACCACCATCAGCTGGGGGGCGTGGTCCCAGGTCGGCGCCGCGGCCGGGCGCCGGCTCGACGCGGTCAGGCAGATCACCCCGAGCGAGGGACTCGAGGCCCTCCAGGTTCTCCTTCTCGGCGACGTCGCCGCCGCCGGAGTCCTCAAGCTCGACCCCACCGCGCTCGCCGTCGCCTATCCCGAGGTGGCTCGCCTCCCGCTCTTCTCGGGGCTCGTGGAGGCGCCCGGCGAGCAGGCTTGGCCCGGGGTGGCGGGGCTCGATCCCGCCGAGGCGGCACAGCGGGTCGAGGACCGCGTCAAGGAGCGGATCGCCGCCGTCCTCGGCGCCGATCCCGCGCGCCTGGACACCGGCCTGCCCCTCCCCGCGCTCGGCGTCGACTCGCTCCTGGCCGTGCGCATACGCAACGCCGTGCAGCACGACCTCGACGTCCTCCTCCCCCCCTCGCTGCTCCTGCGCGGAGCGAGCATCGACGACGTGCTCGACTGGCTGCACGAGGCGCTGGACCTCCCCAAGGCGCAGTCGCCCACCCCGATCCGCCGCGTGCGCGTGGCGCCGCGCGACGCCAGCGAGCGCCTGGTGGCGGCGGTGTGGGAGGAGGTACTCGGGCGCTCGGGCCTGTGCGTCACCCAGAGCTTTGCCGAGCTCGGCGCAGACGCGGCGGCGGCCGACCGGATCGGCGAGCTCGTCTCCCGCCGCGCGGGCCGCCCGGTCGACGTCGGCGAGCTCGGCACCGCGCCGACGATCGAGCGCCAGGCGGCGCTGGTGCGCGAGCCCGAGTGCTCGCCGCTCCTGCCCATCCGCCTGCTCCGGGCCGGGGAGGGCCCGCTGCCCCTGTTCGTCTTCCATCCCGGGGGAGGCGACACCCTCGTCTACCGCCAGCTCGTCGATCACCTCGATCCCCGCCTGACGGTATGGGGGTTCGAGCGGCTCGCCGGCATGCTCACCGTCGAGGAGCGCGCCCAGCGCTACTTCGATCTCCTGCGCGCCAAGCAGCCCCACGGGCCCTACCGCCTGGCCGGGTGGTCGTTCGGCGGGGCGCTCGCCTACGAGACCGCGCTCCGCCTCCACGGCGCCGGGGAACGCGTCGAGCTCCTGGCCATGATCGACACCATCCTCCCCCTTCCCGATCCGCCCGGCCTCTCGGACCGCCAGATCCTCGAACTGCGCTTCCAGCGCTTCGCTCGCTTCCTCGAAGACAATTACGGTAAGCCCGTCTCGCTCCCCTACGAGCGCATGGCCCTCCTCGACGACGAGGCCCAGACCGACGCGATGATCGAGGCGATCGTCGAAGCGGGGCTGCTCGATGCGCAGACGAGCGCGGCGATCATCCGCCATCAGCGCACCTCGTACCTCGACGTGCGCGCGCTCGAGCGCTACCGGCCCGCCCGCCACGACGGCCCGCTCGTCTTCTACAGCGCCCGCGACGTGCAGGCGGACGCGATCCGCGATCCCCGCTTCGATCGCCATGACCCCGACCGGGGATGGGAAGCGGTGTGCGGGCCCCAGGTCCAGGTCATCAGCGTCCCCGGACATCACCTCTCGCTGCTCGACCCGCCGCACGTCGAGACCATCGCCGCGCACCTCGGCCAGGTGCTGGGCGAGCTCTCGCGCGCGGCGGCGTAGCGATGGCGCAGGAAGTGATTCCGGCCCTCGCCGCCGGGTGCTGCCAGATCTGGTGGGCATGCCCGAGCGCGGCCCGGCCACCGCTCCTCGATCTCCTCGACGACGGCGAGCGCCGCCGCCATGCCCGATTCGTGCGGGGGCAGGACCGGGCGCTGTTCCTCGTCGCCCACGCCCTCACCCGGATCCTCGCCGCCCGCCACGGCGGCGGCGAGCCACGCGGGGTGCGCTTCCGCCCGGGGGCGGCGGGCGCCAAGCCGCGCCTGGGCGGCGCCGCCGCCGGGCTCGAGCTCTCGATCTCCCACTCGGGCCGGCGCGCTGTGGTCGCCCTGAGCCGCGGCGTGGCCCTCGGCGTCGACGTCGAGGAGGTGCGGCGCATGGGCGAGGATGCCTCCCTCGCCGAGGCCATCCTCGCCCGCTCCGAGCAGCGGGCGCTCGCGATCCTCGGGCCGGCGGAGCGGGCGTGGGCCCTGTCCCGCTGGTGGACGCGCAAGGAGGCGGTGCTCAAGGCGAGCGGCGACGGGCTCGCCGTGTCACCGAAGCTGATCGTGGTCACGCCGCCGACCGAGCCGCCCGCCCTCGCCGCCGGGGCGGGTCCTCGCGCCGTCCACCTCTATGACCTCGACGCGGGACCGGGGTACACCGGCGCCCTGGCGGCGATCCGAATCCCGGTCGCGCTCACCGAGCACGACGGGAGCGCGATCCTCGAGGCGTGGGACCGAGCAGGAGCCCGAGTGGGGCGGTGAGGAGCACGAGCCCCGCGCAGACGAGGAAGGCCGCGTGCATCCCCTCGGTGAAGGCCAGGTGGCTCACGGCGCGCGCCGCGTGGCTGCCCGCGGCCGGGAGCACGCCCCCGACGCGGATCGACATCACCGCTCCGAAGATGACGATGCCGAGCACGCCGCCGAGCTGGCTCGAGCCCTGCTGGACGGCCGAGGCCGTGCCCACGAGCTCCTCCACCGCCCCGGTGACGATCGTCTCGGTGGCGGCGATGACCCACGCCCCGGTGCCGAAGCCGATCACCACCGCAGGCGCCGCCACCTGCCAGAAGGCGGCGTCCACGGGGACCTGGGCGAGGCCCACGAGCCCGCCGGCGACGGCGAGCATGCCCGCCACCACCGGCCACCGGGGGCCGATCCGCTCGACCAGTATCCCTCCGGCCAGCGCTCCCACCACCACGGCGAGGGTGGGGGCGAGGAGCCACGCGCCGGTGGCGCTGGGGGAGAGGCCGTGCACGTCCTGGAGAAAGAGCGTGAGGAGGAAGAGGAGGCCGAAGACGGCGCAGGAGCTCATGGCCACGAGGGCGGCGGCGCACCGCACCCGCCGTTCGCCGAGCACCGCGCGCAGCGGGCGCGCCGACGCGTGGCCGCGCGACTCGCGCACGGCGGAGAGGATCAGGACGACGGCAAGGAGGGCGACGGGGAGATTGAGGACGAACACGGCGGGCCAGCCCAGCCCTTGCACGATCAGCCCGGCAATCACCGGGCCGACGCCGATAGCCAGCGCGTTGGCGGCGCCCCAGATCCCGAGCACGGCGCCGAGCCGCTCGCGGGGAAAGGAAACGCTGAGGAGGGCGAGCGCGGCGGGCTGGAGCAGCGCGCCGAACAGGCCCTGGCCGGCCCGGAAGGCGACGAGCTCTCCCACGCTGTGGGACAGGCTGATGGCCAGCGAGCAGACCCCGAAGCCGAGCGCGCCGGCGATGAAGGTGGCGCGCCGGCCGAAGCGGTCGGCGAGCCTGCCCGCGGGGAGGATCCCGAGCGCGAGGACGACGAGGTACACGTTGGCGATGAGCTCGAGATCGCCGAGCGAGGCGTGGACCGAGCGCGCGATCCGGGGGGCGGCGACGGTGACCGCCGAGCCGTCGAGGGCGACGATGATGCCCCCCAAGCACACGGCCGTCAGGGCCAGCCATGGCCGCGCCGCCCCGGCCCTGGGGCCGGCGACGGACTCGCCGGCCGGGCGATCGTGGAGTGGGGTGAGCTCGACGGCGATCTCCCGAGCGGACGTTAGATGACCACTCCTCACCCGATCGCGAGCGCCCGGCCGGGGCGAGAAAATGTGGAGGTTCTGAGCGACAGGCGGCTGGGTGAGCGCCTGCGCGAGGTCACCATCCGCTCGGCGGCACTGGGTCGCCCCGCGTCCTTTCAGCTCCTCACCCCTCCCGGCTTCGCGACCGGGGCGGCCCGCCGCTGGCCCGTGCTCTTCCTCCTCCACGGCGCCGACGACGGCCCCTGCGCATGGACCCGCGAGGCAGCGCTGGTTGAGCGTGCCGAGCATCTCGACGCCCTCGTCGTCCTCCCCGAAGCGGGCGCGGTCGGGTTCTACACCGACTGGTGGCGCCCCGACGCGAGCGGCCACGTCCCGCGCTGGGAGGGCTTCCACCTCGACGAGGTGCCCGCGGTCCTTGCCACCGGCTACCGCGCCGGCGGCCCGCGGGTGATCGCGGGCGTCTCGATGGGGGGCTACGGGGCCATCGCCTATGCCGCCAGGCGACCGGGGGCGTTCGCGGCGGCCGCCTCCTACAGCGGCCTGCTTCACCTCACCCGCCGGGGCATGCCCGGCTTCATCGCCGCCATGCTCGTGCGCGAGCACGAGCATCGCCACGCCCTGTGGGGCTCGCCGCGGCGCCACCGCGAGCGCTGGCTCGCCCACGATCCGTATCACCTCGCCGACCGTCTGTGCGGCACCGCCCTCTACCTGTCTCGGGCTGACGGGAAGCCGCGGCCCGAGGACGACGTGCCTGCGGGCGCGGGCCTGATCGAGCGCTGGGTCGCACCCACCACCGAGAGCCTCGGCGCCCGCCTCGCCTCCCTCGGTATCCCCGCCACCATCAGCCGCGGGGACGGCGTCCACGAATGGCCCACCTGGCGTCGCGAGCTCGATCGCTCCTGGCCCTTCCTCCTCGCCGGGCTCGGGGGCGCATGAGGTCCCGTGCCTTCGCCCTCCCCGCCGGGCCGCGCGCCAAGTGGATCTTCGCCCTCGCCTGGATCGGCCTCGCCGCCCTCGCCGCGCCGGCCGCGACCAGATTCCAGCACGCCCAGAACAACGACCCCTCCTCCTACCTGCCGGGCAGCGCCGAGTCCTCCCGGGCCCTGGCGGCGGTCAAGCGCATCTCGGGCGGCGACGCAGTCACCGCCGCCGTCGTCGTCTTCTCGCGTCGCGGCGGGCTCACCGCCCGGGATCGGCGGCTGATCGGAGCCGACCGCAGCACGGTCGACGCGAAGCTCCGGCGCCAGGCGGTGCCCTCGCCCGCCGCCCTTCCCTCGCGCGACCGGAAGGCCGGCGTGCTCGTCTTCGGCCTGCGCCTGCACGACAGCGCCACTCTCCTCGAGCGCCAGGTCAGGGAGATCAAGGCCGTCGTGCACCGCGCCCCGCCCGGGCTCGAGGTCGACGTCACCGGACCCGCCGGGTCCTCCTACGACGCCGGGCGGGTATTCGCCGAGATCAACGGCACCCTGCTCCTGGTCACCGTCGGGCTCATCTTCGTCCTCCTCGTCCTCATCTACCGCAGCCCCGTCTTCTGGCTCATCCCCCTCGTGGCCGTGGGCTTCGCCGAGGTCAGCGCCGAGGGGCTCGGCTACCTGCTCACCCGCCTCGGCGTCACCGTCAGCGGAGAGTCGGCGGCCATCCTCACCGTGCTCGTATTCGGCGCCGGCACCGACTACGCGCTTCTTCTCGTCTCGCGCTACCGCGAGGAGCTCGGCCGCCACGCGGATCGCCACCAGGCGATGCGCGAGGCGCTCGGCCGGGCCGGGCCGGTGATCTTCGCGAGCGCGTCGACGGTGATCCTCGCCCTCCTCTGTCTCCTCGCCGCTCGGGTCAACGGCACCCGGGGCCTCGGTCCGGTGGCGGCCATGGGCGTGGCCGTGGCCATGCTCAGCGGCCTCACCCTGCTCCCGTCCCTGCTCGTCATCGCCGGGCGCCGGGCGTTCTGGCCCTACGTGCCGCGCGTTCTCGACACCGCGCCCGCGGGGCCCCAACGCGGCGCCTGGCGGGCCATCGCCGGCCTCGTCGACCGCCGCCACCGGCCCATCGCCCTCGCCGCCACCCTCGCCCTGGCGGCGCTGTGCCTCGGCGCGCTCTCGCTGGGATCGGGCCTGACCAGTGGCAATTCCTTCCGCGACCGTGTCGAGTCGACGCGCGGGCAGGCCCTCCTCGCCGCTCACTATCCCGCGGGCATGAGCGCGCCGCTCGCCGTCGTCGTCCCCCACCCACGTCGGATGGCGGCGGTCCGCGCCGCCCTCGCCCGCGCCCCCGGGGTGGCCCGCGGGCGTTACTCCGTGGGCCCGACCACGACCCGTCACGGGGATGCCTTCTTCACCTTGACGCTGGCCGCCAACCCGTCGAGTCGCCGCGCCTTCGCCCTCATCGCCCCGCTGCGCCGGGCCGCTCACGGCGCCGGGGGGAGGGGGACGCTGCTCGGCGGACCCACGGCCCAGGAGGTGGATCAGCGCGCCGCGGCGACCCGCGACACGGTGGCGATCGTGCCCATGATCCTCTTCGTCGTCTTCCTCATCCTCGCCCTGCTCCTGCGCTCGCTCCTCGCCCCCGCGCTCCTCATCGCCACCGTCGTCCTCTCCTACGGCGCCGCCCTCGGCACCGGGGCGTTCCTCTTCCGGCACGTGTTCGGCTATCCCGGCGAGGACCCGGCGCTCGTCCTCTTCACCTTCCTCTTCCTCGTCGCCCTGGGCGTCGACTACAACATCTTCCTCATGGCCCGGGTACGCGAGGAGACGCTGCGCCACGGGACCCGCGACGGCACCCGCCGTGCCCTGGCCCTCACCGGGCCGGTGATCACCTCGGCGGGCATCGTCCTCGCCGGAACCTTCTCCGCCCTCGCCTCACTGCCGCTGATCGGCTTCACCGAGCTCGGGTTCGTGATCGCCTTCGGCGTCCTCCTCGACACCTTCCTGGTCCGCACCATCCTCGTTCCCGCCCTCGTCATCGAGTTCGACCGGCGGGTGTGGTGGCCGTCGGCGCTGGCGCGGGGGGAGGCGCCCTACACGGCCTCGAGCAGCGTGGCGCACGCCTTCTCGCAGGCGCGGCACGCCTGGGCGCAGATCGCGCAGTGGCGGTGATGCTGGGCGTGACGCTCGCACTCCTCGGCGCACGCCGAGCATGCGCGCACGCACGCCTGGAGCAGGGGACGGAGGAGGAGGTGGTCGGCGTACACCGGTCGCGAGAGGACCCGCCCCATGGTTGCGCACAGGTCGGCGCAGCTCTCGTCGAGGGCGATGCAGGCACGCATGTCGGCGATGTCGTCCTCGGCCAAACACGCACTGGCGCAGGCCGTGCACGTCTGCTCGCAGGTCAGGCAGGCCTCGATCGCGTCCGCGACCTCGTCGGCGCCGAGATCGGTGCCTCCGGCCGTCGCATCAAGCATCTCCCTGGCATGGCTCATGGGCTGGGAACATCTTCACCCCGATGTCAAGCTCGATGACCTGACGCCGGAGTTGGTCGGGGCTATGCTGGCCGGAGAGCGCGGGGACACGTCGACTTGAGGGGAGGGAAATGCCTGATCGCCGCAAGCGTTTGGCTCTCGTCGCGGCGATCATGGGTTCGTTCGTGGCCGGACTCGACGCCACCGCCGTCAACGTCGCGCTGCCCGCCATCCGCGCCGACCTCGGCGGCGGCCTCGCCGGGCAGCAGTGGGTGTCGAACGCCTACCTGCTGGCCCTGGGCTCACTGATCCTCGTCGGCGGGTCGCTCGGCGACGTCTTCGGCGAGCGGCGGGTGTTCTCGGTCGGCGTCGCCGGCTTCGGCGTCGTCTCGCTGCTGTGCGCGCTGGCTCCCACCATCGCCGTGCTGATTGCGTGCCGGGCCCTCCAGGGCGCGTTCGGGGCGCTCCTGACTCCGAGCGCCCTAGCGGTGATCGTCTCGACCTTCTCTCCCGAGGAGCGCGGGAGCGCGATCGGCTCGTGGACGGCGTGGGCGGGGATCGCCACCGTCGTCGGGCCGCTGGCCGGGGGGTTCCTCGTCGATGCCGTCTCGTGGCGGCTGATCTTCGCGGTGAACATCCCCTTCGTGGTGGCGACGCTCGTGCTCGTCTCGCTCGCCGTCCCCGCGCGTCCCCGGGGCATGGCCCACGCTCGCGTCGACTGGCTCGGCGGCCTGCTCACCTTGCTCGGGCTCGCCGGGCCCGTGCTGGCGCTGATTCGCCAGCCCGTGGTGGGCTGGGGCAGCGTCCAGGTGTGGGGATCCGGGCTCGGAGGGCTGGCGCTGCTCGGCGTCTTCATCATCCACGAGCGGCGCACTCCTGACCCGATGCTGCCCCTCGGCCTGTTCAAGCGCCGCAATTTCGCGGTCGGGAACCTCGAGACCCTGGCCATGTACGGCGGCCTCGGCATCACCTTCTTCCTCCTCGTCCTCTTCCTCCAGGAGGTCGCCGGCTACCGCGCGCTGCAGGCCGGATTCGCCCTGATGCCCTCGACCATCGTCATGTTCGTCCTCTCCAAGCGCATGGGCAAGCTCGCGGACCGTTTCGGGCCGCGGCTCTTCATGGGCCTGGGGCCGCTGGTCGCGGCCGGCGGTCTCGCGCTCATGCTCCACCTCGGTCCCCACGTCAACTACTTCACCGACCTCCTACCGGCGCTCGTCATCTTCTCGCTCGGCCTCTCGTCGACCGTCGCGCCCCTCACCGCCGCCGTGCTCTCCGACGCCGACGAGTCCAACGCGGGGATCGCCTCGGGCGTCAACAACGCCATCGCCCGCATCGCCAGCCTGCTCGCCATCGCCGCCGTGGGCGCGGTGATCTCGGCCCAGTTCAACTCCGCCCTCGACCAGCGCCTGGCCCACGTCAGGCTCACGCCCGTGGCCCGAGCCGCCCTTGCCCAGGCCCGCAGCCAGACGCTCGCCCGCGTCGACCCGACACTCGTCGGCCAGCCCGTGGCCCGCGCCGTGCAGTCGGCGTCGGTCCACGCCTTCCACGCCGGCATCGGCATCTCGGCGGCGCTCGTGGCCGTGGGCGGAGTGCTCGGCCTGGCCGGCATTCGCAACCCCCGGCGCACCGTCCACTGCGAGGACTGCGCGGGCGGTCAGCTTGCCGGGCAGCCGCTCGACACCGGGCGGGACCGCGTGCCCGTCCCGCCGCCTCACTCCACCGTGTCGATCACCTCGTAGACGCCGGCCACCGGCTCGTTGACCACGAAGGCCGAGATGTGATCGACCCGCTCCATCTCCTGCGCGTCCGCCTCGGCACGCCAGCGGCGGTAGTCGTCCTCGGTCATGTCGAAGAGCCCGAAGGAGATGACCTCGTCCTCGTCGCGAATGTTGCGGGCGTGGAAGGCGCGCTGGAACCCGGGCGGGTAGTTCTCGCCGGGGTCCCAGGCCTGGCGGAACTGGTCCCATGCGCCGGGCTTCAGGCGGCGGGCGGAAAACATGACGATCATGGCGGCACCTCCATCGATGTGGAACGTGGGGATCCGTCTCCGGCTGCGCGGAGCCTAATCCCTCGGCGGCTCAGCCGCCGGCGCCGGGGAGTATCGGCAGCGGGGAGTGCGACCTGAGCTCAGACCGGGGCGATCGTGTAGACGACGGCGACGGTGGCGTCGACCTCCTGGCGCTAGAAACTCGCCAGCGCCTCGTTGAGGGTGGGGCTCGGGCGCATCGCCGCCACCACCCGGTCCTCGTCGGGGCGGTAATAGCCGTCGAGGTCCACCGGCGACCCCTGCACCGCCCCGAGCTCCTCGACGATCCTCGCCTCGTCCCCGGTCAGGCGCTCGGCCAGCGGGGCGAAGCGCTCGGCGAGCTCTGCGTCCTCGCGCTGCTCGGCGAGCTCCTGCGCCCAATACAGGGCGAGGTAGAAATGGCCCCCGCGGTTGTCGAGCTCTCCGGCTCGGCGCGAGGGCGAGCGGTTCTCCTCGAGCACGCGACCGGTGGCGCGGTCCAGGGTGCTCGCGAGGAGCCCGGCGCGGGGATTGCCGGTCGTATTGGCCAGCAGCTCGAGCGAGGGGACGAGGGCGAGGAACTCACCTAGTGAGTCCCAGCGCAGATGGTTCTCGGTGAGGAACTGCTGGACGTGCCGGGGGGCGGATCCTCCCGCGCCGGTCTCGAACAGACCCCCGCCGTCCATGAGCGGGACGATGGAAAGGACCTTGGCGCTCGTGCCCAGCTCGAGGATGGGGAAGAGGTCGGTCAGGTAGTCGCGGAGGACATTGCCGGTGACCGAGATCGTGTCCTCGCCGCCCCGCGCGCGGTCGAGGGTGAAGCGGGTGGCCTCCGCGACGTCCATGATCTCGAGCTGGAGGCCTTGAATGTCGAGCTCGGCGAGCGTGGCGCGGACCTTGCCCAGGAGCTCGGCGTCGTGGGGGCGGTGCTCGTCGAGCCAGAACACGGCGGGCACGCCGGTCTCGCGTGCCCGCGCCACCGCCAGCCGCGTCCAGTCCTCGATCGCCGCGGCCGTGGTGCGGCACATGCGCCAGATGTCCCCCGCCTCGACGGCATGCTCGAGCAGGATGTCTCCGGCGCCGTCGACGACACGGACGGCGCCGGCCGAGGTCATCTCGAAGGTGGTGTCGTGTGAGCCATACTCCTCGGCCGCCTGGGCCATGAGCCCGACGTTGGGAGTCGTGCCCATGGTGGCGGGGTCGAAGGCGCCGTGCTCGCGGCAGTGCTCGACGGTCTCGGCGTAGACGGCGGCGTAAGAGTGGTCGGGGATGGTGAACTTGGTGTCCTGCTGTTCGCCCTGGGCGTTCCACATCTGCCCCGAAGCGCGGATGGCGGCGGGCATCGAGGCGTCGATGATCACGTCGCTGGGGGCGTGAAGGTTGGTGATGCCGCGGTCCGAGTCGACCATGGCGAGGGACGCACGGTGAGCGTAGGCGGCATCGATCGCCGCCCGGACGGCGTCGCGCTCCGCCTCGGGGAGCTCCTCGACCGCGGTCAGGAGGGCCGCTATGCCGTCGTTGGCGTTGACCCCCGCCGAGGCGAGCGCGGCCCCGTGCTCGGCGAACACGTCGGCGAAGTAGGCGCGCACGCTGTGGCCGAAGATGATCGGGTCCGACACCTTCATCATCGTCGCCTTGAGGTGCACGGAGAAGAGGACGCCCTGCTCCTGGGCCTCGGCGATCTGGGCGGCGAGGAACCCGTCGAGGGCCCGGGCGCGCATCACCGCGCCGTCGACCACTTCCCCCGCGCTCACCGGAACCGCCTCGCGGAGCACGGTCACCGTCCCGTCCGCGCCGACGTGATCGATCCTCAGCGGCCCCTCGGTCGCGACCGTGACCGACTGCTCGGTGGAGCGGAAGTCGCCGTCGCTCATGGTCGAGACGTGCGAGCGCGAGCTCGGCGACCAGGCGCCCATCGAGTGGGGGTGCCGGCGCGCATAGGCCTTGACCGAGGCGGGGGCGCGGCGATCGGAGTTCCCCTCGCGGAGCACGGGGTTGACGGCGCTGCCCTTGACCTTGTCGTAGCGCGCCCGCACCTCCCGCTCCTCCTCGCCCGCGGGCTCGTCGGGGTAACCGGGGACCGCATAGCCCTTGGCCTGGAGCTCGGCAATGGCCGCCTTGAGCTGGGGCACCGAAGCGCTGATGTTGGGGAGCTTGATGATGTTCGCCTCGGGGGTCTTCGCGAGCTCGCCGAGCTCGCTCAGCGCGTCGGCCACGCGCTGGACGTCGTTCAGACGCTCGGGGAACTGGGCGAGAATCCGCCCCGCGAGGGAGATGTCGCGGCGCTCGACCTCGATGCCCGCGGCGCCGGAGAAAGCCTCGACGATGGGCAGCAGCGACCGGGTCGCGAGCGCTGGCGCCTCGTCGGTGAGCGTGTAGACGATCCTCATGCGAATTCGGCGCGCTCGAAGACGATCCGGTAGTGATCCATCAGCTCCCGCTCGAAGCACACCTTGTTCGAGCTCGCACCCGAGGTGAAGGCGAAGCGGAAGTCGGGGCTCGTGAGCCACTTGGGCAGTAGGCGGAGCTTGAGCAGGGCCATACGGGGATTCCAGGACTCGGTCCTGAGGTCCCACTGATGAATCGTCTCGATGTAGTCGATGCGGCCGCTGATGCTCGACACGTGCCGGAAGTGCGGCTCCGCGCAGCGGATCACCTGCTCCTGGCCGAAGGGCAGGAAGGAGCCGGGGAAGGCCGCCTGCATCATCGCCAGGTACCAGGCGTCGGACTCGCGCGGGGCGTGGCGGTCGACCTCGTCGATGGGAATCATGTGGCGTCCGAAGACCATCGTCTGCAGGTAGAAGCGGCCGCCGGGCGGAAGCACGCTCGCCACCTGGGCGAAGAAGTTCCGGTACACGTCCTCCTGGCGCCCGGCTCGGTAGTCATCGGGCGAGCAGAAGTGCTCGAAGGCGCCGAGGCTGGCGGCAGCATCGAACTCCCCGAACTGCTCCCGGGTGACCTCGCGGGCGTCGTGGAGGTGGACGTCGAGGCCGTGACGGCGACACGCGGCCACCTGGGCCGAGGACAGCGAGAGGCCCACGCCGGTGGCGCCGCGGCCGCGGATGTAGTTGAGCAGCCCGCCCCAACCGCAGCCGAGGTCGATCACCCGGCGGCCCGGACCGATCCCGATCTGCTCGGCCACGTAGTCGTGCTTGCGGCGCTGGGCCTGCTCGAGGGTGAGGGTGTAATCGCCGTCGTACTTGGCGCCGCTGAAGTCGGCGAGCTCGCCCAGTGCGAGCCGGATCACGCGATCGGTCAGCGTGTAGCTGAAGTCGATGTCCTTCTGCTCGGCCACGCGAGAAACCTAGCCGCCCGCTACGTCGTACACCTTGGCGGCGGGCGAGGCCATCACCCGCTCGGCCATCTCGCGCTTGAGGGCGGTGAGGCGGCTCTCCTGGGTGGGGGTGCGATCGGGAGTGCGGGCGAGGTCGATGAACTCGTCGCTCACGTAGCCCTCTCTGACCGAGAGGGTGACCTCGCGGTCGCGGTAGCCGAGCCGGAAGACGAAGCGCGCGCGTGCGCGTCCGCGCTCGGGGCGCTCGAGACCGAGGTCGACGACGTAGCGTTCCTCGGTCACGGCCCGCGTCACCAGCTCGAAGGCATCCCGCGCTCCCGGCCCGCCGAACGCCGTATGGACGACGATCTCCCGGCGCTCGGGTACGCCGTCGGGCTCTAGCAGCGGGAGCGCCCGCTCGAGGACCTTGAAGGCGTGCGCCACGCCGCCCGGGGAGCCCGGCCCGTGGTAGCGCATCATGTCCTCGAACGAGAAGGTGATCGCCTGCTCCTGGTCACGTACGACGATCGCGCTGCCCGTCATCGACTCCTCCTTCGGGTGCTTCGCAGGCCACTCCGGCCTACGGAGGGCGGTAGCGTAACGCCGCCACCGGCAAAGGAGACAAGAGCGAGATGTCAGCGGTCGCACATGCCGTCCGCCAAGCGACCCGCTTCGATCGCTCGGCGGTGTCGCTCCGGGCCGGCCTGATCGCAGCCGTCCCCGTGGTCGGCGTCCTCGCCGCTGGGACGATCGCCGGTGACACGGTCGCCGCCGTGACCATGGGCGCGGGCGCGATGCTCGTGGGTATCGCCTGGAGGGTCGGCGGCGGCCGGCCCCCGGTGGCGACCATGCTCATCGACACCGCGGTCATGGCCCTCTCGACCTTCGCCGGCGCGGCCACCGGTCGGCTGGCGTGGGTCCATCTCGTCCTCCTCGTGATGTGGGCCTTCGCCGGCGGCCTGATGGTCGCCGCCGGCCCGCGCACCACCGTCGTCGGCAACCAGGCGATCATCGCCTTCGTCGTCTTCGGGCGCTTCAGTCAGCCCGTCCCGGCGGCCCTCGGGCTGGCCGGCCTCGTCCTCGCCGGCGGGCTTGTCCAGGTGCTCTTCTCGGCCCTCTTCGGCGCCCCCCCCGCGCTTGCGCTCCAGCGCTCGGCGGTCGCCGAGGCGTACCGCAGTCTCGCCCGGATCGCCTCCGACCCCGGCGTCCCCACCGGGACGGCCGCGGCCTCGCTCGACGAGGCGGAACGCAAGCTCGCCTCCCCGACGCTCCTCGGAGGGCCGGGGACGATGCAGCTGACCGCGCTCGTGGAGGAGGGCCGGCGCATGCGCCTCGAGTTCGCCGCCCTCGCCCTCCTCATCGATCAGTACGAGCGCGCCCAGGGCGACGACGGCGGCCTGCGCCGGGCCGTCGAGCGCCTGCGCGCGTGCGCCGCCGAGGCGCTCGACGGCATCGCTGCCGTGATCGAGCGAACGGCGCCCGAGGAGCGGGCGGAGTCGGCGCTGGCCAAGCTCGATGCCGCGACCGAGGAGGTCGCGTCCGCCAGCGCCAAATCCCCCCTGGCCGAGGGGATCGAGCGCCACGCGATCGCCCTGGCGGGGCAGATCCGCGCCGCCGCCGGACTAGCCGCCGGCGCCCACCGGGAGGGTGGGAGGATCGTCGTGCGCCCCAGTCTCGGCGCGGCGACGCCGTGGCAGCAGTTCGCTGCCGACCTCGCCCAGGTTCGCGCCAATGTCTCACTGCGCTCACCGGCCGGGCGCCACGCGGTGCGCCTCGCCGTCGTCGTCCCCGCCACCGCGGTGCTGGCCCAGCACCTGCACCTCCAGCGCAGCTACTGGGTGGTCGTGGCCGCCGCCACCGTCCTGCGGCCCGACTTCGCCGGGACCTTCACGCGCGGAGTCGAGCGCATGGCGGGGACCTTGGTCGGGGTCGTCCTCGCCGGCCTCGTCGCCGTCGCCCTGCACCCGAGCGGGTGGGCGACCGTCGCCCTCGTTGGGGTCCTGGCCTGGGCGGCCTACTCGGTCTTCCCGGCGAGCTTCGCCGCCGGTATCGCCTTCCTCACCGCGATGATCGTCTTCCTCCTCGAGGCGGTGTCGCCGAGCACCCTGGGAACCGCCGCCGACCGCGGCATCGACACCCTCGTGGGCGGGGTGATCGGGCTCCTCGCCTACGTGGTCTGGCCGACGTGGTCGAGCACCTCGGCGCGCCAGGCGCTGGCCGACCTCGTCACCGCGCAGCGCGACTACCTCGGCGCCCTGCTCGATGCTGTCGCCGAGGGCCGCCCGGCCCGCGAGGAGGAGCTTCGCGCGCTCGCGCGCCGGGCTCGCCTGGCGTGGACGACGGCCGAGGCGACGATCGAGCGGTCGCTCACCGAGCCGGCCGCGCGGCGGATCGACGTCGAGCAGGCGCGTCGGGTGATGACCGGTCTGCGCCGCCTCGTCCAGGCCGCGCACGTGATCAGGCTCGAGCTCGGGAGCGGCGGCAGGCCGCCACTCCCGGCCCTGCGGCCGCTGGCCGAGGGCCTTGACCGCACGCTGGCGCTGATCGCCGAGGCGCTCGCCACCGGCGCGCCGCCCCGGGGCGAGCTCCCGCGCCTGCGCGCGCTCCACCGCGAGCTCGTCGCCCGCGCGGGCCTTGATCCCGTCCTCGAGGCCGAGCTCGACGAGCTGGTCGACGCCGCCAACACGGTGGCCGGCCTGCTGGGAATCGGCCAGGGTCAGGAGGCGGGCCTCGAGCCTCGGCGCCCGTCGCGGCGAGGCGTTGCACGCCTGGGGTGGCGGCCGCGCGGCTCGGGGTGAGGTAACAGCGGCCCGCCGCGATAGGGGGGGGCGCGGCGGGCCGAGCGCTGTGGGGGGCCGATCGGGCGGCCGGCTCGTTGGGAAGCCGCCCGAACAGCGACCGATACGACCTTAGCCCGGGACGATGCGCTTGGCATCCGGGGACCTCCCCCGAGTGCGTCAGTAGTTCGCGCGGAGTGTTGGGCCTACGGCACGACGACGGCGGCGCCGTGGAACCGCCCGGCGCGGAGATCGTGGAGGGCATGCTCGGCGTCGGCGAGGGGGTACTCGGTGACGTGGGTGCGCACGGGAACCTCCGGGGCGAGCTCGAGGAACTCGTGGCCGTCGCGACGCGTCAGGTTCGCCACCGAGCGAAGGGTGCGCTCGCCCCAGAGGATCTCGTAGGGGAACGAGGGGATGTCGCTCATGTGGATGCCCCCGCACACCACCACGCCGCCTGGCCGCACCGCTCGCAGCGCGGCGGGCACGAGTGCGCCGTCGGGAGCGAAGATGATCGCGGCGTCGAGCGGCTCGGCCGGGATCTCGTCTGAGCCGCCCGCCCAGCTCGCGCCCATCTCGCGCGCGAACGCCTGCCCGGCTTCGTCGCCCGGGCGGGTGAAGGCCAGCACCTCGCGATCCTGCCAGTCGGCGACTTGGGTGAGGATGTGCGCGGCGGCGCCGAAGCCGTAGAACCCGATCCGGGGCGCGTCGCCGCACATCCGCAGCGAGCGGTAGCCGATCAGCCCGGCGCACAGGAGCGGCGCGGCCTGGACGTCGGGATAGCCGTCGGGGATGGGAAAGCAGAAGCGCTCGTCGGCCACCGCGTACTCGGCGAATCCGCCGTCGATGTCGCGGCCCGTGAAGCGCGCGCGCACGCACAGGTTCTCCTGCCCGGCGCGGCAGTAGCGGCACACCCCGCAGGTCCACCCGAGCCACGGCACGCCGACCCGGCGTCCCCCCGGCTGCACCTCGCCGACGATCTGATGCCCGAGCACCCGCGGCGGGTCGGGGATATCGACCTCCCCGTCGAGCAGGTGGAGATCGGTGCGGCAGATCCCGCATGCGCGCACCCGCAGCAGGACTTGCCCGGGCTCGGGGGTGGGGACGGGCCGCTCGACCAGCCGCAGCGGCTGTCCGACCGCTTCGAACACGATCGCGCGCACTGCGCTATGTGTATACGGATATGGAGATCGAGCGCAAGTTCCTGATCCCGGAGCCGCCCCCGGACCTCGCGGATTTCCCGAACTCGGCGATCGAGCAGGCCTACGTGGCCATCGACCCTGCCGGAACGGAGGTCAGGGTTCGTCGCCGCGGCGACGACACGACGCTCACCGTCAAGGGCGGCCGCGGGCGCGCCCGCGCCGAGGTGGAGCTCGTGATCGATCCCCGCGTGTTCGGGGAGCTGTGGGAGCTCAGCGGCGGGCGGACGGTCGAGAAGACCCGCTACCGGCTCCCCGCGCAGGACGGATTGACGATCGAGCTCGACGTCTACAGGGGGCGCCTCGACGGGCTCGTCACCGCCGAGGTCGAGTTTCCCTCGCCCGAGGCGGCCGATCGCTTCGTCCCGCCGCCGTGGTTCGGCGAGGAGGTCACCGAGGACGACGCCTACAAGAACCGCAGCCTCGCCGTCGGCGGTCGCCCGGGCGGCTAGGCGACGCGGGGGAGCAGGCCGCGCCGGGGGCGGCACTCGGCCGCGCGGGCGGCGCGCTCGATCAGCGCGATCAATTCCTCGACGCGCGCGTGGATGGGGTGGTGGCCCATCCCGCTCCACACGTCGACGTGGGCCTGGGGCAGCGCCGCCAGCACGCCGGCTCGGTGTGAGCTCGGGACGAGCCGGTCCTGATCGCCCCAGATCGCGAACACGGGGCCGTCGTAGGCGATCCCGCGACGGTGGAAGGCGTCCGGCGCTCGGCCCGCCTCGGCGGCGGCGCGCGTGCCCTCGCGGGCGCCCGCCACGAGCTTGCCGGCGCGGCCGGTGACCCGGTCGACGATCGCGCGCTCGGGGACGAGTCCGTTGGAGACCATCGTCATGTACGCGGCCGTGACCGCCAGGCGGCTGGACAGGGCGAGGGGCAGCGCTCCCTGCACGAGGTTCCGCAGTACCGGCAGCGAGGCCGCCTCGGCCAGGTGGATGCGGCCGAAGCCCACGGGGGCGAGGAGGACGACGGCGCCCACCCGCTCGGGCATCATCTCGGCCAGCGCGGCGGCGATTCCGCCCCCGAGCGAGTGGCCAACGAGGTTGAAGCGCTCTACGCCGAGCATCTCGAGGCCGGCGGCGATGTCGCGCGCGTAGCCCGCCAGCGAGCCTCGCGCGGGCGGATCGGAGTGGCCGAAGCCCGGCAGGTCGAAGGCGATCCGCTCACACGGGAGCTCGGCCAGGTGGTTCCAGCCCTCCGAGGAATCGAGCAGGCCGTGGAGGAGCACGACCGGATCCCCGACGCCGGGCCAGCGGCGCACGCACAGGGCCCGGCCGTCCTCGAGCCGCAGCGTGGTGATGCTGGCGATGGGAGAGCCGGTGCGCGGGGCCTCGGGAGCGGTTTCTTGCGTCACAAGACCAATATCGGCTCGCCGGGCGGTATCCCTAGAGAGGTTCTTACGCTGTCGACATAGTGATCACCCGTGATTGGGACTCCGTAGCACTGCCGCCGGATCCGGTCGTAACGTCACGGCCGCGACGATGGTTTCTCCCGGCCTGTACTTCCATCACCCGACGTCGCTCGACCACGACCCTCGCGAGCAGCTCCCCGAGCATCCCGACAGCCCGGAGCGGATCGCCATGGTGGATTGGGCGATGGCGATGGAGGGCTGGCTCGGCTTCGAGCTCCGGACCGCCGGCGCGGCGGGTGACGATGCGGTGCTTGCCGTGCACTCCGCGCGCCTGATCGAGTACCTGCGCGAACTCGACTCGCGGGGGGGAGGGGAGATCGACGCAGCCACCTTCCTCGGCGCGGCCTCGTGGCCGGCCGCACTTCACGCCGCCGGCGCCGCCTGCGCCATGGTCAGAGCGCTCGTGGCGGGCGAATCGCGGACTGCCTTCGCGGGCGTGCGCCCCAGCGGGCACCACGCTCACCGCGACCGCGCGGCGGGATTCTGCCTGCTCAACAACGTCGCCATCGCGGCCGAGCTCGCCATCTCCGAGCTCGGGGTCGGACGGGTGCTCGTCCTCGACTGGGACGTCCACCATGGCGACGGAACGGCCGAGATCTTCCGCGAGCGCGACGACGTCCTCGTCGTCGGCATCCACCAATGCGGCATCTATCCCGGCACCGGCACGCTCACCGAGAGCGGCTCGGGCGCGGGCGCCGGGTTCACCATCAACCTCCCCGTCCCCGCGGGTAGCGAAGGCCGCCTGTGGCTGTCCCTGCTCGAGCACGTTGCCCTGCCCGCCGCGCGCGAGTTCGCGCCCGACGTCGTGCTCATCTCCGCCGGCTTCGATGCCCACCGGCTCGATCCCGTCGGCGGATGCCGGCTCGAGACCGAGGACTTCGCCCAGATGGCCTGCCAGGTGCGCGACCTCGCCGAGGATCTCGGCGCGCCCATCGGCGCCGTGCTCGAGGGTGGTTACCACCCTGAGGCACTCGCCGAGTGCGTGGTGGCGACGCTCGCCGCGCTGGCCGGGGACGGCGTGAGCGAGTCGATCGCCCCCGATCGGTTCTATACGCCCCGCGCCGCCGCCCACATCGGTCATCATTGGACGCTCGACTTCTAGTGTCGCGTTGGCCAACATCCTGCATCGAATTCGCCAAACACGACACTAGTCGCGGCGGTTACAGTAACCCGCGATGGACGCCCAGACGCGGCATCAGGGGACGACCACCGTCGTGCTGGCCGATGACCACCAGGTCGTGCGGGCCGGCCTGCGCCTGCTCCTGGACGCCGAGGAGGGCATCGAGGTCGTCGCCGAGGCGGGTGACATCGAGACGACGCTGCGCCGGGTCCTCGGATACCGCCCGACGGTGCTCGTCCTCGACCTCAACATGCCCGGCGAGGAGAGCCTGCCCGCCATCCCCCGCATCCGCCAGTCGGCACCGACGACGTCGATCGTCGTGCTCACGATGGAGGAGGATCCCGAGTTCGCCCGGGAGGCCTTCCGTCTCGGCGCCGTCGGCTACGTCCTCAAGGAGGAGGCCGACACCGAGCTCGTGCACGCGATCCGTCTCGCCGCCGAGGGCCGGACCTATTTGAACCCCGAGCTCGGCGCCCGGATCGCCGCCGCCCCGGCCCGGGGTTCCGGTCCCCCCGGCGGGCTCACCGAGCGCGAGGTCGAAGTTCTGCGCCTGATCGCCGGCGGCCACAGCAACAGCGAGATCGCCGCCCAGCTCTACCTCAGCGTCCGCACCATCGAGTCCCACCGGGCCCACATCCAGCAGAAGACGAGCCGGACGACGCGAGCCGAGCTCGTCAGCTACGCCCGCGAGCACAACCTCGTCTGAACGCCGCCCGCGGTCAGGTTCTGCTCGAGTCGGCCCAGATGTTGATACCGCCCTCCTGGGCATAGGAGGCGATCTCCTCGAGCTCGGCGGGATCGAACTCGAGTCGCTCGAGCGCGCCCAGGTTCTGATCGAGCTGCTCGACGCTGCTCGCCCCGATCAGCGCCGAGGTGACACGGGGATCGCGTAGCACCCACGCGATCGCCAGCTGGGCGAGCGTCTGTCCGCGCCGCTTGGCGATCTCATTCAGCGACCGCACCCGCGCCAGGTTCTCCTCGCTGATCATCTTGCGGTCGAGATAGTTGCCGCGCCTCACGCGCGAGTCCTCGGGGATGCCGTCCAGGTAGCGGTCGGTGAGCATGCCCTGGGCCAGGGGCGAGAACACGATCGCCCCCATGCCCTCCCGCTCGAGCACGTCGAGCAGGCCCTCCTCGATCCACCGGTTGAACATCGAGTACGACGGCTGGTGGATCAGCGGCCGGATCCCCATCCCCTTGAGGAGGTTCGCCGCCTCCTCGGTGTGCTCGGGCGAGTAAGACGAGACGCCGACATAGAGCGCCTTGCCCTCGTGCACGGCCGTGGCCAGCGCACCCATCGTCTCCTCCAGCGGCGTCTCGGGATCGAAGCGGTGCGAGTAGAAGATGTCGACGTACTCGAGCCGCATGCGCTCCAGGCTCTGCTCGAGCGAGGAGAGCAGGTACTTCCGCGAGCCCCACTCCCCATACGGCCCCGGCCACATGTCATAGCCGGCCTTCGTCGAGATCACCAGCTCATCCCGGTACGGGCGCAGATCCTCGGCCATCACCCGCCCGAAGTTGATCTCCGCCGACCCGTACGGGGGCCCGTAGTTGTTGGCCAGGTCGAAGTGCGTGATGCCCCGATCGAACGCCCGCCTGAGGATCGCCCGGCTGGTGGCCAACGGCCGGTCGTCACCGAAGTTCTGCCACAGCCCGAGCGAGATGGCCGGAAGCTTGACGCCACTGCGACCGCAGCGGCGGTAGGCCATGTGCTCGTAGCGGTTGGGGTCCGCGAGGTAGCGGGTGGGGGCGAGGGAGGCGTTGAAGGGCACGGGCGTGGGTGAGTATTTCAGGGTGGGGGCGCCGCCGCCCGATAAAGCGCCTCGATGACCAGCGCCTGCCCCACCGCATCCTCCCGCCCGAGCAGCGGCTCGGCCTCGCCGCGAACCGCCGCGCTCATGTTCTCGGCCTCGAGGCGGTACGAGTTGACGACGGGGACCTTCACCCGGTTCACCCCCTCACCGTGCCGCACCTCGATCACCGGCTTGCGGCAGTGCCACGGGTCACCGAGGAAGAGCGAGCCCTCCTCGCCGACCACTTCGAACTCGTCGCGGGGGTCGAGGGCCAGCCCGCAGTCGAACACGGCGAGCACGTCGTCCTCCAGGCCCATGGTCGCCGCGAACACCACGTCGACGCCGTCGCCTCCGAGCACCTGCTCGGCACTCACGCGCTCGGGCTCGCCGCCGAGCAGCCGTGACGCATTCACGCAGTAGCACCCGAGGTCCATCAGGGCGCCGCCGTCGAGTCCGGCGCTCAAGCGCGCGTTCCCGGCGTCGCGGGCGTGGAAGCTGAAGGCGGAGCGGATGAGCCTGACACGGCCCACGATGCCGGACGCCACGAGCTCGAGGAGCCGGTGCGTCTGGGGGTTGTGGCGGTACATGAACGCCTCCATGAGGACCCGGCCCTGGCGCTCGGCGACGTCGAAGGCGGCCTCGACTTCGGCGGCCCGGCGCCCGAGGGGCTTCTCGCACAGCACGTGCTTGCCCGCCTGCAGCGCGCGCACCGTCCACTCGAGGTGCAGCGCGTTGGGGAGCGAGATGTAGACGACCTCGACCTCGGGGTCGGCGAGCAGAGCCTCGTAGCTCCCGTGGGCCCGCGCGATCCGGTGCTCGCGTGCGTAGCGCTCGGCGGCGTCGGGCGAGCGGCTGGCGACGGCGATGACCTCGAGGTCGCGGGACTGGCGCGCTCCGGTCAGGAACAGGCGGTTGATGCCCGCCGTGGAGATGATTCCCCACTTGACCGCCCTCGCCGGACCCCGCACCCGGGTCAAGCCGCGACGAGGCCGCCGACCCCGAGCGCGATGAGGACGATGCCCGCAGCGCCGGCCACCGCCGCGAAGGCGAGTCGCCCGGCGCCGCGTAGCCAGCGCTCGCCCGCGGCGAGCCAGCGGTCGCCGCGGGGCCCGGCCAGCAGCCGGACCGCGATGATGGCCACGAGGGGCGTGACGAAGAGGGCGTTGTAGGCGATGAGCAGCGAGAGGCCGACCACGGGGACGGGATGGGCGCTGACGATCGCGGAGATCGCGCCGAAGTACATGAAGGCGGTCGGCAGCTCGACGGCCATGATCCCCGCCCCGAAGGCGAAGGCCGAGGTGCGGGTGCGGCAGCGCCGCAGCCGCGTCGTGCTCTCGGCGCCGTTGCGCGAGCGCCACACGCTGACCGCCAGGGCCAGGGCGAGCACCCCGCCAACCGCCTCGACCGTGTGCTCGACGGTGCCGCCGACGTGGCGCAGGGCATGCAGGAGCGCCGGTCCCGGTCCGAAGGCGAGCGCGACGCCCGCCGCCAGATAGACGATGAACACCCCGAGCGTGAAGCTCGCCACGCCGCGGCCGCGGGGCGCGCCCGCCTGCCAGAGCGCCGGCACGACCGTCGACGGGTTGACCGAGTCGGCGATCGCGATCGAGATGACCACCAGCGTCAGCGCGAGCATGGACAGCACCCGAGTCTAATCCCGCCCCGGCGCGAAGACACGCCGCACCGCCGGATACAGGGCGCGGTAGCGCTCCCGCTCCTCGACGTAGCGCTCGCTCCACTCGGGGACCGGTTCGATCTGCCCGCGCGGGGCCACCGTGGCCGACACCCCCGTGGCCACGTCGGGCCACGCCCCCGCCGCCACCCCGGCGAGGATGGCCGCCCCGAAGGCGGCGCCCTCGTCGACGGCCACCCGCTCGAGCGCCGTCTCGAGCACCGAGGCGACGATCTCGAGCCACAGATCACTGCGGGCGCCGCCCCCCGAGACGCGTCCAGCCCCCCGAACCGTGCCCAGCTCCCTGACCAGGTCCAGCGAGTCCCGCAAGCCGAAGGCCACCCCTTCGAGCACCGCGCGCACGAGTGCGCCCCGGTCGTGGCGCACGCCGAGCCCGGCGAAGACCCCACGCGCGTCGGGATCGGCATGGGGGGTGCGCTCGCCGGCCAGATAGGGGAGGAACACGAGCCCGTCGCTCCCCGCCGGCCACCGCGCCGCCTCGGCCACCAGCTCGTCGTAGGACACTCCCGGCGCCATCACCTCGCGAAGCCAGCGCAGCGACGCCCCGGCCGAGAGCATGACCCCCATTGCGTGCCAGACCCCGGGGACCGCGTGACAGAAGGCGTGGACGCGGCCCTCGGGGTCGGCCGCGAAGCGCTCGAGCGCCGCGAACACCACGCCCGAGGTCCCCAGGACCACGGACGCGGGGCCGGGCGCGACGACTCCGACGCCGAGCGCCCCCGCCGCCTGGTCGCCGCCGCCGGCCGCCACCGGCACGCCGTCACGCGTGGCTCCGGATACCGAGGGGCTCTCGAGCACCCGCGGGAGCCAGGAAGGATCCACCTCCAGCGCGCCGAGCACCTCCTCGCTCCAGCGCCGCCCGGCCACGTCGAGGAGCAGCGTTCCCGAGGCGTCCGAGACGTCGGTGGCATGCTCGCCGCACAGTCGCAGGCGGACGTAGTCCTTGGGCAGGGCGATGCGGGCGATCCGCGCGTAGACACCGGGCTCGTGGCGGCGCAGCCACAGGAGCTTGGGGGCGGTGAAGCCCGTGAGCGCGCGGTTGCCGGTGAGCTCGATCAGGCGCCGGCGTCCCACCGCCTGCTCGATCTCCTCGCACTCGGCGGCCGTCCGCTGGTCGTTCCAGAGGATGGCGGGGCGCAGCACTCGCCCGGAGGCGTCGAGCGCCACCAGGCCGTGCATCTGGCCGCTCAGCCCGATCCCCGCCGGCACGCCTGCCGCGCGTCGGAGCTCAGCCAGCGCGCCCGAGGCGGCCCGCCACCAGTCCTCGGGGTCCTGCTCGGCCCAGCCGGCGCGCGGGGCCGAGAGCGGATACGCGGACCCCGCGCGCGCGAGCACGCGGCCTTCGGCGTCGACCGCCAGGCCCTTGACCCCGGAGGTGCCGACGTCGATGCCGAAGAAAGCGGACCTCACGCGTTGCGCTCGTCCGGGACGCGGCCTAGGGCACGGGAGGTGTTCGCATTGCCTGGAGTCTGGTGGATGCCGCGGCCGCCACGCGGTCCGGGAACGCCTCCGGGGACCGTCCCGTGGAACCTAGGACAGGAGAGAAGATGATTGATCCTGACGACGTGATCGGTGACGCCGTCGAGCGCCTCGAGTGGGACGAGCGCGACGAGGACGAGACCCCGTCCTCGCGCTGGCGCCAGATGACGCGCCGCACGGCGCTGACGGGAGGCGCGGCGGGGATCGCCGCCGCCGTGCTCGAGGCGTGCGGGAGCAGCAAGCCGGGATCGGCCTCGGCCGGCAGCGGGGCCGCGAGCGTGTTCGGGTCGGGCACGAGCTACCGGTTCACGATCGTCAACCACGTCACCACCAACGTCTTCTTCACCCCGACCCAGAACGGCGCCGCCGACGCCTGCAAGCTCCTCGGCTGCTCCTACCAATGGACGGGGTCGCAGACGAACAACATCTCGGAGATGGTCAACGCCATCAACAGCGCGGTGACCTCGGGTGTCAACGGGATCGCCACCAGCCTGATCGACCCGACCGCCTTCAACAAGCCGGTGGCGGCGGCCCTGGCGGCGGGGATCCCCGTGGTCGCCTACAACGCCGACGCCCCCGGCAATCCGCGGCTCGCCTACATCGGCCAGGACCTGTACCTCGCCGGCCAGCAGATGGGCGATCACATCGTCGCCCTCGTTCCCTCGGGCGACGTCGCCATCTTCATCGCCACCCCCGGTTCGCTCAACCTCCAGCCACGGGTCAACGGCGCCCTGGCCACCCTGAAGGCGCACCCCGCGATCACTCCGCATGTGATCGCCTCGGGAGCCGCCACACCCGCGGAGCTGACGACGATCAACTCCTACGCCGTCTCCCATCCCAGCACCAAGGGGCTGTTCGCCGTCGACGGCGGGAGCACCCAGACGGTGGCCCAGGTGATCCAGAGGCAGGGACTGAACGCCAAGGGTGTCAAGGGCGGGGGCTTCGATCTCACCCCGATCACCGAGCAGCTCCTCAAGGCCGGTGACATCCAGTTCACCATCGACCAGCAGCCCTACCTTCAGGGCTTCTTCCCGATCCTCGAGCTCTACCTCTACAACGTCTCCCAGAAGCTCACCGGCACCGCCGACGTCAATACCGGGCTGAAGTTCGTCACCCCCAGCACCGTCGCGCCCTACGTCACCACCAAGAGCCGGTACGAAGGGACAAGCACCGCCGTCGGCGTGCAGAAGGTATAACTGGCGGTGGCTGTCACCTCCGGCAGCCCGCAGGCCGCCTCGCCCGAGGGCGCGGATTCGGGTCACCGCCGCGCGACCGCCGGTCTCGGCCTCCTCAAGCGGCTGCTCACCCTGCGCGAGGGGAGCATCATCGTCGTCACCCTGATCACGATCATCTACTTCGCGACCAGCGTCCACAGCTTCCTCACCGTTAACAACTACAAGTCGCTGCTCCCCTACTTCGCTCCCTTCGCGATCATGGCGGCCGGGCAGGTGTTCGTGATGACCACGGGGGAGATCGACCTGTCGATCGGGGCGCTGTATCTGTTCACCCCCTTCCTCTTCTACAAGCTCAGCAACGCCGGGATTCCCCTGATCCCAGCCCTGATCCTGTCGCTGGTGGTGGCCATGGTCCTGGGCGCGATCAACGGGTTCTTCGTCGCCTATGTCGGTATCGCCTCGTTCGTGGCCACCCTCGGTCTCCTCTTCGTCCTCGACGGTGTCACCCTGGTCATCTCCCATGCCACCCAGGTGACAACGCCGGGTACCTCGGTGGCCGGGACGACCTCGTTCGCGCAGGTCTTCGGGGCGGGGACGTACTCGGAGCTGTTCTGGGCGCTCGGGATCGTCATCGTCCTCCAGATCGCCCTGTCCTTCACCCGCTGGGGCCTTCACACGGTGGCCGTGGGGAGTAACCGGCTGGGGGCGGCCGAGGCGGGGGTCAACGTCCGGATCGTGCTCGTGCGCAACTTCATCCTCTGCGCCACCACCGCGGGGTTCGTCGGCATCCTCGAGGCGGTGCGCTCCTCGACGGTGACCCCCGACCCCTCCGGGTCAAACACGATTCTTCTTCAGGCCGTCGCCGCCGTGATCATCGGCGGCACGCTGATGACCGGTGGCGCCGGGACGGTGGTGGGGGCGCTGATCGGCGCCCTGTTCCTCGGGGTCCTCAACGATGGTCTCGTGATCAAGGGCGTGAGCGCCAACTACACCGACCTGTACCTCGGACTCGCCATCCTCATCGCCATGACGGTCAACGTCTACGTCCAGCGCGTCCGGACGGGGTCGGGGCGTGACTGACCAGGCAATCGGCGACGAGAAGATCGTTCCCCCCACCTCGGCGCCCGACGACGTCCTCCGCGTCGAGCACATCGCCAAGCGCTTCGGACCCACGGTGGCGCTGCGCGACGTCAATCTCCACCTGCGCCAGGGCGAGGTGCTCGGGCTCCTGGGCGACAACGGCGCTGGGAAGTCGACGCTGATCAAGATCATCTCCGGCTTCATCAGGCAGGACTCCGGGCAGATGTGGTGCAAGGGCGCGCCCTATACGCCCAAGAGCGTCGATGACGCGCGTGCCCACGGGATCGACACGGTGTTCCAGGACCTGGCCCTGATCGATCAGCTAAGCGTCTACCACAACCTGTTTCTCCACCGCGAGCGCGTGCACCGACCCGTCCCCCTGCTCGCCAACCGGGAGATGAAGCGCGAGGCGCGGGCGGCGCTCGACCAGATCGGGATCAACATCCCCCGCATCGACGTCCCCGTGGCCCGCCTCTCGGGCGGCCAGCGCCAAGCCATCGCCGTCGCCCGCACCGTCTCCGGCGACGCCGACATCCTCCTCCTCGACGAGCCGCTCGCGGCCATGGGGGCCAAGGAGGGCGCGGCGATCCTCGATCTCATCGCGCGCCTCAAAGAGCAGGGGAACGTCTCGATCATCATGATCCTCCACAATTACGTCCACGTCCTCGCCGCCTGTGACCGGGTGAACCTGATCCAGGACGGCGTCATCGCGCTTGACAAGCAGACCGCCGACACCTCGGTCGAGGAGCTGACCGAGATCGTCGTCGAGGAGTACCGGCGGGCTCGGCTCGCCGCCCAGCAGGAGAGCGCCGCCGCCGGCTGAGAGGCCGACCCCGCGGACTCGTTCCGGAGACAATGCACATCACATGAGCACGGACGGCCTGCAGGCGGCAGAGGAGAAGATGCGTGTCGCGGGTCAGCCCGAAGGGGTGATCCGCGCCTTCCGTAGCGCCTACGAGCGCCTGGTGGGCGGCGAGTCGGGCATGCTCCCGAGCGACGAGCTCGAGCCCGCGGGGGAGGTCCCCGCGCTCGCCGACCTGCCCAAGGTCGACGGCGCCGCCGCGCTCGAGCACGTGGTCGTGATCAAGCTCAACGGCGGCCTGGCCACCTCAATGGGCCTGCGCAGCCCGAAGTCCCTGCTCGAGGCGCGCGAGGGACGCTCGTTTCTGGACATCATCATCGGCCAGACGCTGGCGCTGCGCCGCCGTTACGGCGTCGAGCTCCCCCTGCTCCTGATGGACAGCGAGGCGACGCGGGAGGAGACGCTGAAGGCCCTGGCCGCGCACACCGAGCTGGGCGACGACATGCCCCCCGATTTCCTCCAGAGCATGATCCCCAAGCTCGACGCCGACACGCTCGCGCCCGTGAGCTGGCCGGGCGCGCCCGCGCTCGAGTGGTGCCCGCCCGGCCACGGCGACGTCTACAGCGCGCTGGCGAGCTCGGGGATGCTGGCGACGCTGCGCGAGCGCGGCTTCCGCTACGCGATGATCTCCAACGCCGACAACCTGGGAGCCACCCTCGACCCGCGCATCGCCGCCCACGTGGCCGCCGAAGGGGTGCCGTTCCTGATGGAGGTCGTCGAGGGGACCGAGGCCGAGCGCAAGGGCGGCCACATCGCCCGCCGGCGGGCGGACGGCCAGCTCGTCCTGCGCGAGACCGCGCAGACGCCGGCCGAGGACCTCGAGTCTTTCCGCGACTATCGCCGCTGGCGCTACTACAACACCAACAACCTGTGGATCGATCTCGAAGCCCTGGCGGCCGCGCTCGAGGAGAACGACGGCGTGCTCGAGCTGCCGCTCATCGTCAACCGCAAGACGGTCGACCCCCGCGACTCCGACTCCCCCCCGGTGCTCCAGCTCGAGAGCGCGATGGGGGCGGCGATCGGGAGGTTCCCCGAGTCCGGCCTGCTCCTCGTCCCCCGCACCCGCTTCGTGCCCGTGAAGACGACCGACGACCTGCTCGTGCTCCGCTCCGACGTCTACACCCTAACCGAGGACTGCGTCGTCGCGGCGAGGCCCGAGCGCGCCGACAGCCTCCCCTACGTGGAGCTCGATCCCTGCTTCTACAGGCTGCTCGACGACTTCGAGGAGCGTTTCCCCGCCGGTCCGCCGTCGCTGCGCGAGGCGGAGCGGCTCGTGGTGCACGGCGACGTCACCTTCGGCGCGGGCGTGGTCGTGCGCGGCGTTGTCGAGATCGACGCCGAGGAGCCGCGGCGGATCGAGGACCAAGTCCTCGGCGGCGAGTAGGACCTATCGGCCCACCGCCGCGCGGATCGCGCGCACGAGCTCGGTGGGCGCCTCCTCCTTGAGCACGTAGCCGCTCGCGCCCGCCTCGTAGGCCGCGCGCATCAGGGCCGGATCCTGCTCCATGGTGAGGATGACCACCGCGGTCCGGGGGGCGATCCTCGCCAGCGTCGAGATCGCCTGGATGCTCGACCCGCCGGGCATGTTGAGGTCGAGGACGAGCACCTCGTGCCGGTGGCCGCGGGCCTGCTGGAGCAGCGACTGGATGTCGCCCGCCTCGGCGACGACCTCGAATCCCTCCTCGGCCTCGAGGAGCAGCCGCAGCCCGTTTCGCATCAGCGTGTGATCGTCCGCGAGCACGATCCTGATCGGACTGTGACCGGCGCTCCCTTCACCCATCGGCCTGACGCTACTAGAGGCGCACGCGGCGCCGGTCCGTCAGCTCGTCTTGCGGGTGGAGACGCCGTACCAGGCTGCGTAGGCGAAGGGATGGTGGAACACCTCGCGGGTGCGCTCGCGGTCGCGGATCTCGAGGTCGAACGCGTCGCCCGTCTTGCTGTCGGCGACGGTGACGAAGAGCCTGCCGTCGGGCTCGTGCCACAGGAGCCGCACGCTGATCCCGTCACTGGTGCGGCTGTCGAGTTCGCGCATCGATGTCAGAGCTTGAGCGGCCATTCGTTCCACATCTCCCCGGTGGTAGGAATTCTGAATCCCTTATCGGCAGCTTTGGTCGTCCTCGCGACCGGGAAACCCGCTTACCCGCGAGCCGTGGAAGTCCGCAAACCCCGATGAACCTCGTGCCGGTGCACTGGGACCTACACTCACAGCGTGGCCTCGCTCAACGACGTGGACCTCGACCAGAAGCTCGGATCGGCCGAGAGCCTGCCCCGCATCGAAGCGGCGCAGAAGCGGCTGCTGGCCCTGCGCCTCCAGCTCGGCGGCCTGATCGGGGAACGCCGGCTCGGCCCGCCCCTGTGCGTCCTCTTCGAGGGGTGGGACGCCTCCGGCAAGGGGGGAGCGATCCGGCGCCTGGTCTCGCCGCTCGACCCGCGCCACGTCCGCGTCTCCCAGTTCGCCGCCCCCAGCGAGGACGAGCGCCGCCACCACTTCCTGCACCGTTTCGCCCCCGCCCTCCCCGGCTGGGGCGGTATGGCCGTGCTCGACCGCTCCTGGTACGGGCGCGTCCTCGTCGAGCGCGTGGAGGGGTTCGCGACCGAGGAGGAGTGGCGGCGCGCGTATCCGCAGATCGTCGGGTTCGAGCACGGGCTCGCGATCGAGGGGATGGTCCTGGTCAAGTTCTGGCTGCATGTCTCCGAGCACGAGCAGCTCCGCCGCTTCCGCGCCCGTGAGCGCGATCCCCTCAAGCGCTGGAAGCTGACGGACGAGGACTGGCGCAACCTCGCGCGCCGCGCCGACTACGAGCAGGCCGTCGCGGACATGCTGGCCGAGAGCGACCACGCCGACGCCCCGTGGCGCGTGGTCGCCGCCGAGTCCAAGCCCTACGCCCGGGTGCGCGTGCTCGAGATCGTGATCGAAGCGGTCGAGAACGCGCTGCGGGCGGTGGGCCAGGAGCCCGTCGCCGTCCAGGCCTCGCTGTAGCGCGGTTGCGATTCCCGGCGCGATGAGCAGGCGATTCGTCCCCGGGCTCCTGCTCGTCCTCGTCGTCGTGCTCCTCGTCGCGGCGCTCGTGCGCCATCACCGCACCTCGCCCCCGCCCGTCCCTCACGGTCCCCGGCATCACGCCGTCCTCGGGCCGGTGCGCCCGCTGCCCCCGGGGCTCCTGGGGGTCAACGGGGAGGCGATCATCGGGCCTGGGGTTTGGTCCAACTCGCGCTTTCTCAGCACCGTCGCCTCGCTCCATCCTCAGGCCATCCGCGTGTTCGGCGGTACCCCGGCCAACTTCTGGAACTGGCGAACGGGGACCTACGTGCGCTCCCCCCACGTCCCCTCGACCCTGGAGGCGCTCCGGAACCGCGTCCACGTCACCCTGGCCGACTGGGCTCGACTGGTGCAGGCGTCGGGCGCCACGCCCGTGTTCGACCTCAACCTCCTCACCAGCGACCTGCACTCCCAGCTGGCCATGCTCCACGCCGCTCGCCGGCTCGGGATGCCGATCAACGAGGTCGAGCTCGGCAACGAGCTCTACCTGCCCCCGTACGCCTATCGCTTCCACGACGGCGCCCAGTACGGCCGCGTGGCCACGCGCTGGATCGCTGCGATCAGGCGGGAGTTCCCCGGCGTCCTCGTGGCCGCCGATGCCTACGCCGGCCGCGACACCAACTCGAGCACGGTCAACGAGCGTGAGCGAGGCTGGAACGCGGAGATGCTGAGCACGCTCCGCGGCGAGTCGGCGCTGAGCCTGCACGCCTACTTCGCCTCGGGGCTCGGTCCCGGCGCCTCGCTGGCCTCCCCGGTGGCGGCCGAGCAGATGTTGAGGTCGCCGGCCCGCCGCTGGGCGCGCCTCGCCCGCCTCATCGCCCGGCTGCCCCGGCTCGAGGTGTGGGTCACCGAATGGAACCTGTTCGACACCGTCGCCCGTGTCCACGGGACCTGGGCGCAGGGGCTCGCCGTCGCCTCCTTCGGCCTCGATCTCATGAGCGCCCCTCGGGTCGTCCAGGCCGACTACGAGACGCTGGTCGACAGCGCCCCGTTCGGCGCCATCTTCGGCACCACGGCCGGCCTGCAGCTGGCGAGCGGGGGCGGGGGCGGGGGCGGCCAGATCACCTTCCGCGCCGTCAGCGCTCACGCCCCGCCGACGCCTCTGTTCGGCCTCGCCACCGGGGGCGTCGCCATGCAGGCGCTCGACCGCGCCCTCGCAGGGGCGAGCGCCCTGCGGACGATGAGCTTTGGCCCGCTCGCGGTTCGCGGCGTCATCCTCGCGAGCAGGTCCGGGTTCGGTGCCGTGATCGTCAACCTCTCGCGCCGGCCGGTTGCCATCACGGTCCCGCGGGCGCTCCGCGGCCTGCCCTACGGCGAGCGCTACGGGCGACCCATCACCCTGGTCGCGGGGGCCGCCACCCTGCACGACGTGACGGGCACCACGGGTGGCGCCGTCGAGCTCGAGCCCTTCTCCCTCACCACCATCGGGAGCTGACCGGCGCGCGCCCTCGGCAGGGGCACTGCTCGTAGACTCCCGCCCATGGTCCTGCCGCCTGGGCACCATCGAGAGATCGCCGCCAGGCGTCCCTTATCGAGAGCGGAGAAATGGACGGTGGGTGGCGTCCTTGCCGGGATGGTGGCGCTCGCCGTCGTCCTCGTCATCGCCCTCGCCGCCCCGAGCCAGACGAGCGCGCGAGGATGCGTCGACGTCTCCATCCTCGGCCCCACGGGCGGGGCGGCGATCCACCAGTGCGGCGCCAACGCCCGCGACCTGTGTCGGTCCGCGGGCCGGGGGGAGGGTTACGTCGGGGAGACCGCTCGCGAGATCAAGGCGGCGTGCATCAAGGACGGGATCCCGGTCAGCTGAGCCATGTCCCAGGAAGCTGAGCAGTCAACGCCGACCGATCCCGAGGCCTTCCGCGCGCAGTTCCCCGTGCTCGCTGAGCTCGCCTACCTGAACGCCGGCACCGAGGGCCCGGTGCCGCGCGCCGCGGGCGAGGCGGCGAGCGCCCGGATCGAGCGCGAGCTCTCGGGCGGCCGGTGCGGGCGCCCCTACTTCGAGGAGCTGATGGCGCTCGCGGCCGACCTGCGCGCTCGCTACGCGGCCGCGCTCGGGTGCGACTTCAGCTCGGTCGCCCTCACCGGGTCGACGACCGACGGCGTCAACACCGTCGTCGCCGGGCTCGACCTCCGGCCCGGTGACGAGATCCTCACCACCGACGAGGAGCATCCCGGTCTGCTCGCGCCCCTTGCCCGCGCCCGGGTCCGCCACGGGGCGAACGTGCGCGTCGTGCCGTGGGAGCAGCTCGTCGAAGCAGCCGCCTCTTCCTCCGCCCGCCTGATCGCCTGCTCGCACGTCTCGTGGGTTTCCGGGCGGGTCATGGACGTTCCCGCCCTCGTGGCCTCGGGAGTGCCGGTCGTGCTCGACGGCGCCCAGGGCCTCGGGGCCGTACCCGTCAACGTACGCGAGCTCGGCTGCGCCTTCTACGCCGCCTCCGGTCAGAAGTGGCTGTGCGGACCGGAGGGAAGCGGCTGCCTGTACGTTCACCCCGACCACGTCGAGGACCTGCTCATCCCGTGGCCGGGCTATGGCTCGGTGAGCCGGGGCAGCGACCCCTTCGACCTCGAGCCCGCGGAGGGCGCGACGCGCTTTGACCACGGCTTCCCGCCCGGGCTGCGCAGCGCCTGGGCCATCGCCTCGCTCGAGGTCCTCACCGCGCCGGGATGGGACTGGGTGCACGAGCGCGCTGCCGAGACGGCCCTGGCCCTGGTGGCCGGACTCGAGGCCCGGGGCCTCGAGGTCGCCCCACGCGGACGCTCGACGCTCGTCTCCTGGCGGGTCGAGGACCCCGAGGCCGAGGTCGAGCGCCTGGCTGCCGCCGGGCTCATCGTCCGCAGCATCCCCGGACGGGGGCTGGTGCGGGCCTCGGTGGGGGCGTGGTCCTCGGCGCAGGACATCGAGACCCTGGCGCGGGTCGCGGCCGCGACCGGCTCTTCCTAGAACGCCCGCGCCGAGGCGGGCGCCTTCGGGACCTCGGAGGCGATCCGCTGCATGAGCCCGTAGAAGCGCAGGATCTCGGGATAGACGATCGCCTTGCCCGAAGTGATCACCGCCGCCGAGAGCGCGCGCTCGGGATCGGCCCAGCCGGCGATGTTGATGAAGCCGAGGTGGCCGAAGGCGAGGTCGGTGTCGCGGCCGTAGGGGCTGATGAGCTTGGCCCCGAGCATCAGTCCGTAGCTGTAGCGGACGGGGAAGCCGAGCTGGAGGTCGATCTCCAGGTGCGCCTGCTGGGTCAGGGCCCGGCGGAGGGTCCGCGGCGTCACCACGCGCACCCCGTCGAGCTCGCCGCCCGCGCGGAGGATCTCGAAGAAGCGCGAGAGCTCGTTGGCGGTGGTCACCACGTTGCCCGCGGGGACCACGCCGGTGAGGAAGCGCGGGTCCCCGGCCAGTTCCACGACGCAGTCGACGGGGAGGCTGAGCACGCGCTTGACGAGTATCGACAGCGGGGGCAGGAGTGGCGGTCCGGTCACGTAGTCGCGCCCCACCGCGGGCACGTCCTCGGGGCGGACGCCGTAGTTCGTCCACCGGAAGCCGAGCGGGTCGAGGATCTCGGCGGCGAGGACCTCGCGGATGCTCTTCCCGGTCACCCGGTTGACGATCTCCCCCAGGATGTAGCCGCCCGAGATCGCGTGGTAGGCGAGCAGGGTTCCCGGACGCACGAAGGGCCGGGCGTTACACAGCAGGTCGATGATGAACTCCCGGTCCTCGACCCGCTCGAGGTCGAGGGCCGCGGGCGGGATCGCCGGGACGCCGGCCCGGTGGGAGAGCACGTGGGCGATCGTCGTCCCCCCTTTGCCCCGGCGCGCGTACTCGGGGATGTAGTCGCTCACCCGGTCGAAGATGTCGAGCTCGCCGCGCTCGGCGAGCAGGTGGACGACCACCGCGGTCAGCGCCTTCGAGCTCGAGTAGATGCAGAAGGGGGTCTCGGGGGTGGCGAGGACCTTCCGGGTCTCGGGCGGATCGTGGGGCCCGTTGCCGCGCGCGTGGCCGATGGTGCGGTCGAGGACGACGACCCCGTTACGGCGCAGGCACAGCTGGACGGCCGGATGCACGCCGCTGCGGTAGAGATTCACGGCCGAGTCCCAGATCGCCTCGATCGCGTCCGCGCTCATCCCGGCGCGCTCGGGGTCCTTCTCGACGCCGATGCTCGTCACCTCGCTGACATCGCGGGGGACCCGGATCCGCCGCAGCGGATCGGGGACGAGCGGGAGCCGGGGAACCGACCAGGTACGCAGCGGCGTGATCACGGCTTACCCCCGCGGGGCGCGGCCGGGGTGGGTGTAGACGTTGACGCTGGACCCGCGGGCGAAGCCGCACAGCGTGAGCCCGCGGTCCTCGGCGAGCTCGATCGCCAGCGAGCTCGGCGCGCCGACGCCCACGAGGACCGGCACGCCGGCCACGGCGGCCTTCTGGACGAGCTCGAAGGACAGCCGGCCGCTCACGCACAGCACGTGGTCATGGAGGGGGAGCAGGCCGTCGAGCAGCGCCCGCCCGATGACCTTGTCCATGGCGTTGTGCCTTCCCACGTCCTCACGGCTCCACAGGAGCTCGCCGTGGGCGTCGAACAGCCCCGTGGCATGCACGCCGCCCGTCCGCTCGAAGGCGGGCTGGGACAAGCGCTCGGGCAGCCGGGCGATCACCGCCCGCTCGAGCCGGGGGCCGGCGGGCAGGGGCGCGCTGTGCACGGCCACCTCCTCGATCGCCCCCTTGCCGCACACCCCGCACGACGACGTCGTGTAGAAGCGCCGCGCCCCGGGATCGCGGAGAAGCGGCCCCGCCACCTCGATCGCGTTCTTGGCCAGATCCTCGCTCAGCCCCACCGCCCGCGGCCCGTCGATCAGGCCCTCGCCGTAGAGGAAGCCCACCGCCAGTTCCTCGTCATGCCCCGGCGTCCGCATGGTCACGGCCAGCGCCGCGCCGTCGACCCGGATCTCCAGGGGCTCCTCGACGGCGACCGAGTCAGCGCCCCCGTCGTGGCGAATCGCCACATACATCCCGGGCTTAAGCTGCCCCGTCTGCACCGACGGCGCGCTCCATGTCCGCCAGCGTGGGCGGCAGGCCGCTCAGCCGTTCACCCCCGTCCACCGGCCGCAGCGCCGCTCGCATGAGCTCGAGCTGCCGCGCCATGATCCCAGGATCGTTGAACGGCCGCGAGGCCTCGCACACGCCCTTGAACATCATCAGCAGGTCGAGGGCGCCGACGTCGTCGCGCACCGCGCCCACGTCCTGGGCGCGCCGCAGGAGCCGGTCCATGACCTGGACGAGATCGCTGTGGGCCGCCCGGATGTCCTCGTTGGCCAGAAAGGTGTCGGCGACGGCCTCGAACAGGGCGCGGTCACTCTGGGCGCCCTCGACCATGGCGCCGAGGAGCACGAACACCGCCTGCCCGGGGTCGGGGGCGGTGAGCAGCTCGCGTCCGCGCGCGCTCACCTGATGCATCCGGTCGACCACCACCGCCGCGATCAGGTGCTCCTTGGTCGGGAACCGGCGGAACACCGTGCCCTGGCCGACGCCGGCGCGGCGAGCGATCTCGGCCACGCCGACGTCAAGCCCGTGCTCGGCGAAGGCCGCCGCCGCGGCATCGAGGAGGAGCCGCCGGTTGCGCTCGGCGTCGGCCCGCAGGGGCCTGGTGCTCTCGGGCATCACACCATTGTCCTACGCCGCCACCACCGGCGAGGCGGTCACGTCGATCCCGACGACGTGCCGGCGGCGGAGCCCGGCGGCGAGCAGCAGCGCGCCCGACCCGAGGACGATCGCTCCTCCCGCGAAGGCCACGTGGTAGCCGCTGACCAGCGCGGCCGCCCGTGCCGCCGGGCCGGCCCCAGCGTGCACGAGCCCGGCCGTGTGGCTCGCCGCCAGGGTCGAGAGCACGGCGAGGCCGAGCGCGCCGCCGACCTGCTGGGCGGTGTTGAAGAGGCCCGAGGCGAGCCCGGCATCGTCGTTGTCGAGGTTGCCAGTCCCCAGCAGGGTGATGGGGACGAAGGTGAGGCCCATCCCGATGCTCAGCGGCATCAAGCCGACCAGGAGGTCGCCGACGTAGCTGCCGTGCACGGGCAGGCCGGTGAGAATCACCATCCCCACCGTGGCGATGGAAATCCCCGCCACCGACATGGCGCGGACGCCGACGCGGCGGATCAGCTGCTGGGCGATCGCCGCGCCGATCCCGATCCCCGCCGTCACGGGCAGGAAGGCCAGGCCCGCACGCAGCGGGCTGTAGCCGAGAATCTCCTGGACGTAGAGCGAGGCGAAGAAGAACATCGAGAACAGACCCGAGGCGACGAGGAGCATGACCGCGTCGGCGACGGTGAGGGTCCGCAGCCGGAAGATGCTCAGGCGCACGAGCGGGGCCTTGCTCCGGCGCTCGATCAGCGTGAAGACGGTGAGCAGGGCGAGGCCGCCGCCGATCAGGCCGATGGTGCGCGCCGAGCCCCAACCGAAGGACTGTGCCTTGACGATCGCGTAGACGATGAGCACGAGCGCCGCGGTCACGCTCGCGGCCCCGGCGAGGTCGAAGGTGCGGTGCCCGGTGGCCGCCCGCGACTCGGGGACGAAGCGCCTGGTCATGGCCAGGGCGATGACCCCGACGGGGACGTTGACGAAGAAGATCCACGGCCACGAGAGCAGGTCGGTGAGCACCCCGCCGAGGAGGAGGCCCACGGCTCCGCCGCCCGCGGCGATGCCGCTCCACACGCCGAGCGCCTTGGTGCGCTCCTCGCTCGAGGTGAAGGTGGTGGTGATGATCGAGAGCGCCGCGGGCGAGACGAGCGCGGCTCCGAGGCCCTGCAGGGCCCGGCCGGCAATGAGCATCCCCGACGACTGCGCAAACCCGTTCAGGAGCGAGGCGAAGGTGAAGAGGGCCACGCCGGCGGTGAACAGGCGCTTGCGGCCGAGGAGGTCAGCGGCGCGGCCGCCCAGCAACAGGAAGCCGCCGAAGATCAGGGTGTAGCCGTTGATCACCCACTGCAGGTTGGCGGCCGAGAAGTGGAGTCCATGCTGGATGGAGGGGAGGGCGACGTTGACCACGGTGACGTCGAGGACGACCATGAACTGCGCCAGGCAGGCGATGACGAGCACGAGCCAGCGATTGGTGGACGGGGGGGCGGACGTGGTGGCGGGCACGGGGGCCTCCTGGATCGAGGACTGAAACGGACTTAACGGTCCGGTTAGGCTAACACAAACGGACCGCGGGGTCCGCTTACGCCCGCGTTCAGGCGCCGGTGAACGTGTTCAGCAGCCGGCGCTGGGCGGCGCGGGTGTTGGTGAAGGCGACGGTGGCGATCCCGATCTCCTGGATGATCCCTCCGCGCACCTTGAGCACACCGCGGCTCACGCTCCCCCGCAGCACGTACCAGCTGTTGGCGCCGATGGTGACGGCCTTGGCGGTGCCGAGCCGGCGGGCCACCGAGCTCAGGGTCATCCCCGGCCGCGCGGCGCCCAGGGCGTAGTACGGGTTCGAGGTCAGCGCGAGCGCGATCCTGCCCTTGAACCGTCCCCGCTGGGCCGCGGCAACGCTGCGCAGCAGCGCGTTCGTCGGGTAGCCGGCGTGGATGCCCCAGCCGCCGTACAGGCAGTAGTCGTCCTCGGCGGCGCCGACGGCGGTATAACGGGACAGGGTGTGGCGGGCGCGGGTGCGCTTGAACCCGAGCTGGAGCGGTCCGAGCGAGCGGCCGCTCAGCTTTCCGGTCGGCTTGGCGCACGTGAGCGTGCCGGGCTCGGCGACGACGATGGCCGCGCTCGGGCTCGATACCCCGGTCCCGCCGCCATTCGATCCCGACACCGTGCACGTGAGCGAGGCGCCCTCGTCGCCGATCTGCACGGTGTAGACCGAGCTGGTGGCGCCGGCGATCGGCACTCCGTTGCGTGCCCACTGGTAGGTGAAGCCGCTCGGGCTCGGCAGCCAGACGCCGTTCGAGCACGTCAGGTGGTTCCCGGGCGTCGGCGTCCCCGAGATGATGGGCGAGACGACGTCGAGCGGCGAGCTGGGGGTGCCCACAGGCGCCGGGATGGAGACGGCCGCGCTGGTGGCCGGAGTCCCCTGGCCGAAGCTGTTGGACGCGGTCACCGTGCAGGTCAGCGACGCTCCCCGATCGGCGGTGCTCACCACATAGCTCTGGCTCATGGCCCCCGCGATCGGGGTCCCGTCGCGATTCCATTGGAAGGTGAACGTGGTCGGACTGGCGCTCCAGGTCCCGTCCGAGCAGGTCAGGCTCTGGCCGACGCTGGCCGCGCCGGTGATCGTCGGGGCTTCGATGTTCGCTGGGGTGGGACTAGAGGCGAGCGTGACGTCGTTGGGGTTGTAGCGGACGACGTAGAGGTCGGCGCTCGGGCCGGTTACCGTCATCGCCCCCGACCGCGCCGAGGTGGAGCTGAGGATCTGGAAGGTGTCGCTCCCCGAGGGGGTGAAGCCGCCTACGTCGCTGAGCGAGAGGTTGCCGCTGAGGGCGGCGGTGCCGCCCACCTGGAGCTGGCTGAACCCGCTCCCCGCGGTGGTGCCGCCCAGGGTGATGGCGAGCGTGCCTGCGCCGCCCTGGGAGTAATTGCCTCCGATGTTGAGCACCCCCGGTCCCCCATCGCCCGGGGCGACCGTCCCGGCGCTGTTGTTCAGCGCGTTGGTGATCGTGCCCTGGCCCTGGAGGGCTCCCCCGGTGACCGTGGTCGAAGAGGGCTCGATGGTGCCGTCGTCCTGGAGTGTGCCCGCCGTGAGCGTGAGCGCCCCCGTCTCCAGCAGCCCGCTGCTCGCCACCGTGGTCGAGCCGCCCGTGAGGGTGAGGGCTTCCCCGGCGCCGAAGTCGTACGTCGTGGTGATGACGCCGGCGCCGGTGCCGCTCGCCGGTCCGAGTCCCGCCGCCACGAAGGTGGCGCCCGAGCTGGTGATGGCGACCGAGGGGCCGAGGGTGATCGTGCTCGAGGTGGTGAGGGTGGGCGTCCCCGAGGTCTGGAAGTGCGTGCTCGTGATCGACACCGGGCTGGGGGTGTTCACCGAGCCGCCGGCGAGCGAGGTGGTGCCGGCGCCCGACACCGAGAAGCCCGTCCCCGTCTGCGTCAGGGCAAGGTTGGTGAGGGCGCCGGAGGTCCAGGTCACGGCCCCCGAGGCGGTCAGCGAGTTGCCGCTCACGCCGTTGACCTGGCCACCGCCCGTCACCGACAGGGCACCGGTGGAGCTAGCCGCGTTCAGGGTCAGGCTGCCCGCGCCGACGGTGGTGGAGGCGGCGCCGTAGCTCGCGCCCGTGTCGACGATCACGCTCCCCGGTCCCACCGTGACCGCGGTCGAGAGCGCGCCGCCGCCCTTGATCTCGGTGGTTCCCCCCGTGGCGCCGATGCCCGCGACGAAGGTGCCCGCGCCGCTCACCGTGCCCGAGAGTGTCCCCGAGAAGACGTTGAGCGCCGCGCCCGCCGGCACCGGGAGGGTGGTCCCCGAGTCGGTGGTCAGGTTCTGCACCTGGAGCGTGCTGTTGGCGGCCAAGGAGCTGCTCGTGCCCGTGGTCAGGTGGAGGGCGAAGCCGGTGATGCTGTTCGTCGCCCCCGGATCGAGGGTGTTGATCGCGCCCGCGACGATCGTCCCCGCGCCGGTGGCGAGGTTGACGGCGGTGGTGGCCGAGCCCAGGGTCACGGCCTGCGTCGTGGTCAGCGTCGTGCCCGCCACGCCCTGGAAGTGCGAGCCGGCGATCGAGACCGGGCTCCCGGTGAGGATCGAGCCGCCGCCCAGGGAGGCGGTCTGGGTGCTCGCCCCGATCGTCATCGTCTGCCCGGAGGGCTGGATGACCTGGAGGCTCGAGCCGGCCGCCTTGTTGATCGACGCCGTGGTGGTCCCGGTGCCGACGGCCCAGCTGAAGGCGCCCGTGACGTCGAGCGTCTGGGCGTGGGTGAGGTCGCTCGGAGCGTCGAGCTCGCCGCCGCCCGCCAGGGTGAGCGCGCCGACGGTCGAGGTGGTGGTCGCGGTCCCCGACCCGAGCGTCAGCGTGCCACCGCTGGCGATGGTCAGGTTCCCGGCCGCCTGGATCGAGTTCACCGTCTGGGCATTGGAGACGGTGACGGTCACGCCCGAGGACCAGCAGGCGACCTGGGTCCCGGTGGGAGCAGCGCCCGTTGACCAGTTGGCGGCGGTGGACCAGCTGCCGCCGCTCGGCGAGTAGGCGTCGAAGCCGGTGGCGGGACAGCTCGAGGACGTCACCGCCAGGGTCACGTTGGTGGCTCCGTACTGGGCGAAGTAGATGCTGGCGGCATTTCCGCTCAGCTGGGTGAACTCCCCGGTCCGCGAGGTGGCGGTCAGGATCGCGAAGGTGTTGGCCTGCGCGGGGGTGAACCCGGCGACGTCGGTCACCGCCAGGGTCCCGGAGACGTTGGCGGTGCCGCTCACTTTGAGCTGCCCGAAGAAGCCGGTGCCCGTGCCGGCGGTCGTGCCGTCGATCTGCACCGCCAGCGTCGCGGCGCTTGACTGCACGTAGTTCCCGGTGATCGTGAGGATGCCGGCCGCCCCGTCTCCCGGAGCCACCGTTCCCGAGCTGTTGGTCACCGCGCCGTTGACCTTGCCGATGCCCTGAAGCGTGCCACCGGTGAGCGTCGTCGCGGTGGGGGCGACGGTGCCGTCATCCTGAAGGGTGCCACCGGTGAGCTTGAGGGCGCCGGCGGTGAGGGTGTTCCCGACGGCCACCGTGGTGGTGCCGCCGGTGAGGGTCAGGCCGTTGCCGCCGAACCCGTAGTTCTGCGGCGATCCGCCAGTGGGGTTGACGCCGGCGGCGGTGAAGCTGGCTCCCGTCCCGCTGATCGCCACCGACGCGCCCAGGGTGATCGTGCTCGAGGTGGTGAGAGCGGGCGTATGGGTGGTGGCGAAGGCCGGGCTGGTGATGCTCACCGGGCTCGTGGTGGTGACCAGACCGCCGGCGAGCTGAGGCGTGCTCCCGGCGTGGCTGTCGATCGCGAAGCTGGCGCCGCCGGTCTGCGAGATGGCGAGCGCGGCGCCGGTGGCCGAGTTGATCGCCCCCGCGCTGCTCCCGGTGGCGCTCGCGCCCCAGTCGAAGGCGCCGGTGACGGTCAGGGTGATGCCGCTCGCGCCGTTGAGCTGGCCGGCTTCGAGCGACAGTGCGCCCGTGGAGCTGTTCGCGTTGACGTTGAGGACGCCGCCGGTGATGGTGGTCGCGGTGGCCGGGTTGTACGTCGCGCCGCTGTCCACCGTGAGGGTGCCGGTGGGGAGGCTGACCGAGCTCGTCGACAGGGCCCCGCCGGCCTTGATCTCGACGGTGCCCCCGGTGGCCGTGAACGTGCCGGCGCCGTTGATCGTCCCCGAGATCGTTCCCGCGAACACGTTCAGCGCCACCCCCGAGGGGACGGGCAGGGTGGTCCCGGCGTCGGTGGTCAGGCTCTGCACGTTCAGGGTGCTCCCGGAGGCGAGGCTGCTCGTTGCCCCCGTCGTCAGATGCACGGCGAAGCTCTGCACCGTGTTGGCGCCGCCGACGGTGTCGATGCCGGCGGCGACGATCGTGCCTCCCGTGCCCGTCGTCAGGCTGACGCCGGACCCGAGGGTGAGGGGCTGGCCGGTCACCGTGAGGACGGCGCCGCTCACCCCTCGGAAGTTCGAGTTGGTGATCGAGGCCGGGCTGTTGGTGATGACAGATCCGCCGTCGAGGGCGGGCGTCGACCCGGTTCCGTCGATGGTCAGGGCGCCGGTGCCGTCGGCGGTCTGGTTGACGGTGAGATTGGAGTTGGCGGCAGCGTTGAGGGCGGCCGTTCCACTTCCCGTGCCCCCGCCCCAGTCGAAGTTGCCGGTGACCGTCAGGGTCTGAGCGCTCGGGCTCGCCGGGCCGTCGAGCTCGCCTCCGACCTCGAGGGCGAGCGCGTTGACCGAGGAGCCGTGGGTGGAGGCGGTGAGCTTGAGCGTGCCTCCGCTGACGATCGTGAGGTTGCCGCCGGCCTGGATCGAGTCCGCGCTCTCGCTGTCGGACACGGTCACCGTTGTGCCCGCGGTCCAGCACGCCACCTGGGTCCCCGAGGGAGGCGCGCTCTGTGACCAGTTGGCGGCCGTCGACCAGTTGCCGCCGCTCGCGGCGTAGGCGTCGAAGTTGCCGGCCGGGCAGCCTGCGGGCGTGACGAGCAGGGTGACGCCGCCGGCGCCGTACTGCGGGTAGTACGTGCCCGCGTTGGGGCCGGCGACGGTGGCGAACGTCCCCGAGCGGGTGCCCGTCGAGGTGAGGATCTGGAAGCTGGCGGCTTGTCCGGGGGTGAAGCCTGAGGCGTCGGTGAGCGAGAGGGTGCCGCCGAGCGCCGCCGTCCCCTGAACGGCGAGCTGACCGAAGGCGCCGGAGGCCAGGGTGATGTCGAGCGTCCCGCCCGTCTGGGAATAGTTGCCGACTACGGTCAGGGTTCCCGGCGCCGCGTCGCCGGGGGAGATCGTGCCCGAGTTCAGGGCCACCGCTCCGTCGACGGCGCCCGTGCCCCGGAGGGTGCCGCCGCTGAGGGTCACGGCGCTCGGCGACGACGCGACGGTGCCGTCGTCGACCAGGGTGCCGCCCTGGAGGGCGAGGGGACCGGTGTCGAAGGTGTTGCCGCTCGCCACCGTCGTCGTCCCGCCCGTGAGGGTCAGCGCATCGGTGCCGAACCCGTAGGTCTGCGGCGAGCCTCCGGTGGCGCCGACGCCCGCGGCCGTGAAGCTGGCCCCGCTCCCGCCGACCTTCACCGCCGAGCCCAGGGTGATCGTGCTCGTCGTGGTCAGGGCCGCTCCCCCTGAGGCCTGGAAGCCGCCGTTGGTGATCGACACCGAGGAGCTGCCGGTATTGACCGAGCCGCCGAGGAGCTGGGGCGTCGAGGTGCTCCCGTCGACGGTCAGCGGCCCGCTGGCGATCGCCAGGCCCGAGCCCGCGGCGCCGTTGAGGTTCGCGGTCCCGCTCCCCGAGCCGCCCCAGTCGAAATTGGCCGCGACGGTCATCGTGCGCGCAACGGGCCCGTCGAGCTCGCCGCCGCCTTCGAGGAAGAGATCGCCCACGGCGGAGTCGTTCGCCGTCGAGGTGAGCGTGAGGGTGCCACCGGCGACGATGCTGAGGTCTCCGCCCGCCTGGATCGAGTCGACGCTCACAGCGGTCGAAACCGTCACCGTCGTGCCGGCGTTCCAGCATGCCACCTGGGTCCCCGAGGGAGGTGCGCTGAGCGACCAGTTCGCGCTCGTGCTCCAGTCACCCGACGTGGCCAGGTACTGATCGAAGTTGGTGGCTGGGCAGCTCGCCGCCGCCGCCACCGTGGTCAGCACACCTGCCACCGCGCCCGCCGTTATCACCGCTGCCATTACTGCCAGCGCTGACCGCCGCCCGCGCGCGGACAGACGATCTTCTCGTCGACCCCTCATCTTGCCCCTTCCTAATGGCGACCCAACGTCGCTAATCTCGGGGGGATTCTACGGTTCTCTACGGTTCGCGGCAACGATCGTCCACGCTGGCCGCCGATTCTCATGGATTGCCCATGCCTGGTCGATGATCTGGTATGAGCTCTCGGCTCGTGTCGTACCTGAGCTCGGATCCCGTGACCCGCCGCGATGCCTTCTCCGCGCACGACCGCGGGCTGATGGCGCGCATCGCCGTCCGGCTCTTCCTCGGAGGGGCGGTGCTCACCCTTGCGGTGCTCCTCCTGCCCCACGGGCACGTCAAGACCGCGGGAATGCTCGCCGTCTGCGCGGGGTGTGTGCTCGGCGCGGTGGTCATGCACCGCACCGCCGGGCGCATGCCCTACTGGTCCTTCGACGTGATCGCCGCCTACGCGACCTTGCTGATCACCGGCGCGCGGGTGTTCGCCAACACCGCGGGCGACAGCGGAACGGGGATCCAGGCTCTCTACGTGTGGGTCGTCCTCTTCGTCTTCTACTTCCTGCCCCGGTCGCACGCGCTCCTGCAGCTGGCATGGATCGGCGCCCTGTACGGGTTGGCGCTCGACCAGGCGCGCCCCACCAACGACGCCACCATCACCGTGTGGGCGGTGACCATGGTCGGCCTGCTCCTCGCCGGCCTGGTGGTGGCGAGGATGCGCGACCGCACCGATGAGCTCGTCGAGCGGCTGGGTCAGGCCGCGCGCACCGATGCCCTCACCGGACTGCTCAACCGGCGCGCCTTCGACGAGCGCCTCGAGCAGGAGATCGCCCGCGCCGAGCGGACCCAGCGTCCCTTCGCCGTGCTCCTCGGTGACCTCGATCGCTTCAAGGAGATCAACGACCGCTACGGGCATCCCGCCGGCGACGCCACCCTGATCCTCGTCGGCCAGGTCCTTCGCGGCGCCACCCGGTCGGTGGACACCGTCGCTCGGGTGGGGGGTGACGAGTTCGCGATCCTCTTGCCCGAGAGCGACGAGCAGCAGGGATGGGTGCTCGTCGAGCGCCTGCGCCGCTATCTCCGGGATGCCCTGATCGACCACGACCCGGCGGTGGGACTGTCGATCGGCCTCGTCGTCCACCCCGGTGACGGCGACACGGCGGAGGCCCTCCGGGCCTCGGTGGATAAGGCTCTCTACGCCGCCAAGGAGGCGGGCACGAGCCGGCCGACCGCTCATCCCTCCCCCGCGGCCGAGACCGTGAACGCGGCTGGGGCCACGGGTCGGGCCGAGACCCCGGAGCTCGCGGCCATGCTCAATCTGGTGCGGACGCTCGATGCCCGCGGGGTGGGATCCCCCGAGCACTCGCGTCGCGTGGCCCACCTCGCCGGCATCGCCGCCCGGCAGCTCGGCCTTCCCCCCGCCAAGGTCCAGCGCATCGAGCTCGCGGGCTCGCTCCACGACATCGGCACGGTCGGCGTTCCCGAGGTGATTCTCAGCAAGCGCGGTCCGCTCACCCCCGAGGAACGCAGCGCCATGCGCCGTCATCCCGAGATCGGGGCGGACATCCTCGGATCGGCGCCCTTCCGGGACATCCGCGACTGGGTGCTCCATCACCACGAGCAGCCCGACTCCGGCGGTTACCCGAGCGGCCTCAGCGCCACCGAGATCCCCTTCGAGGCCCGCATCCTCGCCGTGGCCGAAGCCTATGAGGCGATGACCAACGACCGCTCCTACCGCCCCTCCCTGGGGCCCCGCGGCGCCCGCTCGGAGCTGCGCCGGGGAGCGGGCACGAAGTTCGACGGCGAGGTCGTCGACGCGTTGCTGGCCGCCATCGACGGCGATTCGCCGTAAACCAGGCCCCCTATCCGCGTGGAGCCTGAGGTTCTACGCTTAGAGAATGCCCGACCGTATCGTTTACGTTTCGCGGCTCGTGCGGAGGTCGCTGGTGGGGGCAGACGGCGCCGACGTGGGTCGCGTGGTCGACGTGGTGCTGGGGTCGGGGGGCCGGCCGCCCCGCGTCAACGGCTTCGTCGTCGCCGTGCAGCGCCGCCATGTCTTCGTCGGCGCCGGCCGCGTGGGCGAGATCGACGCCGAAGGGGTCAGGCTGCGTCGCGGCTCGATCAACCTGCGCCAGTTCGAGCTCCGCCCCGGCGAGCGCCTCGCCTCCGGTGAGCTGATCGGAAGCCGGATCCGGGAGGGTCGCGTCGTCGACATCGGGCTCACCCCGGCGCCCGAGCTCTTCGCCTGGGAGGTGGCAACCGTCGCGCTCGGCCACCGCAGCCTCCCCGGGCGCCGCCGGGCGCCCAAGGTCATCGACTGGAGCGAGGCCGGGGAGCTGTTCGCCGACGAGCGCCCGATCCATCGCGAGGCGGCGGCCCTGGGCGGCCTCCATCCCGCCGAGATGGCGGCCGCCATCCGCAGTCTGCCCCTGAGCCGCCGGCGCGTGCTCGCCTCGGCGCTCGAGGACGAGCGCCTGGCCGATCTCCTCGAGGAGCTCTCCGAGGACGAGCAGGTGCGCCTGATCGAGGGCCTCGACCGCGAGCGCCTGGGCCGCGTACTCGACGAGATGGAGGCCGACGACGCCGCCGACCTCCTCGCCGAGTTCTCGGCCAGCCGCCAGGCCGAGCTCCTGGGCGCCATGGACCCCGAGGAGGCCGAGCCCGTGCGCCGCCTGCTCACCTACGCGCCCGACACCGCGGGCGGACTGATGACCCCCGAGCCGATCATCCTCGGCTCGGCCGCCACCGTGGCCGAGGCGCTGGCGCGGATTCGCGACCCCGACCTGCCCGTCCCGGTCGCCTCCCAGGTGTTCGTATGCCAGCCGCCGCTCGAGACGCCGACGGGGAGGTACCTGGGCGTGGTGGGAGTCCAGCGCCTGCTCCGCGAGGCGCCGAGCAAACCGGTCGGGCGCTGCCTCGACGAGGACTGGGAGGCGATCGACGTCGATGCCAGCGATCGCGAGGTGGCCGAGCGCCTCGCCGCCTACGACGTCGTGGCCATCCCGGTGATCGACTCGGCCAAGCGCCTGGTCGGCGCCGTCACCATCGACGACGTGCTCGATCGCGTCCTGCCCTCGAACTGGCGCGTCGCGCGCCTCTCGCGCTGATCGCCGATGGCCCGTCACGACGATCTGGGAAAGCCCCGCGGCACGCCCGGCGGCCCGTCCTATGACCCCGACGCCTTCGCGCGCTACGCCGAGCGGATGGCGCGCTTCCTGGGGACCGGTCGTTACCTGGCGGCGCAGACCGTCATGGTCTTCCTGTGGATCGTCCTCAACATCACCGCTGCCGTCGGGCGCTGGGATCCGTATCCCTTCATCCTCCTCAACCTCGCCTTCTCGACCCAGGCGGCGTACGCGGCGCCGATGATCCTCCTGGCCCAGAACCGCCAGGCCGACCGCGAGCGCGAGGAGATCGAGCGCGACCGGGAGATGAACGCCCGCTCGCTGGCCGACACCGAGTTCCTGGCCCGCGAGATGGCGGGGATCCGTCTCGCCCTCGAGAACAAGGCCGACCGCGAGGACGTGACCGACGCCCTCGACCGCCTCACCCACACCCTCGAGCGCCTCCACGGGGTCGAGCTCGAGCACGAGCCGGGCGCGTCGGGCATCGACGGTCCGGCCGACGAATAGCCAAGGCCGCGTGCCCCGTCAGCCCACGCTGACCTCGAAGGAGTCGAAGGGACGCGCCACCCCTTCGGCCACGGTGCTGTAGACGACCTCGGCCCCGCCAGGCCCGCAGGTCACGCTCAGGTAGCCCCAGCCGACGTCCTGATGGGCCTCGAGCGTCACGCCGGGGAGACCATCGAAGGAGGCGGGGAGCTCGGGTACGCCGGGGGCGATCTTCTGGAGGTTGTTGACTCCGCCCGTGCCCGCGACGACGTGGGGGATGACGCGCCCGCCGTACCGGCGCGAGAAGCGCTGATAGCTGTGCACGTGGCCCGAGAGCACCAGGTCCGGTGCGCGTCCCGCGCGCGCGAAGGCGCCGTCGAGCACGTCCGCCAGAGCCAGGTTGGAGCCGTGGATCTCGTCGGTCGAGTACAGGCAGTGATGGAGCGCGAGGATGAGCACGGCGTCGCGCCGAGCCGCGGTCAGCTCGCCCACCAGCCACTCGATCTGGCCCTCGCCGATCCGGCCGCCGTCGGGGACGTTCGTGTACAGGCCGACGATCGTCGCCCACCGGTGGCGCAGGGTCCAGTACACGTTGGGCTGGCAGATCTTCCGGCCCCGCGCCGTCGAGATCGCCTCCGGGGCGAGGAAATGGCGGACGAAGGCCTCGAGCGTGCTCGCCCCCGACCCGGACTCGAGGTCACCGTCGTGATTGCCGGGCACGGCAAAGATGGGCGCGTGGTAGCCGGCGTAGGGCCTGAGGAACTGCGGCGGGTAGCCGGTCTCCTCGCCGTATCCGTACACCACGTCGCCGAGGTGGTAGAAGAAGCGCGCCGGGTCGGGGCCGCCGAGCCCGGCCGCCATCGCCGTCGCGACCGCCTGCTGGGGCGCGGGATCGGGCACCCCGCCGCTGTCGCCCACGCTGTGGAAGCGCAGGTGCCCGGCGCGCTCGATCGCCGCCATCGCCTCGGCTCCGATCACGTCGGCGAGCTCGAGCCGGAACGGCCACGGGCCCCGGGGTGCGGGCAGCGGCATGAAGGGCTGGGTCCCGAGGAGCGGGTAGCGCTTCGTCACCTGCTCGTGGGCAGGTGACCTGACCGGGGCCGGCGTTGCCGGCTGGCGTCTGGCCGCGGAGATCACCATCACGGAAGATTTGTTATCGCGCGTGGCCGGCGAGGCTGTGTCGTTCCGGTTAACCGGCCCCGGCCTGAGCGTTATGGACAACCGCCGCGCTCGATCTCTGGCCAATGGGCTAAAGGCGAACACCGGCCTAATAGTCATCATAGTCCCGTAGTCTCACGTGCCAAGGAGTCCAGATGAGTCCCGAACGTACCCATGCCTATCGGCGAGTCATGCAGACCCTCAACGAGCTGGGTCCGAGCAAGCTGCTCGACGGCGAGCAGGATCGTATCCGCGCGGCCGCCGACAATCTCATCTTCAGCTCCGACCTGGCCGGGGACGTGGCCGCTCAGGAGGCGCTCGACGACATCGAGCGCCTTTGCCGCGCCCTCGTCACCAGCGGGCGCTGGGAGCAGGTCACGGCCGGCCGCCTCGCGCACGACCTCTTCGGCTGCGGGCCGGGTGACCCGGCCGCGCAGGAGGCCGAGGCCGAGCTCAAGGCCGCTTGAGGGTATCCGCGACCCGGTGGTCGTCGCGACGTAGCGCGTCCGTGAAGCGCTTGGGCACGGCGGCGTCGTCGCCGTCCTCCCACAGGGTCACGACCACGAGCTCGCCCCCCTCGGGACGGCAGACGTAGATCAGGTCCCGGCGCTCGAGATCGCGGACGAGGACGCTGCCGCGCTCGTCCTGCTCGACGCGCCCGGCGGCGTGAGCGCGCGCCACCCGCGACGCGACCTCGGTCTTCGCGTCGAGCGTGCCCCGCACACGCTGGCGGAAGCGTTCAGCCGCATGGTCGGTCACGGCGACGAGCATCGCCGCCACCACGATACCGCGCGCCTATCAGGCGACCCGCGCCCACACGGGCCCGGTCTGCAGCATGCTCGTGATCTCCTCTGGAGACACCGGTCGCGAGAAGTAGAAGCCCTGGGCAAGGCCACAGCCGAGGCGTCGCAGCTCCTCGATCTGCAGCGGGGTCTCGACCCCCTCGGCCACAACTTCGAGCGACAGCGCGCGCGACATTCCGATGATCGCCTCGGTGATGGCGGTGTCGCGCGGCTGGGTGCCCAGGCCGACGACGAACGAGCGGTCGACCTTGAGTGCGTCGAGCGGCATCCGCGTGAGGTACCCCAGTGCCGAGTACCCGGTCCCGAAGTCGTCGATGACCAGGCGCACCCCGCGCGCCTTGAGTGCCCGCAGGGTCTGGGCGAGCGCCTCGGAGTCGGCGAGGAGGACGCTCTCGGTGATCTCCAGGCTCAGGCAGTTCGGATCCAGCCCGGTCTCGCGCAGCACGGTGTCGACGGTGTCGACGAACCCCCGCTTGGCGAGCTGGACGGCGGACAGGTTCACCGAGAGCGCGAACGGCGCCGCGTCCGGTCGCATCGGATACCAGCTGGCCGCCTGCCGGCACGCCTGCTCGAGCACCCAGTCCCCGATCGCCACGATCAGGCCGCTCTCCTCGGCCACGGGGATGAACTCGGCCGGGGAGATCATGCCGAGCGTGGGGTGATTCCAGCGCAGCAGGGCCTCGACACCGACGATCTCCTGCTGGGCCAGCGACACCACGGGCTGATAGACGAGGCTGAGCTCGTCTCGCTCGAGCGCGCGGCGCAGATCGTTCTCTACCCGCAGGCGCGCCATGGCGCGGACGCGCATGGCGTCGTCGAACACCTCGTAGCGAGCGCGGCCGTGCTCCTTGGCGCGGTACATGGCGGCATCGGCGTCGCGCACCAGGTTCTCCGCGAGCTCGCCGCCGTGGGCGATGGCGATGCCGATGCTGACGGTGACGAAGTGCTCGTTGGCGCCGAGGACGAAGGGGCGGGCGAAGACGGCGGCGATCCGCTCGGCGGTGGCGATGGCGTCGTGCTCGCCGGCGATGTCCTCGAGGAGGATCCCGAACTCGTCGCCGCCGAACCGCGCCACCGTGTCGCTGGCGCGCACCGCCTGCCGGAGCCGGGGGCCCACCGCCGCCAGCAGCTCGTCGCCCATGTGATGGCCGAGGCTGTCGTTGACGAGCTTGAAGCGGTCGAGGTCGACGAAGAGGAGGGCGGTCAGGGTGCGGCGGCGCCGCATGCGCGCGAGCGCGTGCTTGAGGCGGTCTCGGAAGAGCACGCGGTTGGGTAGCCGCGTCAGCGCGTCGTGCAGCGCGCGGTGGCGGACATCGTCCTCGGTGGCCTGGCGCTCGAGGGCATCGGCGAGGACGTTGGCCAGCGACTGGAGGAAGTCGACGTCAGCGACCGAGTAGTCCCGCGGCCGCGTCGACTGCACGCCGAGGACGCCGAAGGGACCGTTCCGGCTCTCGATGGGCACGGTCAGTCCACTGCGCGCGCGGCGGCCGCGGAGCGCGGAGGACTGGTCGAAGCGGTTCTCGGTCAGCCAGTCGGTGACCACCACGGCGGCGCCGGTGAGGATCGTGTATCCGGCCTGGGACCCGGCCCCGGTCGGGGTCGAGAGGGTTCCCATCGCCCCCTGCGGCCAGCCGAGGCCGCCTCGGAGGACGAAGCATCCCCGCTCGGCGATGAGCTCCATGACGGCGACGACCTCGACGTCGAGGATCTCCGCCGCCGCCGCGCTCGCCTCCTGGATCAGCGCCGAGGTGGTGGCGCCTTCGAGCGCGTGCTCGCCGAGACGCGCGACCGCAGCCTGCTGCGCGGCCCGGTGCTCGAGCTCGATCTCGGCCTGCTTGCGCTCGGTGACGTCGGAGAGAACTCCGTGCCATTGCAGGCTGCCGGTGGCGTCGCGCACCAGCTGCGCATCGTCGCGGATCCACACGACATTGCCGTCGCGGTCGAGCAAGCGGTACTCCGCGGGGCCCGAGCCGGGGGACCCGGACTCGGCGCTCGCGTGCTCGGCGGCAAGCACACGCTCGCGATCGTCGGGGTGCAGGCGCGAGGCCCACAGGTCGGGATCCCCGCACCACGCCTCGGGTGAGAAGCCGAGGATGTAGCGGATCTGGGGGCTGACGTAGCGCCAGCGGCCGGCCGGGCCGGTATCCGCGACGTAGATGATCGCCGGCACCCGCTCGAGCATGTTCTTCAGCAGCACATTCTCGGGCGCGAGGGTGTCGGCCTCGACCGGCGGGTCGTCGGCGAGGTTATGGGCCTGGTCAGCGGGCATCTCCCTCTCCCCATCGGGCATTCCGCCCGCCACCAGCATTCGGGGTAAGCACCCAGGGCTGCGGCTTTCTACGGATGCGCGGCGCTCTGGTTTTCCCGGCGGCGGGTGTCGCCCGCTCGTGAACATGGTGGAAGGCCGTAGGCCGGCTTCGGCCGCGCACTAGACTCATCCGACACGTTGCCCGGGAGGAGACCGTGCCTGTGTCCGGTGACCAGGCGCTCCCGGCGGCGGAGACGCTGGTGATGTGAACCCCGCCCTCTTGCACGACGCCGGCCGTAAAACGGCCTCGCACCCGCTGCTGCGCGTTTCCGGCCTGACCGTCAACGTCGGGCGGCTTCGCGCCCTCACGAACATCGATCTCGACGTCGGGGCGGGGGAGCTCGTGGCCGTCACCGGCGAGCCCGGGTCGGGCAAGACCACGCTGCTGCGCTGCCTCGCCGGTGAGGCCGACCGCGTCGCCGGACAGATCTCCCTGGCGGGAGAGCCCGTCGCCGGCTCGCGCGGGATCGGGATCGTCTGGCAGGACCTCGAGCTGTGCGACAACCTCGATGTCGCCAGCCACCTCCTGCTCGGGCAGGAGCGCCGGCGGCTCGTCCTCTCGCCCTCGCGCTTCCACGCCGCCGCCGCCTCCGTCCTCGAGCGCTTCCAGGTTCCGATCCCGGACACCACCCGCCTCGTCGGGTCGCTGCCCGCCGGGCAGCGCCAGATGCTCGCGGTGGCCACGGCGCTGAGCCGCGATCCCCGCCTGCTCCTGCTCGACGAGCCCACCGAGCCGCTGGGGGTGACCGAGGCCGCCCACGTCGAGCAGCTGATCAGGGGCGCGCGCGACCGGGGGGCGGCGGTCCTCCTCATCAGCCGCAACATCGAGCAGATGTTCCGGCTCGCCGACCGCATCGTGGTCCTGCGTCATGGCCGGGTAGTGGCCGAGCTCGACCCCCGCAGCACCCATCCCGACGACGTCGCCGCCCTTCTCTCGGGCCAGCAGGTCGACACCTCGGCCCGGCGCCAGCTCACGCGCCTGCACGGCCTCGCCGATCGGCTCGTCTCGGCCGAGCCCTCCTCCAGCCTGTCTTTGATCCTCGCCACCCTGGGCTCGGCGCTCGGGACCGAGAAGGTCTGCATCCACGTGGCCTCGGGGCAGACGCTGGCGTGCACCGCCTCGCTCGGCTACGCGCCGCAGGAGATGGCGGCGTGGTCGCGGGTGCCCTTCGGCTCCGAGGGTGGACCGGTGGGACTGGCCGCCGCCGGCGGCGAGCGGGTGGTGGAGCCCGACCTGCGCTCGAGCCGTGCCTGGGCGCGGTTCGGGGAGGTGGACGACTCGGCGGCGCTGTCGAGCTCGTGGTCGGTTCCGGTCATGGGGCCGGCCGGGGTGAGCGCCGTGATCACCGTCTTCATGCCCCATCTCGGCCCCCCCGAGCGCGACGAACAGGATCTCCTCACGCTCTATGCCGGCTACGCCGCGAGCGCGGTCGAGCGCGACCGGTTGCTCGACCAGCTCACCTCGCGCAACCTCGTGCTCGAGACCATCCGCGAGATGCTCCAGACCCTGACCGGTCCGGTGACGGTCGGGGAGGAGGGGCTGGCGATTGCCCTGCAGTCGCTGCGACGCGGGCTCAAGGCCGACGAGGTTGGGCTCCTGAGCCGGCTCGACGCCGAGACGATCCGCTGGCGCGCCTATGCCGGATCGGCTGGAACCGATCCGGGGACGATGTCCGAGGCCCTGCGGGCGGCATCGTGGCCTGCCCTCTCCCTGGGGCGGCGGGACGGCAGCGCGCGGGCGCTGCCCAGCGCCCTCGACCGCCGGATCCTCGCTGTGCCCTTCAATGCTCCCAGCGGCCCCGCCGCCCTGCTCGCCATGTGGAGTGATGCGCGCGGGCGCGAGGAGGAGACCGCGCTCATCGAGGACGCCGCTCAGTCGCTGAACCTGGCCCTGGAGCGCGAGGAGGCGGGCCGCGCTCACCAGGAGGCGGTCGCCCTGCGCCGCTCGCGCGAGCTGCAACGTGGCTTCCTCTCCCGTCTCAGCCACGAGCTCCGCACCCCCCTGACCGCCATCCGGGGCTATGCCGAGAGCCTGATGCAGACCGACGTCTCCTGGGACAGCGCCTCCGAGCGGCGCTTCCTCCAGACCATCGCCGCCGAGTCCTCACGCCTCGGGCGCCTGGTCGATCACCTGCTCGACTTCTCCGCCATCGAGTCCGGGGTCATGCGCATCCAGCCCGACTGGTGTGACCTGCGCCTGGTCATCGAGGCCGCGGTATCCGTGCTGCCACCTGAGGTATCGACGGCCGTCACCGTCGCCTGCGATCCCGCCCTGCCCGCGGTATGGGGGGACCACGACCGCCTCGAGCAGGTGTTCGTGAACCTGCTGGGCAACGCGCTCCGACACAATCCACCCGGGACCCAGGTTGTCGTCACCGCCCGCAACGGAGGCGACGGTGAGGTCGAGATGACCGTCACCGACGACGGAATCGGCTTCCCGCCCGCGCTCGCGGCCGCCCCCTTCGCCTCGGCCCGGCGCCACCGCGCCCATGGCGCCGGCGCCGGTCTCGGCCTGTCCATCGTCCACGGCATCGTCGAAGCTCACGGAGGCCGGATCGCGCTGGCACCGCGCCCCGAGGGGACGGCCTTCCGAATCCTCCTCCCGGTCGAGGCGAGCGCGACCGGGACCGAGGCGCCCGACACCCAGCCCGACGAGCCGCGCGTGCCCGCCGCCGTCCCGAGCGGCGGCCATGACTGAGCTCGGCGCCAACACGCGCGCCCTCCTCGTCGAGGACGACCCGAACATCGTCGACCTGATCCGCTCGAACCTGGCCGTGCGCGGATTCGACACCGTGGTCTCGACGGACGGGACGCGGGCCCTCCAGCTTCTCGAGACCGAGGAGCCCGACATCGTCCTCCTCGACCTGATGCTCCCCGAGGCCGACGGCTTCGATCTCTGCCGCCAGATTCGCGAGCGCTCCTCGGTGGGGGTGATCGTCGTCTCGGCCCGCGGGGGCGAGCGTGACAAGGTCACCGCGCTCAACATGGGCGCCGACGACTACATGACCAAGCCCTTCAGCGTCGAGGAGCTCCTGGCTCGGATCACCGCCACCCTGCGGCGCACCCGCGGCGCGGGCACCCCGGAGCCGGCGCCCGCGGTGTTCACGGCCGGGGACGTCGTCATCGACCTCGCCAACCAGCAGGTGAGCAAGCAGGGGGAGCCGGTGCATCTCACCCCCACCGAGTTCGCGCTCCTGCGCGAGCTCGTGACCAACCGCGGCAAGCTCCTCAGTCACGCGCACCTGCTGCGGCGGGTGTGGGGACCCGCCTACCAGACGGAGACCGAGTACGTCCGCGTCTACGTCCGCCGCCTCCGCGCCAAGCTCGAGGCCGACGACGGCGAGCCGCTGATCCTTACCGCTCCGCGCGCCGGCTACCGGTTCGTGGCGGAGTGATCGTTTCCCGCTTTTTTACACGAATAGCCAGATGTTAACGCTTCATTCATACGCACGGTTCTAGGCTGGACGCTCGATTCATCAATGTGTCACTGCCGAAGTTGGTGCGTTGCGTGCCCCCTGCGCGTCGTGCGCCCTGGCTCCGTCGCGTAAGAAGGAGAGGGAGGTCTATTGTGCGTTTGCTGAAAAGCAAGGCTGCCGTCGCTGCGCTCACAGTCGCTGCGAGCTTCGGCATAGCCGCGTGTGGCAGTTCATCGTCCACCACGTCGACGAAGAGTTCGACGTCGACGGGCTCCACGTCTAGTAGTACGCCGAATGTCTCGGCCTCATCGTTCACCAACGACTACTCGGCCATGGCGGCACTCAAGCCGCTGGCCACCCAGGGGAAGGGCGCGGTCGCCGCGATCCTTCCCGACACCACGACCTCGACGCGCTACGTCGCCTACGATGCACCTGCCCTGAAGGCGGCCATGACTGCGGCTGGCCTCCCCAGCTCGGACATCATCGTCCAGAACGCTCTCGGCAGCGACTCGACGTTCCTCACCGATGCGGAGAGCGACATCACCAAGGGCGCCTCCGTCCTCCTCATCGACCCTGGAGACTCCGGTGTCGGCGTCCAGGTCGAGAACTACGCCAAGGCCCACGGCGTCGCGGTCGTCAACTACGATCGCCTGACCGTCGGTGGCCCTCCTGAGCCCTACGTGAGCTTTGACAACGTGCAGGTCGGCAAGCTCATCGGCCAGGGCTTCGTGAGCTGCGTCAGCGCGTGGCACGTGAGCCATCCCAACCTCGTCATGATGCGCGGTGATCCCACCGATAACAACGCGGGCCAG
>DASZMD010000228.1:0-9783 GCA_035551955.1 Solirubrobacteraceae bacterium | reverse complement strand
GACAACCGGCGCCGGTCCGGGGTGACGCAGCTGAACCACGTGACCGCGATGCTCGCCGCCCACAACATCGAGCTCGACGCCCAGTACCTGTTCGCCGAGCGCCCCACGAAGGTGATCGATTGGCGCGCGCCGGCGCGGGCGCCGGAGTCTTCCCTCGGGCCGAAGATCCCGCTGTCGACGACCTGGCCCATGCTCGCGCTCTCGAACGCGGCGATGGGGCGCCTGGCGGACAAGCGGCCCGCCGACACGCCCGTCCCGGCCCCGGCGGCCGCCCCACCGCCCGCCCCGGCGCCCGCCGTCGCCCCGCCCGCCCCGGCGCCCGCCGTCGCCCCGGCCGCCTCGGCGCCCGCCCTCGCCCCACCCGCCCCGGCGCCCGCCCTCGCCCCGCCCGAAGACGACCTCGATGCCGCCCTCGTCGGCCACCTGCAGACGATGGAGCGCTTTCTCGAGAGCGGGGCGGAGGTCATGCACGCCTATCTCAGCGGCGCGGCGCCGGTCATGCTCGAGCACGCGCGCCGCCCGCTCCTCGGCACCGTCCTCTCCTGGAGCGAGGAGGAGGAGCTCGTTACGAGCCTGACCCTCGACCTCGACGAGGACCTCTACCTGCGCCACCACACCCTGGGTCGCGCGGTCTCGCGCACCGACCCCGGCCTCACCGCCCTGGCCCTGATGCCGCTGGCCATGAGCATCGAGATCCTCGCCGAGGCGGGCGCCTGCCTGGTGCCCGGTCAGGTCGTGACCGGGCTGCGCGAGGTGCGTGGGCACCGCTGGCTCGCCGTGGGCGAGGAACCGGCGACACTCGAGCTACGCGCGCGCCGCCTGGAGAGCGAAGGACCGGTCCAGCGCGTCCACGTCCAGCTCCGCGAGGAGGACTCCCCCGTGGTCGAGGGCATCGTGCTCCTGGCCGGCGATTTCGCCGCTCCGCCCGCGCCCCTCGAGGCGCCCCTGGCCGGCGGCACGCCCTCGCGCTGGGTCCCCGAGGACCTGTACCGCGAGGCCATGTTCCACCAGCCCCTGTGGCAAGGCGTCGCGGCCGTCGACCTCGTCGCTGCGGGCGGCGCGCAGGGCCGGCTGCGGGTGCTGCCGCGCGCCGGCATGCTGCGCGCCACGGACGACCCCGGCTTCGTGCTCGATCCCGTCATCCTCGACGCGGCCGGGCAGCTGATCGGGTTCTGGGCGGCGGAGCGGCTGGAGCGCGGGAGGGTCGTGTTCCCGTTCCGGCTCGCGGCCCTCGACGTGTACGGGCCGACGCCGCCGGAGGGCGAGCTCGTCGAGTGCCGGGCGGCGATCGCGCTCGCGGGCGACCAGCTCGTGCGTTCTGACATCGATGTCGCGGGCCCCGATGGACGCTGCTGGATGCGCCTGCGCGAGTGGGAGGACAAGCGCTTCGACGTGCCCGAGCGTTTCCGCCCTTTGACCTCCCCGGGCGAGCTCACGCCGCTGTCAGACCACTGGGAGGCCCCGATCGCTCCGTATCAGAGCTCGTCCGTGTCCTGCCGGCGCCTCGATGCGCGCCTCGGCGGCGACGCCGCCCTGTGGAAGCAGGTATGGGCCTCACGCGTGTTGAGCCGGCGCGAGCGCACGCTGTTCGCCGCCCTCACCTCCCCCGAGGGGCGCCAGCTCGAGTGGCTCGCGGCCCGCACCGCGGCCAAGGAGGCGGTGAGCGAGCTCGTGTACGCCGCGTGCGGGATCGTTCTCTGGCCGGCCGAGATCGAGGTCCTGCCCGACGAGCACGGCGCCCCCGTCGTCACGCTCCCGGCCCTCGAGGACCTCGGCGCGGTGCCGATCGTCTCGCTCGCCCACACCCGGGGCGAGGCCGTGGCCCTGGCCGCGCTGGTCCCGACCGCCGATCGGCGCACGCTCGGGATCGACATCGAGGAGATGCGCCCGCGCCCGGCCGGCTTCGCCGAGGCCGCGCTTACGGCGCCAGAGCGGGAGCTGCTCGCGCCCCTGGCCGCGTCCGAGGTCGAGGAATGGCTGCTGCGCTGCTGGTGCGCGAAGGAGGCGGCCGGGAAAGCCTCCGGGCGCGGCCTCCAGCCCGGCGGGCCCGAGGCGCCGGTGATCGCCGCGATCGAGGCGGAGGGCGAGTGCGTGCTCGTCGACACCGGCGGCACGCGCATGACCGTCCATACCCGACGCGAGGGAAGCCTGGTGCTCGCCACCGGGATCGGCGAAAGGCTCATGTCGTGAGTCGAAAATTCGCACGCAGTCTGCGTGCGTCTGGACGCGCCTGGGCGGCGGCGGTGACCCCGCCGTACGACCCGGTACGTCTTGGGTCACCGCCACCACCCAGTCACGCCCAGCCATCCCGCATCCTGCATCCGAATTTGCCAAACACGACACTAGGCGACGCGCGAGGAATCCGAGCGTTAGCCGGGCGGTGCCGCCGGGTCGGCAACCCCAGCCTGCTGGCGCTCGGCGATGATGTTCTTGATCCGGTCGACGGTGTCATCGGACATGCGCGCCACCTCCCAGTGCGTGAGCTTGATCACGCGCATCGGCGAGGTCGCAATCACCGAGGCGGTGCGCAGGTCACGCGAGAGCAAGCCCATCTCGCCGATCAGGTCCCCGGCGCCCACCGAGGCGATCCTCTCTCCGTCCCTGACCACGTCGGCCGTCCCCTCCTCGATCGCGATCAGATCGGTCGAGTAATCCCCCTGCTTCATCAGGATCTGACCGTCGGCGACGCTCGTCTCGGTCGCGAAGGTCGCGAGCTTGCGGGCCTCAGCGTCAGAGAGGGACGAGAACAGCGGAATGGCACGCAGGCGACTGGGATCCATGGGCGGGCGCTCCTGGCCGGTTAAACCTATAGGGCTTGGACCTCAGCTGTGATTTCGCTGACCGAGGCCTTGGCGTCGCCGAACAGGAGGCTGGTCTTGGGGTCGTAGAAAAGGGGATTGTCGATCCCCGCGAACCCCGACGCCATCGAGCGCTTGAGGACGACGACGGCGGCTGATTTGTCGACCTCGAGGATGGGCATTCCGTAGATCGGCGAGCCAGGCTCGTTCTTGGCGGCCGGGTTGGTCACGTCGTTGGCCCCAATCACCAGGGTGACGTCGGTCCGCGAGAACTCGGGGTTGATGTCGTCCATCTCCTTGAGCAGGTCGTAGGGGACGTCGGCCTCGGCGAGCAGGACGTTCATGTGGCCCGGCATGCGGCCGGCCACGGGGTGGATCGCGTACTCCACGGTGACGCCCTTGGCCTCGAGCGCGCGCTCGAGCTCGCGGACCGCGTGCTGGGCCTGCGCGACCGCCATCCCGTAGCCGGGGGCGATGACCACGAGCCGGGCGTAGGAGAGCTGGATCGCCACGTCCTGGGCGCTCGTGGAGCGCACCGTGCCTCCTTCGGTCCCGGCCCCGCCCACGGGTGCGGCGATGGCGCCGCCGAAGCCGCCGGCCACGATCGCGGGCACGGATCGGTTCATCGCCTTGGCCATGAGGTTGGTGAGGATCGTGCCCGAGGCGCCCACGATCATCCCCGCGACGATCAGTGCGTAGTTGTTGAGGGCGACACCGGTGGCGGCGGCCGAGAGCCCGGTGAAGGCGTTCAGGAGCGAGATCACCACCGGCATGTCGGCGCCGCCGATGGGGAGCACGACCATGTTCCCGAGCACCGCCGCGGCCACGAGGATCCCGAGGATGAACAGGGCCTGGGAATGAGTGCCGGCCGTCAGGATGACGGCGGAGGCGACCGCGATGACGAGGAGCACGAGGTTGAGCAGGCTCTGGCCCGGCAGCTTGATCGGCTTCCCGGGCAGGATCTCCTGGAGCTTGGCGAAGGCGATGTTCGAGCCCCAGAAGGAGACCGAGCCGACGACGGCCGCGAACAGCGACGGGATCTCGACCCTGAGCGGGTAATCGCCGCCGAAGTGGTGGCGGAACTCGATCCAGGCGATGAGCGCCACCGCCCCGCCGCCGACGCCGTTGAACAGCGCGACGAGCTGGGGCATCTGCGTCATGTGGACGTTCCGGGCAGCCGGGACCCCGATCGCCGTCCCCAGCACCAACCCGAGGGCGATCAGCCATGGCGTGCTCGAACCGTCGAGGACGTGCTTGGTGAGGAGCGTCGCGATCACCGCGATCGCCATCCCGACAGCGGCGATCTTGTTGCCCCGGACCGCCGTCCGCGGCCCGGTCAGGCCGCTCATGCCGTAGATGAAGAGCGAGAAGGCGACGATGTACATCGCGTCGATGAAGCTCGTGCTCTGGAGGAAGATGGTCCCCGCGGCGCTCACTTGGACTCCTCGTCGGCCGAGTCAGCCGGAGCCGGCGGCGGATCCGGCTTGCGCTTGAACATCTCGAGCATCCGGTCGGTGACGAGGAACCCGCCGATCACGTTGATGGTGCCGAACATGACGGCGATCACCAGCAGCACGTGCTCGAGCACCCCACTCGCCTCGTGCATGAGGAGCAGGCCGCCGAGGACGACGATCCCGTGGATCGCGTTGGTGCCCGACATGAGCGGCGTGTGCAGGGTGTTCGGGACCTTCGAGATGACCTCGAAGCCCACGAAGGCGGCGAGCACGAGGATCGAGATGTCGGTGACGACGCTCACGGCTTCACGCGGCGGCGGCGGCCTTGGCGCCGGCGTGGACGATCTCGCCGTCGCGCGTCACGCACGCGCCGGCGATGATCTCGTCGTCGAAGTCGAGCGTGAGCTCGCCGTCCTTGATCATCAGATCGAGCAGGGACTGGATGTTCCGGGCGTAGAGCTGGGAGGCGTGCTCGGCCATGGTGCTGGGAACGTTCAGGGGGGCGAGGATCTTGACGTCGTGGCGGATCACGGACTGGCCGGGCTCGGAGAGCTCGCAGTTGCCGCCCGCCTCTCCCGCCAGGTCGACGATCACCGATCCCGGCTTCATCAGCTTCACCGCCGCCTCGGTCACGAGAATAGGGGCGCGGCGGCCGGGGACGAGAGCGGTGGTGATGACGACGTCGACCTTGCCGATCGCCTCGGCCATCAGCTCCTGCTGGCGGCCCTGCTGCTCGGGCGTGAGCTCCTTGGCGTAGCCCCCGGTCCCCTCGAGGTCGCCGCCGAGGTCGAACTCGAGGAAGTGCGCCCCCAGCGACTCGACCTGCTCCTTGACCGCGGCGCGTACATCGAAGCCCTGCACCACCGCGCCGAGCCGTCGTGCCGTGGCGATGGCCTGCAGGCCGGCCACGCCGGCGCCGAGGACGAGCACGGTGGCGGGGCGAATCGTCCCCGCCGCGGTCATCAGCATCGGGTAGAACCGTCCCAGCTCCTGGGCCCCGATCAGCGCGGCCCGGTAGCCGCCGATGTTGGCCTGCGAGGAGAGGGCGTCCATCGACTGCGCGCGGCTGATGCGGGGCACCGCCTCCATCGCAAACGACGTCACCCCCGCTGCCGCCAGCGCCCGCACGCCCTCGGCATTGGTGAGGGGCGCGAGGAAACCGATGACCACGCCACCCTGCTTCAGCTGGGCTATCTCCTCGGTGGTCGGGGGTGCGACGTTGAGGACGATCTCGGACCCGAACACGGTGGCGGGGTCCTCGGCGAGCGTGGCGCCCGCCTCCTCGAACTGGGCGTCGGGAATCATCGCCGCCGCGCCCGCGCCGCGCTCGACGATCACCGTGTGGCCCTGTCCGGTGAGCTTGCGTACGACCTCAGGTACCAGCGCCACGCGACGCTCCCCGGCGACGGACTCCTTCGGAACCCCGATCTGCATGCGGCGCGGGAGGCTACCGCTTTGCACGTCGCGGAGTCGGCTGTGTCAGGGCTGAGGCACCGGGAGATAGTGCGTTCCCTGCGCCGCGACCGCGAGGTGGTTGTCCAGCCGCCCGGGGGTCAGGGCCGCGGCCGCCGCCGCCACCCCCGCCGCGTCCGTCCCGGTCACGAACCACGTCGGGGCGGTCGTGGGATTGCCGGTCCCGGCGACCAGTCCCGCGCCCGCCCGCAGCCGCCGTACCACCCGGCCCCCGGCGTCGAGGAGCTCGAGGGTGCTGGCGCCGGGGCCGGCGAAGCGGGCGTAGACGCCCCCCGTCGAGGGCCCGTGGGTGATGAGGAGCGCGGCGATCTCCCCCCGGAGCTCGCGCCAGGTCGCGACCTCGATCCCGAGCGTGCTCGTTCCCGAGCCGGTGCCAAGAAGCTGACGCGCCGCCGGCACGCCGACGGCCGCCATCGCCGCCGACACCCGGTCGCACGCCGCCGTCACGTCGGGGGCGCATTCGAGCGCCACCGGCAGTCGCTTGCCCGCGATTCCGTGCACGAAGGGCTCGGGGAACGAGCCGACGACGACGGGGATGTTCCGCGTCGCCGTGTCGTCGTGGAGGTCCCACCAGATCCGGGCGCCGGGGCGCACGAGGGACGGCAGCGTGCGTGTCCCCAGCCCGATCGAGCTGCCGTTGACCCACAGGAACCAGCGGCTGCCGGGCGGGGCGCTCACGCCGTCGATCGACGTCACCGTGTTCCCGGCCACCTGTACCGGGAAGGTGCTCCGCAGCAGCGCGAGCAGCGTCTGCGAGCCGGTGACGCGGATCTGCGTGCGCTCGGCGATCCGGTGGACGCCGAAGTCACGGCTGACGGTGATCGTCGCGGCGTTGGTCCCGTTGTCGTGCACGAGCCCGCACCCGGCGAGCGCGGGCGCCAGGACGCAGAGCGCGACGGCCGCGCGAGCGCCTCGGCCGAGGCGCTGGGTGAGGAGGTGGCGAATATGAACGCGCGGATCGTAGCGGGGGTGGGTGGACGCGACGCCGGGGGGCCGCGGCCGGCGCCTCCCCGTAAACTCGAATCACCATGACCGTCAATCTCACACGTATCTACACACGGCTCGGCGACTCGGGCGAGACCCATCTCGGCGACATGAGCCGGGTCCCGAAGACGCATCCGCGGATCGAGGCCTACGGAACGGTCGACGAGCTGAACTCGCACATCGGCGTGGCGCTCACCGTCGAGGGACTGCCCCGCGAATACGCCGCCTGGCTGCAGCGGATCCAGAACGACCTGTTCGACGTCGGCGCCGACACCGCCGCGCCCAACGATCCCGAGCGCGAGCGCCTGCGCGTCGCCGCCGAGCAGACGGCGTGGCTCGAGCAGCGCTGCGACGAGGTCAACGCCGGGCTGGAGCCCTTGCGCTCGTTCGTCCTCCCCGGCGGCACTCCCGCCGCCGCCTATCTCCACGTGTGCCGCACAGTGTGCCGGCGCGCGGAGCGCCTCGCCATCGCCTGCGGCGATGACCTCAACCCCGAGGTCATCCGCTACCTGAACCGGCTCTCGGACCTGCTCTTCATCCTCGCGCGCGGAGCTAACCGCGGCGAGGAGCCGCTGTGGGAACCGGGGCGCTTTCGTTGAATTCGGCTGCCGCGCGGTCGGCAGGCTCGGTGGCCTCGCCCCGCGTCGTCGCGAGCATCAGCCCCGTCGCCAGCGCGAGGCCGAGGGCGCCGATGGCGGCGGCGCCGACGACGAAGGCCTTGTGGGTGTGGGCATAGGCGACCACCGGGTGGGGTCGCGCGAGCACGACGAGGCCCAGGAGGGCGAGGGCGCCGAGGGCGGCCGCGATCGGCGGCCCGAGCGCCTGGCGGGCCGTCAGGCGCGTGGCGGGCGAATGCGAGACGCTCCGCGGCCAGCGGGCGTCGGCCATCCACACGGCGGCGACGCCGATCAGCGTCCACGTGCTCGCGACTAGGAACCCGCCGAGGACGTCGGTCGGGTAATGCCAGGCGAGGATCAGGAACGAGAAGCAAACGGCGACGGCGAAAGCCGCGCCCGCCGCGGCGACGACCGGCCGGCGGCGGCGGGGAGCGGCGAGTACGGCGCACAGCGCCAGCGACATCGCCGCCGTGGCGTGCCCGCTCGGCCAGGCCGCGGCCTTGAACTCCAGCTGCCCGGCGAGGGTGTATCCCACCGGGTGGGCGGCCGTGAGCAGCGACTTGAGCAGCTCGGTGGTGATGGGGGCGGCCAGGAGAATGCCCGCCACGGCGACCGCGACCCGGCCACGGCGGCGGAGCACCGCCGCGAGCACGATCGCCCCTGCGAGGAAGAAGTACGGCTGCGGGTCGCAGAGGTTGGCGATCGCCAGGGCGAGCCAATTGATGACGGGTGTCTGCAGGTCCGCGAAGCCGTTGAGCACGCTCGCGTCGGCGCGTCCCACCGCGCCGACGTGGAAGGCGGCAAACCATGTAAGGACGAGCAGGACCACGGCGGTGACGGCGCCGAATAACGCGAGCGTCGTGCGTCTGGTCATCCACAGAGGGTAGCCCGGTACCGGGCCAGCCTGGGTCAGCTGCTGCGCTGGTGCACGGCCGGGCCGCGCGTGATCCGGATCTCGGGCTCCTCGTCCGCAAGCGGTACGTGCAAGCCGTGCTCGAGAGTCTCGAGCGAGGCGACCTCGACGGTCAGTCCGGACTCGACCTCGACGCGGTTCGCCTCGTAGAGAAGCTCCGAGTAGCGCGGTGCCGGGACCATCTCGACATCGAGGTCGTAGATGATCTCGCAGGTGAGCTTCCAGTGCTCGCCCGCGGCCAGGCTCGCGGCGCTGAAGCGCACCGGCGTCGCCCCGGCGCCGTCGGCGGTCCGAAGCCGCGTGTGGGCGGCGAGGAGGGCTTGGGCGACGCGGTCGAGGTTGCGGTCGTAGGGCGCGGGCACGATGGCGAGCGGGCCCTCGGCTCCGGCGTCCCCGCGGATCGCTCCCCCGGCGGGTCCGACGACGACGTGTTCAACCTTGCACTCGGCCAGCCAGCGCATGAGGATGACCCAGGCGTCCGTGAGGTGCTCGAAGCCCTTCATGGTCTGGGCGGGACGATGGTCGATGCCTGGCGCGCGATGTTTGTGGAGCATGTGGTGCGATTCGCCGGACGCGCGCGTACTCCTTCACGACTTCGGCGAGTTCGGCGAGCCCGGCGAGTTCGGCGAGCCCAGCGAACCCGGCGAGCCCGGCGAGTTCGGCGAAGCCGAACTCGCAATGCCCTCGGCGCAGCCGAGGGCACGAACTCGCAATGCCCTCGGCGCAGCCGAGGGCACGTACTCGCAATGCCCTCGGCGCAGCCGAGGGCACGCCGTGGGCACGTACGCTCAGAATGTGCTCCCTCGCCTCCCCGCCGACGTTCTGGGCGGCAACCGGCCGCGCCCGGCCCTCGGCGTCGTGGCCGCGGTCCTCGCCGTCGCCCTTGCCACCGTTCTCATCTACGCGCTGAAGTCGGTGGCCCCGATCCTGTCGCTCGGGGTCGTCTATCTCCCCGCGGTGCTCGTGATCTCGGCCTACTGGGGGCTCGCCCTCGGCCTCCTCACCTCGGTCCTGAGCGCGGCGGCCTTCAACTACTTCCACCTCCCCCCGCTCGGCAAGCTCTCGCTCTCCGACCACCGCGACTGGGTCGCGCTCGCCGCCTTCGTCACCGTCTCGGCGGTGGTGAGCGCGATGGCCGAGCTCGCGCGCAGCCGCGAGGTCGAGGTCGAGCGCCGGCGCGGCGAGGCCGATCTCGCCGCCGCGCTGGCGCGCGAGCTGCTGGCGGGCTCGGACACTCGCACCGCGCTCGGCGCCACCGCCCGGCGGGTCGCCGAGGCGCTCGCCATCCCCTCGGCGGCGATCGAGCTCGGCGCCTCAGAAGGCGACGAGCGGCGCCTCGCGCTGGCCCTGCGCGCGGGCGACGGCGAGCAGATCGCCAGTCTCACGGTCCCCCGTGGGCTCCCTCCCGAGACCGCCGAGCGGCTGCGCAACCAGGTGGCGCCCGCGCTCGGGGCGCTCGTGGCGATCGCGCTGCGCCGCGACGCCCTCCAGGCCGAGGCCGTGGAAACGGCGGCGCTGCGGCGCTCGGACGACGTCAAGACGGC
>DASZMD010000227.1:0-15737 GCA_035551955.1 Solirubrobacteraceae bacterium | reverse complement strand
CGCCGTCGCCTCGATGAAGAGCACGTCGCCTCCCACGGGCGTCCAGGCGAGGCCGGTGGCGACTCCCGGACGCGAGGTGCGCCGGCGCGTCTCGGAGTAGAACTTGCGCCGGCCCAGGAGCTCGCGGACGCGCGGCTCGGTGATCATCACCTTGCGCTTGGCCTTGCCCTCGGCGAACTGGCGCGCGACCTTCCGGCACACCGCGCCGATCTCCCGCTCGAGCTGGCGGACGCCGGCCTCACGGGTGTAGTCGGAGATGATGGCGCGCAAGGCGGAGTCGCTGAAGGCGATCCGGGAGGGCTTGAGCCCGTTGCGGTCGATCTGCCGCGGGACGAGGTAGCGCTTGGCGATCTCGAGCTTCTCGCCCTCGGTGTAGCCGGCGAGCTGGATCATCTCCATGCGGTCGCGCAGCGGCCCGGGAATGGTCTCGAGGGTGTTGGCGGTGGTGACGAACATGACGTTCGAAAGGTCGAAGGGCAGGTCCAGATAATGGTCGCGGAAGGTCCGGTTCTGCTCGGGATCGAGCACCTCGAGCATCGCGCTCGAGGGATCGCCCCGGAAATCGGTGCCCATCTTGTCGATCTCGTCGATCATCAGCAGCGGGTTGTTGGCGCCCGCGTCGCGCAGGGCGCGGATGATGGTGCCGGGCATGGCGCCGATGTAGGTGCGCCGGTGGCCGCGGATCTCCGCCTCGTCGCGGACGCCGCCGACGCTGATGCGCTCGAACTTGCGTCCGAGTGCCCTGGCGATCGAGCGTCCGAGCGAGGTCTTGCCCACCCCGGGCGGTCCCACGAAGAGGAGGATCGACCCCCGAGCGTCGGGCTTCAGGGTGCGCACGGCGAGAAACTCGAGGATCCGGTCCTTGACCTGCTCGATGTCGTAGTGGTCCTCGTCGAGCACCTGGCGCGCGTGGGCGAGGTCGAGCTTGTCCTCGGTCGACTTGTTCCAGGGCAGGGCGGCGATCCATTCCAGGTAGCCGCGCACCACGCCGTACTCGGCCATCGCCGGCTGCAGGCGCTCGAGGCGGGCGAGCTCGCGGTCGACCTGCTTGCGTACCTCTTCGGGGAGGTCGAGGGCGACGAGCTGCTCGCGGAGCTCGGCCGCCTCGGCCTGGGCCTCGTCAGTCTCGCCGAGCTCGTCGTGGATCGCCTTCAGCTGCTGGCGCAGGAAGAACTCTCGCTGCCCCTTCTCGAGCTCGGACTGCACCTGGGATTGGATCTTCGATCCGATGGCCACGAGTTCGAGCTCGCGGGCGAGGATCTCCGACAGGCGCCGCAGCCGCTTGGCGACGTCGAGCTCCTCGAGCAGCTCCTGCTTCTCCTCGGTCTTCAGGCGCAAGGCGCCGGCGATCAGATACGAGAGGACGCTCGGGTCGTCGACGTTCGCGACCATGACCTGGAGCTCCTCGGGGAGGTAGGGCACCTCCTCGACGATGCTCGAGAACGTCTGCTGCACGTTGCGCATCAGCGCCACGAGCTCGGGCGACTCGTTGACGATGTCGCGCGCCTCGGCGATCCGCGCCACCGGGTAGGGATCGGTGCGCTCCCAGCCCTCGATGCGCACGCGCTGACCACCCTGGACGAGGACGCGGAGCGTCCCGTCGGGCACGCGGATCATCCGCGCCACCACCCCGAGGACGCCGACCGAGTAGAGGTCGTCGGGCCCCGGTGTCTCCGCTTCGGGGTTGCGCATGGCGATCATGACGATCGTCCGGTCGCCGCCCAGCACGTCGTTGATGAGATCGATGCTCCGCTGCTGGGTGATGCCCAGGGGCACGAGCATGTCGGGGAAGGTGACCATGTCCCGCAGGGGGAGGACGGGCGCGGCCGTGGGGAGCACGCGCTGGGCGCTCACGTCGACGGGCTTGGGACCGCCGTCCGGGGTACCGACCTCGATCACTGCGACTCCCCGCGAGCCGGACGGATCTCGATCGGGACCGCGCGCGAACGGGACTCGGTGCTCACCAGCGGCAGCTCGATGCGGAGGATCCCATCCTGGTACTGGGCCTTGGCCGCTTCGGCGACGGCCTCGCCGGCGAGCTGCACCACTCGGCGGAAGGGACCGTGCTCGATCTCGACCTGCTGGTAGACCTCGCCGTCGGCCGGCGGCGGCTTGCGCACGCCGGCGAGGATGAGCTGCGAGCCCTCGAGGTCGATCTCGAGATCGTCGACGTCGATCCCGGCGAGCTCGGCGGTGACGATCGCCCGCGCCGGATCGGAGGCATAGATGACGTCCACCGCCGGAGAGAACCCAGCGCGCTTGCGCCCGAGACCGGTGCGCTCGAAGACATCTCCGAACAGCTCGTCCATCTCGCGGCGCATGCGCTCGAAGTTGGCGAAGAGGTCGCGATCGGGCATCGTCCGCTCAGGTTACTTAGGCCCCGCCTCGGGCCAATCTAGACCGTGTAGGTCTCACCCTCGGCGGCCACCTCGACCGGACCCCCGAATGCGCGCTCCGCCTCGGACCTCGCCCACCCCGTGTCGAGCTCGTCGGAGATATGCGTGAGCACGAGGCGTGAGGCGGCGGCGCGGCGCCCATGCTCACCCGCCTCGCACGGCGTCAGGTGGCCGCGATCGCCAGTGCGCTCGGGGCGCGGCAGCGTGGCCTCGATGAGCAGCATGTCGGTGCCTTGGGCGAACTCCACGAGCTCGTCGTTGGGCCGGCAGTCGGCGCTGTAGGTGAACCTCGCGCCACCGTTGGCCTTGCTCGACAGCTCGACCGCGTAGGTGACGATGAAATGCGGCACCTCGCAGAAGCGCACCGAGAACGGCCCCACCTCGAGCGCGTCGGTCCCGTCGTATTCACGCACGTCGAAGGCGCGGTCGATGAGATCCTCGCTGCCCCAGTGGGAGACGATGCCCCGGAACGTCGCCGACGCCCCCAGCGGGGCATACAGCTCCGGCCGTGCCGGGTGCTCGGTGCCCGGCCACCCGGCCACGGGCACCGGCTGCTGGCGCGGCGCGTAGGTGAGCGCGTAGGCAAAGGGGACGAGATCGAGGCAGTGGTCGGCGTGTAGGTGGGAGATGATCACCGCCCCCACGTCGACGTAGTCACGAAACCGCCGCAGCTTGGAGAAGACGCCGTTGCCGCAGTCGAGCAGCAACCCGAAGCCGTCCTTCTCGATCAGATATCCACTGCAGGCCCCTCCGGCGTCCTGCCAGGCTGGAGACTTTCCCAGCACGGTGATGCGCACTTCGCTCCTCTCGTCCAGTCGCGGGAACTCTAGGGGTTCCGCGGCCGGGTAGGTGCGGCGCGCGCAGGTACGGGCGGCGAGCCGGACCTCCACGGGTGAGCGACGGCTTTGCCCCCGCGTTCAGTGCCCGTCGCGCTCGGAGCCCCCGCCACGCGAGGGATCAACGAACCACCCGATGAGCACGGCGAGGAGGACGAAGGCGATGAAACCGCCGATCAGAGGCGCGTACACGAGGCGAAAGATATCGGGCCAGGGCTCATGCGTGGAGCGCCACCTGTTCCTGCGCCGAGGGGAAGGCGTAGGCGACCTGGAGACTCCGCTCCTGCCGGAACACGAAGCGCAGCTGCTTGGGGGGCCTGAGGCCGTCGGGATGGGAGGGCCGGAAGGTCGAACAGGGGCGGGAATCAGATACGGCACAGAGGCGATGCTCGTGAAAGAAACAGTTCTCGCAGCTCGCCTTCATTGCCCGTGGACGACCTTCAGCCATGCCCGTTCCCGTCCTCCTCCGTGTGGTGATCAGAACTGCGACGACCGAGCCATCAAACCGAGTTCTCCCCCCTCACGCAACCCGCATTCCCGGAAAACGCACGAACTTCTCGGTTTCGACTGTTTCCCTGCAAACAGCGGGGATTTTCGTCCGCGGACCAGGAACCGGCCGCATTTTCCGCAGCTTTCGTGCCGCGCCCGCCCGCCGGCGACGAGCGCTCCTCGAGCCGGGGCGCCGATGTGCGCCCCCGACGCCGCGGTTGTCATATTCCATCGGTGAACATCCTCGTCACCGGCATCACCGGCTACATCGGCTCCCGCCTCACTCCCCGCCTCTTGCGCGACGGCCACCACGTCCGCGGCTTCACCCGTCATCCTGGTCACGTCGAGCTCGGCATTCCCGTGGCCACCGGCGATGCGGTGACCGGCGAGGGCCTTGACCACGCGCTGCGCGGCATCGACGTCGCCTACTACCTGATCCACTCGATGGAGCCGTCCGCGGGGGAGGCGTTCGACGTGCGCGAGCGAGCGGCGGCGGAGAACTTCGCCCGCGCCGCGGTGGCAGCGGGCGTGCGCCGGATCGTCTACCTCGGGGGGCTGATCCCGGCACGGGGACCGGCCTCAGCACATCTCGCGAGCCGGCTCGAGGTCGAGAACACGCTGCTCGACGCGGTGCCCGACTCCATCGCCCTGAGAGCGTCGATCGTCATCGGCGCGCGCTCACGGTCATTTCGCTTCCTCGTTCACCTCGTGGAACGGCTGCCCGTGCTCGCCGTTCCCGCCTGGCGTACGCATGTCACCGCGCCCATCGACGAGCGCGACGTGATCGAGCTCCTGGCCCGCGCCGCCACCGATGACAAGGTGGGAGGACAATCACTCGACGTGGGTGGGCCCGATGTCGTCTCCTACGGTGAGCTGATCGACCGGATCCGCCACCACATGATGGTGTCCCGCCCGACGATCTCCTTCAAGCGACTCACCGTGACTCCGATCGCGAGCCGGCTCTCGGCCGTGATCGCCGGAGAGGATTACGCCCTCGTCGGGCCCCTGATGGAAAGCCTCGGGGAGGATCTCCTCCCCCGCGATGACCGCGCGATGAAGCTCCTCGGGGTGCGCCCTCACTCGCTCGATGCGGCGATCGAACACGCGCTCCGCGAGTGGGAAGCGGCCGAGCGCTTGACCGCCAGGTAGAGGCAGCAGTCACCCGTGTACCCCAAACCCGTAGTGTCCGCCGGCACATGAGCATCGTTCACACGAGGATCCGGATCGCCGCGCCCGTTGAGAAGGTGTGGGAGGTAGTTATGGATCCCAAGCGCCTGCACGAGTGGGTGAGCATCCACAAGTCGTTGGACGCCCACTCCGAGGGCCCACCTCGCAAGGGGTCGACGATGGAACAGACCCTGCGTATCCGCGGCGTCAACTTTCATGTGAAATGGACGCTCGTCGAAGTCAACCCCCCCCATCTCGCCGAATGGGACGGCCGCGGTCCCGCGCACTCCCGCGCCCGTACGCGTTACGAGCTGACTCGCGATGGTGACGACCACACCGTGTTTGACTACACCAACGAGTTCAAGACTCCGGGCGGACCGCTGGGTGCCGTCGCGAGCCGGGTGTTTGTCGGAGGGGTGTCTGACCGTGAGGCGCGCGTATCGTTGGAGCGTCTCAAGGCATTGGTGGAGCAAGAAACATAACTCCCACCGGCTGCAATCTGTATCGTTACCAGCTTACCTTTGTCGTAGAACGCCCGAGAGAGGGAGACGAATGGCCGGTTTTGTTGACACAACATTGAAGGACATCGATCGGCGGCTGAGCGAGCTCAAGGAGGAGATCGACAAGCTCGAGGCGGCGCGGTCAGCCCTCACCGGTGGCCGCAGCCCGCGGCCGGCCGCTCCCACCCGTGCCTCCCGTAGCTCCCGGTCCGCTTCACGCGCCACGCGCGGCACCACCCAGCGCCGCCGCCCCGGGCGCCCTCGCGGCCGGCGCGGCAGTAACACTCGGGCCGGCCAGGCGCTCGAGCTGGTGCGTTCGGAGCCCGGTATCACCATCCCCCGGCTCGCCGCCGCGATGAAGATCCAGCCGAACTACCTGTACCGCGTGATGCCCTCCCTGGAGAAGGACGGGAGCATCAAGCGCAACGGGCAGGGTTGGTTCCCGGCCTGAGTCAGATCAACCCGAGCTGCTTGACCGCCTCGCGCTCCTCCACGAGCTCATTGGCGGTGGCGTCAATCCGGGTCCGGGAGAACTCGTTGATGTCGAGGCCCTCGACAACCTCGTAGGTCCCACCTGAGGTGGTGACGGGGAAGCTGGAGATGATGCCCTCCGGCACGCCATAGTCGCCCTGGGAGGGGATCGCCATCGACACCCAGTCCCCGGCGGGGGTGCCGAGCACCCAGTCGTGAACGTGATCGATGGCGGCGTTGGCGGCCGAGGCCGCGCTCGATGCTCCGCGCGCCTCGATGATCGCCGCCCCACGCTTTTGCACGGTGGGAATGAAGTCCCGTTCGAGCCACTCCTGATCGTTGACGAGCTCGGCGGCGTTCTCGCCGTTCACCTTGGCGTGGAAGATGTCGGGGTACTGGGTGGCCGAATGGTTGCCCCAGATCGTCATGTTGGTGATGTCCTTGACCGCTGCTCCGGTCTTGCCCGCGAGCTGAGCAATGGCACGGTTGTGGTCCAGACGCGTCATGGCGGTGAAGCGCTCGGCGGGAATGTCGGGCGCGTGGCTCTTGGCGATCAGGCAGTTGGTGTTGGCCGGGTTGCCGACCACCAGCACCTTGACATCGGCGGCCGCGTGATCATTGAGCGCCTGCCCTTGGGGCTTGAAGATGCCGCCGTTGGCCTCGAGCAGATCCGAGCGCTCCATACCCTTGGTCCGCGGTCGCGCCCCGATCAGGAGGGCGATGTTGACCCCGTCGAAGGCGGCATTGGGGTCGTCGTAGATGTCGGCTCCGGCGAGGAGCGGAAAGGCACAGTCGTCAAGCTCCATCGCCGTACCCTCGGCCGCCTTCACGGCCGCGGGGATCTCCAGGAGCGCCAGGTGCACGGGAGTGTCGGGGCCGAGGAGCTGGCCGCTGGCGATGCGGAAGAGGATTGCGTAGCCGATCTGACCGGCGGCGCCGGTCACTGCTACACGGACGGGGGATTGGCTCACGAGTTCATCTCCGGATGGCTTTCGGGCGCTTGAACGGGCGACCGGATGTATACCGAGGCTCGCACCTATACGCCGCCCGCCGGATGCCCACCGCGCTCAGACGCCGTAGATGGCGGCGACCTTGCCCTTCAGGTAGGTCACGAACGGGGCGACGGCGATGGGGGCGCCCGTGACCCGCTCGAGCACCTCGCTGGCGCTCCACTTCGAGCCGTGGCGATGCACGTGCTCGCGCAGCCACTCGCGCAGCTCGCTGAGCTCGCCGGCCGACATCTGGGCGTCGAGCTCGGGTAGGTCGGCGCGCACGCGCTCCCACAGCTGACCGGCGACGAGGTTCCCGATCGCGTAGGTGGGGAAGTAGCCGATCAGCCCGGCCGCCCAGTGCACGTCCTGGAGCACCCCGTGGGCGTCGTCGGGAACCTCGAGGCCAAAGTAGCGCCGGAAGCGGTCGTTCCACGCCTCGGGGAGATCTTCGGCGGCGAGCCGGCCGTCGATCATCTCCTGCTCGAGCTCGAAGCGGAGGATGATGTGCAGCCCGTAGGTGGCCTCGTCGGCCTCGACCCGGATGAAGGTGGGGTGCACGCGATTCACGGCGCGGTAGAAGCCGTCGGGCGCGAGGCCCGCCACCGGGCCGCCGAAGAGCTCGCCGATGCGCGGAGCCAGATAGTCGGCGAAGGGGCGCCCGCGGCCGACCATGTTCTCCCACATCCGGCTCTGGGACTCGTGCAGCCCGAGGGCCTCGCCCGACCCGAGCGGGGTGCGCCGCAGCCCGGGGTCGATTCCGGCCTCGTAGAGGCCGTGTCCGCACTCGTGCATGGCGCCGAAGAGACCCATGGAGAGGAATCCCTCGTCCCACCGGGTGGTGATGCGGACATCGCTCGAGCCGAGGCTGGTGGCGAACGGGTGCACCGTGTCGTCGAGGCGCCACCCCGAGGGGTCGAAGCCCATCCGCGAGACGACGTCGGTGACGAGGCGGCGCTGGGCGTCGAGGGGGAAGGTGCCGTACAGACACGAGTCGTCGACGGCGTCACCGCGCTCGACCACCGCCGCGATCAGCGGCACGAGCTCGTCCTTGAGCTCGGCGAACAGCGCCGTCACCTCGGCCGTTCGCATCCCCGGCTCGAAGTCGTCGAGGAGCACGTCGTAGGGGGTCTCGTAGCCGTCGAAGCACTCGACGTAGCGGCGCTTGAGCTCGAGCCCCCGGCGCAGGTGGGGGAGGAAGGCGGGGAAATCCGAGCGCTCGCGCGCCCCCACCCATGCTTCCTGTCCCGCCGAGGCGGAGCGGGCGAGCTCCTCGGCCAGCTCTGAGGGGACGCGCCGCGCCTTTTCCCACCGGCGCCTGACCACGGCGATCAGGCGCGCGTCGTCGGAGTCGGGGGGAAGGTCGCCGCACTCGTCCTCGGCGTCGTCGAGCAGGCGCCCGGTGTGCGCGGAGACGAAGCGCTCGTGGAGCATCCGCTGGACGGTTCCCAGCTCGTCGGCGCGCAGCTCGGCGCCCCGCGGGGGCATCATCGTCTGCTGGTCCCATTGCAGCAGCTGCACGGTGTTGCGCAGGTCCGTCAGCTCGGCCAGATGGCGCCGCAGCTCGTTCACGATCTCCGTCATGTATCGCTCCTCTTCGTGACCCCCGCCCGGCCCAGCCGGTCACGGGCGTACCTATGCGACTATTGCACCATGTTTCGCCGCTCTGGCTCGATCAAGCTGGTCGACGCGTTCGGAATCCGGATCGGCGTGGACATCAGCTGGTTCCTGATCCTCTTCGTGTTGATCTACCTGCTGTCAGGTCCCTTCCGGACGACGCTGCACAGCTCCGACAGCGTCGCCTACCTGACCACGGTGGCGAGCGTACTGCTTCTCTTCGCCTCCCTGATCGTGCACGAGCTCGGGCACGCGCTGGTCGCGCGCCGCGAGGGGGTCGAGGTCAAGCGCATCGACCTGTTCCTGTTCGGAGGCATCACCCAGATGAGCCGGGATTCGACCAACCCGGGCGAGGAGTTCCGGATCGCCGCGGCCGGGCCCGCGGCCACCCTCGCGGTGATCGTGCTCTGCTTGATCATCGACCTCCTGGTCGTCGGCCCGCACCGGCTGCTCGACGCTGCCCTGCTCAAGAGCAACGTCAAGGTCACCCCCGTGCTCCTGTGCATGAGCTGGCTCCTGGTCATGAACGTGATCGTCTTCGTCTTCAACCTGATTCCCGCCTTCCCGCTCGACGGCGGCCGGATCGCCCGGGCGCTCGTCTGGCGGGTCACCGGTGATCAGATCCGCGCCACCCGCGTCTCGGCCCGGCTCGGCCAGGGGTTCGGGTGGCTGCTGGGGGCGGCCGGGATCGTCCTCCTCATCGCCCTGCGTGACGTGACCGGGATCTGGTTTGCCGCCATGGGTTACCTGATCGCCCAGTCCGCCCGCGGAACGCTCGCCCAGACCGCCATCACCCAACGCGTGGCCGACGTCCTCGTCTCGGACATCATGGATCGTGAGCCCGTGGCGATCCCGGCGGACACGCCCGTCACCGAAGCTCTCGACGCATACTTCCTGCGCTACGGCTGGGCCTGGTTCCCGGTCGTGGACCACGACGGCCACTTCGTCGGGATCGTCCGCCAGGAGCGCGTCGAGGCGGCCCGGGACGGCGGCGAGGGCTGGCTCACGGTGGGCGCGGTGGTCGAGGACGGCGGCGCCGGGACGTGGTTCGTCGACCAGGACCGGCCGCTCAACGAGCTCCTCAATTCTGAGCCCCTGGGCCGGCTGGGGGCGCTGATGGCCGTCGATCGCGAGGGCACCTTGCGCGGCGTGATCACGATCGAGCACGTCCGCCGGGCGCTCCAGTCGGCGCTCGGCTCGCCCGTTCGCTAGCGACCGGGAATCGCCCGCCGGGCCCGGGCCGCCGCCCCACATGAGTACCCACGGTCACGCTATCGATTACCGGCCCCATCGGCTGAAGACGCTGTGGCACTCGACGGTCGGCAAGAAGTACGTCGCCGCGGTCACGGGGATGATCCTCGCGCTCTTCGTCGTCGCCCACATGCTCGGGAACCTGAAGGCGCTCGAGGGCGCGGGCCACGGCCACCCGGCGCTGGACCAATACGCCCGCTTCCTGCGCACGGTCGGCTCGCCGGTGCTGCCGCACGACTTCGCCCTGTGGGTCGTGCGCCTCGCGGTGGGCAGCGCGCTCGTGCTCCACGTGACGGTGGTGGCCCAGCTCTACCGCCGCAACCGCGCCGCCCAGCCCCGGGAGCACCGTCCCAAGCGGATACGCTCGACGATCGCGGCGCGGACGATGCCGCTCACCGGACTGCTGATCCTCGTCTTCGTGATCTTCCACGTCCTCCAGTTCACGACCTTCACCATCCATCCCACCCCGCTCCACGACAGCACCGTCTACGCCAACGCCTACCGTGCCTTTCAGGAGTGGTGGATCGTGGTGCTCTACGTAGGCGCGGTGGTGCTCCTCGGCTTTCACATGAACCACGCGCTGTGGAGCGGGGCCCAGACCGCCGGCGTCGACAACCCGGACCGCAACTGGTTCTGGCGCCGGCTTGCCTCCGGGGTGACGCTGGTCACGGTGATCGGCTTCGCGCTCGTCCCCACCCTGTTCTGGACGGGAGCGCTGCCCAAGCCATGAACCTCGACGCCCGCATTCCCGACGGTCCGATCGAGGAGAAGTGGCGGATCTGGAGGGACAACCACGAGCTCGTCGGCCCGCGCCGGCGCTCTGACCATCGCATCGCCGTGGTCGGTACGGGCCTGGCGGGCGCGAGCGCGGCCTCGACGCTGGCCGGGATGGGCTACCACGTCGAGGCCTTCTGCTACCAGGACAGCGCCCGGCGCGCGCACTCGATCGCCGCCCAGGGCGGCATCAACGCGACCAAGGACTACTCCAACGACGGCGACTCGCTCCACCGCCTGTTCGCCGACACCATGAAGGGCGGCGACTTCCGCTCGCGTGAGGCCAACGTGTGGCGGCTCGCCGAGCTCTCGACCGAGATCATCGACCAGGCCGTCGCCCAGGGCGTTCCCTTCAACCGCGAGTACGGCGGCCTGCTCGCCACCCGGTCCTTCGGCGGCGTGCTCGTCGAGCGCACTTTCTACTGCCGCGGACAGACGGGCCAACAGCTCCTCCTGGGCGCCTACGGCGCCCTGTCGCGCCAGATCAAGGCGGGCCTGGTGAACATGCACACGCGCCACGAGATGCTCGACATCGTGCTGTCCGACGGCCGCGCCCGCGGGATCGTGGTCCGCGACCTCGTCACCGGCGAGACCCGTGCCTACCCGGCCGACGCCGTCGTCCTCGCCACCGGGGGCTACTCCAACGTCTACTTCCTCTCCACCAACGCCATGGGCTGCAACGTCACGGCGATCTGGCGTGCCTACCGCCGCGGCGCGGGCTTCGCCAATCCCTGCTTCACGCAGATTCACCCGACCTGCATCCCGGCCACCGCCGAGCACCAGTCCAAGCTCACCCTGATGAGCGAGTCGCTGCGCAACGACGGCCGGGTGTGGGTTCCGCGTTCGCGCGATGAGGAGCGCGAGCCCGGTCAGATCCCCGAGGACGAGCGCTACTACTTCCTCGAGGAGATGTACCCGCGCTATGGGAACCTCGTGCCCCGCGACGTTGCCTCCCGCGCCGCCAAGCACGTGTGCGATCGGGGACTCGGCATCGGGCCCACGGGCCGGGCGGTGTACATGGACTTCCGCGACGCCATCGCCCAGCGCGGGGAGCACGAGATGGCGGCTCGCTACGGCAACCTGTTCGAGCTCTACGAGCAGATCACGGGCGAGACCCCCTGGGAGGTGCCGATGCGCATCTACCCGGCGCCTCACTACACGATGGGGGGGCTGTGGGTGGACTACACGCTGCAGACGACCATCCCCGGCCTGTTCGCGATCGGCGAGGCCAACTTCTCCGACCACGGGGCCAATCGCCTCGGGGCGAGCGCGATGATGCAGTGCCTGGCCGACGGCTACTTCGTCCTCCCCCACGCGGTCACCGACTACCTGGCGCGGCTCGAGCAGCCCCACGCCGATCCTCGAGATCCCGCCTACGCCGCGGTCGAGTCCTCGGTCGAGGGTCGGCTCGAGCGCCTGCTCGCGATCGACGGCGACACCCCGGCCAGCCACTTCCACCGCGAGCTCGGGAAGCTCATGCTCGACGCCTGCGGGGTGTCGCGCTCGGCGGCCGGGCTCGCCTCCGCTCTCGACGAGATCCCCTCGATCGCCGAGCGCTTCTGGTCCGAGCTCAAGGTCGGCGGCGATGGGCGGTCTTTGAACCAGAGCCTCGAGTACGCCGGCCGCGTCGCCGACTTCATCGAGCTCGGCGAGCTCATGTGCCGCGATGCGCTCGTGCGCGATGAGTCGTGCGGCTGTCACCTGCGCGAGGAGCACCAGGGCGAGGACGGCGAGCCGATCCGCGACGACGATCGCTTCGCCCACGTGGCGGTGTGGGAGGACCAGGGTCGAGGCGTCGTCCCGCTGCGCCACGTCGAGCAGCTCGAGTTCAACGAGATGAAGCCCAAGGCGAGGAACTACCGGTGAACTTCACCCTCCGCGTGTGGCGCCAGGAGGAGCACGACGCCACCGGCCGCTTCGAGAGCTACGAGGTCGCCGGCGTCGCGCCCGACGAGTCCTTCCTCGAGATGATGGACGCGCTCAACGACCGCCTGACCGTCGAGGACGGCGCAGCCATCGCCTTCGACGACGACTGCCGCGAGGGCATCTGCGGCGCCTGCTCGATGACCATCGACGGCCGCCCCCACGGGCCCGGCGCCGGGACGACGACGTGCCAGGTCTACATGCGCCAGTTCGACGACGGCGCCACCATCACCGTCGAGCCCTTCGGGGCCCGCGCCTTTCCGGTGATCAAGGACCTGATCGTCGACCGTTCCGCGCTCGACCGGATCCAGCAGGCCGGTGGCTACACCGGCGTCGGCGCCGGCCCCAAGCCCGAGCCCAACGCCAACCCCGTCTCCCCCGAGGACGCCGAGCAGGCGATCGACGCCGCCATCTGCATCGGCTGCGGCGCCTGCGTGGCCGCCTGCCCCAACGGCGCCGCGATGCTCTTCACGGGCGCCAAGATCACCCACCTCGGCCACCTCCCCCAGGGACAGCCCGGGCGCTACACGCGCGTCCAGGAGATGGTCAACCAGATGGACGCCGAGGGCTTCGGCGGCTGCACCAACTTCGGCGAGTGCGAGGCCGCGTGCCCGAAAGAGATCTCGATCCGGGTGATCGGCCGGCTGAACCGGGACTACCTGCGAGGAGTGCTGCACCACCCGGTGGGCCCGCGGGGCGGGATGAAGCCGCAGTAGGACGCTGCGCGGCCCGAGCCGTGATGAATTTTTGCTGCATGTCGATCATTTTTCAGCACACCCCCCGGATCGCCGGCTCCGCCCCAGGAGCCGCCGGGAACATTCCTCTGAATAGAATCGATTCGAAATGCCGTCCCACGACGTCCTCATCATCGGCGCCGGCCTGGCCGGTCAGCGTGCGGCGCTGGCCGCCGCGCGTGCGGGCGCTTCGGTGGCGGTGATCAGCAAGGTTCATCCCGTGCGCTCGCACTCCGTGGCCGCGGCCGGGGGGATCAACGCGGCCCTCAATCCCGAGGACTCGTGGGAGTCCCACGCCTTCGACACCGTCAAGGGCTCGGACTATCTGGGGGACCAGGATGCGATCGAGATCATGTGCCGGGAGGCGCCGGACGAGCTCCTCTTCCTCGAGCACATCGGCGTCACCTTCCATCGCTCCGACGACGGCCATCTGGGCACGAGGGCGTTCGGGGGCGCCTCGGCGGCACGCACGTACTACGTCGCCGACATCACCGGCCAGGCGATCCTCCACGTGCTCTACGAGCAGCTGATGAAGCACCACGCGACCGTCGACCGCTACGAGGAGTGGTTCACCACCGACCTCCTGCGCGACGACCGGGGACATTGCGTGGGGGCAATCTGCCGCAACCTCCGCGACGGGCGGATGGAGGTGTTCGACGCCAAGGCGGTCATCCTCGCCTCGGGCGGCGCCGGCCAGGCCTTCAGGCCGACCACCAACGGCCTGATCGTCACCGGCGACGGGATCGCCCAGGCCTACCGCATCGGCGCCAAGCTCATGGACATGGAGATGGTCCAGTACCACCCGACGACCCTGGCCGAGAACGGCTTCCTCATCACCGAGGGCGCGCGCGGCGAAGGGGCGTGGCTGCTCAACGCCGCCGGTGAGCGCTTCATGGAGAAGTACGCGCCCAACAAGCTCGATCTGGCCTCGCGCGACGTGGTCTCACGCGCCGAGCAGACCGAGATCGACGAGGGTCGTGGCTTCCCCGACGGTACGGTGGCCCTCGACATCACCAGGGTTCCCCGCCGGCGCATCCTCGAGGCCCTGCGCGAGATCGTCAACATCGGCCGCGACTTCGCCGGGGTCGACATCACCCGCGAGCCGATCCACATCCGTCCCGGCATGCACTACATCATGGGGGGCGTCAAGACCGACTCCTACGGGGAGACGACGGTCCCCGGCCTCTACGCGGCGGGCGAGGTCGCCTGCGTCTCCGTCCACGGAGGGAACCGGCTCGGCGCCAACTCGCTCCTCGACACGCTGGTCTTCGGCCGCCGCTCCGGCGAGCACGCCGCCGGGCGCGCCAAGCGCATGCCCATGCCCTCGACGCCGTCCTCGAAGCTCGCCGACGCCGAGGCGGGCATCGCCGACATCATCAGCCGGCCCTCGAACGGCCGGCGCATCGCGGCCATCAAGGAGGAGCTGGGGACGACGATGAACCGCTACTGCGCCGTGTTCCGCGACGCCGAGGGGCTCGCCAAGGCGCACGAGATCGTCCGCCGGCTCAAGGAGGAGGCGCCCAAGGCGGGGATCGACGACCGCGGCTCGGTCTTCAACCAGGACGTCATCGCGGCGATCGAGCTCGGCTACATGCTCGACGTGGCCGAGACGATCCTCGTCGCCGCCCAGGAGCGCAAGGAGTCGCGGGGCGCCCAGTTCCGCACCGACTTCCCCAAGCGCGACGACAAAGAATGGCTCAAGCACATCGACGTATCGCTGAACGGCGGCGACGTGCCCAAGATCGACTACTCGCCGGTGACGATCACCCGGTGGGAGCCGCAGGAAAGGACTTACTAGGGTCACATGCCCGATTACACGCTGAGGATCCGCCGCTACAGCCCCGAGTCGGGCGAGGCGGCCTACTGGGAGGAGCACACCGTCGAGATGAAGCCCGTGAGCTCGGTGCTCGAGGCGATCCTCAAGGTCAAGGCCGAGGAGGACGGGTCGATCGGCATCCGCTGCTCGTGCCGGGCGGCGATCTGCGGGTCGTGCGGCGTGCGCATCAACGGCCGGCCCGGGCTCGCGTGTAACACCCACCTGGCCGAGGCGGAGAAACGGGCCCCCGGTCAGCCGATCACCGTCGAGCCGATGGGCAACATGCCGGTGATCCGCGACCTCATCGTCGACATGGACGCCGTCCACTGGAAGAAGATCCGCCGCGTCACGCCGTGGCTCATCAACCGCGAGCCGATCCCCGAGCGCGAGTACATCGTGCCCCACGAGAACATGGTCGACGTCACCCAGTCGATGGCGTGCATCCAGTGCGGGGCGTGCGTCTCTGACTGCCTGTCGATGGAGGTCGACCCCGGGTTCATCGGCCCCGCCGCGCTGGCCAAGGCCTACCGGTTCGTCGGCGATCCCCGAGACGCCGATCCCCTCGAGCGCCTGACCGACCTCGCCGAGGACGAGCACGGGATCTACGACTGCACCCACTGCTTCAACTGCATCGACGCGTGCCCCAAGGGCGTCGCCCCCATGGACCAGATCATGCGCCTGCGCCGCCGGGCGGGCAACGATTTCAAGATCGAGGACGACAACAACGGCTCGCGTCACGAGCACGCCTTCGTCAAGAACATCGAGCGCAACGGC
>DASZMD010000226.1:0-19002 GCA_035551955.1 Solirubrobacteraceae bacterium | reverse complement strand
GTGGCGATCTCGGCCGGCTCGCGGCCGTAGTAGCTCTGGTGGGGGACGAAGTTCTGGAGGATCAGCTCCTGGATGTGGCCGTGCTCGGCGTGGACCTCGGCGAGCGCCGCCAGCGAGTCCATGCGCTCCTCCTCGGTCTCGCCGATCCCCACCAGGATCCCGCTCGTGAAGGGAATCCGCAGCTCGCCCGCGGCGCGGATGGTGGCGAGCCGCTGGGCGGGGTGCTTGGTCGGCGATCCCGCATGCACGGTCTCCATCAGTCGCTCGGAGATCGATTCGAGCATCAGCCCCTGGGAGGCGGTCACCTCGCGCAGCCGGGCCAGGTCCTCGGCCGCGAGGACGCCGAGGTTGGTGTGGGGAAGGATCCCGAGCTCGAGCGCGCGCTCGCACGCCCAGGCGACGTAGGAGGTGAAGTCCGCGTGGCCGTATTCGTGCAGGCGGTCAGCGACGGCTTGATTGTGTTCGGGCTTCTCGCCGGTGAGAACGAGGAGCTCCTTGACGTTGCGCCGCGCCGCCCGCGCGAGCATCCCCTCCACCTCGTCAGGGGCGTGGAGATGGGGCTGGTGGGTCGCGAACGCGCAGTACTTGCAGTAGCACCGGCACGTGCGCGACAGGGAAAGCGTGATGTTCCGGCTGAACGTGACCCGGCGGCGCATACGCCAGAGGAATTCTACGCGGGGCGGCTCCCGGGCTTGTCCGGCGCCCGGCCGGCGACCACATATCCTGCCTGCCATGCGGCTCCGCTCCGTCGCCGTGCTGGCCGCCGCGACGCTTGCGCTCGCGGGGTGCGGGTCGACGGCGCCGCACGCCCCGAAGGCTGCCACGCTCAGCCTCGACTTCAACCCCAACGCCATCCACACCGGCATCTACGCGGCCCTCGCGCGTGGCTACGACGTGAAGGCCGGCGTGCGACTGCGCGTCCTCGCGCCGCCCGCCACCACCGCCGCAATCAAGCTCCTGGAGACGGGCCGGGTCGACTTCGCCGTCCTCGACGTCCACGACCTGGCCATCGCCCGCGCGCGGGGAGAGGACATCGTCGGGATCATGCCCATCGTCGAGCGCCCGCTCGCCGCCGTGATCGCCGGCCGCGGCGTCTCGAGCCCGCGGCAGCTTGCCGGCCGGACGGTCGGCGTGACCGGCGCCCCGAGCGACTACGCCGTGCTCGACTCGATCGTCTCGGGCGCCGGGGGCGACCCCCGCAAGCTCCACGACATCAACATCGGCTTCAACGCCGTCCCCGATCTCCTCGACGGTCGCGTGGCGGCGGCCACCGCGTTCTGGAATGACGAGGGCGTCGCCGTGACCCGCGCCCGCCCCAGCTTCCACGTCTTCCGCGTCGACAGCTACGGCGCTCCCTCCTACCCCGAGCTCGTGCTCAGCGCCACCCGTCACACCCTGCGCCGCGACCCGGCTCTGGCCGCCAGCGTGGTCACGGCGCTCGTAGGCGGCTACCGGTTCACGCTCGCGCACCCGGCGGCGGCCGCCGCCGACCTCGACCGCCTGGCCCCGGGCGTGTCGGCGAAGCTCGTGGCCGAGGAGCTGCCCGGCGAGCTGCCCCTGTTCAAGGGGGCCAGTGGCCGGGTCGGCGAGCTCAACCCCGGCGTGCTCCGGGCGTGGGCGGCGTGGGAGGCCCGCTTCGGGATCGTCAAGCGCGCGCCCGACGTGGCGCGGATGTTCGACTCGCGGTTCGTGGGAGCCGCGGGCTAGCCGTTCGGGAGGTTTGCCCCTGGCAAACTGCCCAGGCAATCGGCATGGACGGCGATCTCACTGCGCCCGGAGCTTGCGCTGCTCCTCGCGCACCGACTCCGGACGGCCCCACATCTGCGTGACCTCGGCGCGGCCGGTGCGCACCTCGCGCACGGCGAGCTCGCCCTCGATCCTCGCCTCGTCGAGGAGCTTCAGCCCGGTGTGGACCGCCGGGACGGCGGCGGCGTGGCCAAAGCGGTGGGCGATGATCAGCCGCCAGTGCCAGTCGTGCTTGGAGTAGGGCTGGGCGTTGCAGGTGACGAGGAAGACGGCGGCCTCGACGTAGCGGCGCTCGTCGGCGATGCGGAGATCGAGTTCGAGATCGGTCCAGTCGTCGGGCAGCGAGGCGACGATGGCGTTGAAGGCGTCGGCGAGCGGCATCTACCCGCGCAGCCTAATGGGTCAGCTGCGAAGCGAAGGTGTAGATGACCATGGCGCTGACCACCACCACGAAGACGCGAAGCGCCCACAGGGCGACGCGCGCCCGGCGGCTCAGAGCCATGCGCCCGACCGGCCGGGAGGTGTCGGTGACGAGTTGGTCGCGCTCGAGGAACTCGACCAGCTCCTGATCCTCGGCCGCGGTCATCAGACGAGGTGTACGGCTTGGAGGAACGAGTCGATCCCGTAGGCGGCGCCGCACACCGAGATGAAGACGACGATGGCCACCGCGATCCGGTTGGTGGCGGCCCCGTTGACCCACTTTCCCATCAGCTCGCGGTCGTTGGCGAGGATGATGAGGAAGACCAGCGCCACGGGCAGCAGCACGGTGGCGAGGACGTTGGCGTTCAGCGCGATCGAGAGGAGCGGGGCGCCGGGGATGAGGATGATCACCGCGGCGATGAGCGCGGCGCCGACGTTGGCGCCGTAGAACACGGCCGCCTTGCGGGTCGAGTTGTTGAAGCTGTGAGCAACGCCGAGGGTCTCCCCCACCGCGTAGCCGGTGCTCGCCGAGATGGTGAGAATGGCCACCGCTCCCGCCTCGATCAGGCCGAGGGCGAAAACCGTCCCGGCCGCGTTGCCCGACACAAGCTTGAGCGCGCCGGGGAAGCCGGCGCCCGCCAGGCTGTGGATGCTCGCGCCCCCGTGACCGAAGAGCGCCGCCCCGGCGACCAGGGCGCCGCACCCGAACAGAGCCGCGAGGACCGCGCCCGCGATCGTGTCGTAGCGGCCGAAACGGACGTCGTCCGGGGTCAGGCCCTTGTCCGCGGAGGCGCTCTGCTGGAAGAAGAGCATCCACGGTGTCACCGTCGCGCCGATGGTCGAGGCGACGAGGAGCAGGAGCGTGTTGAAGCTCCCGCCCGGGAACGGAGAGGCGGTGACGAGGGCGTGTCCGACCGTCCCCACGTGGGGATGCGTAAGGATCGCGGCGACGAGAAACAGGCCGTTGAAAGCGGCCATGCCGAGGACGATCCGCTCCCACCGCCAGTAGCGACCCCCGCTCAGGGTGAAGACCACGAGGACGACGCCGAGCAGGGCCGCCACCCCGGCGCCGATGTGGAAGAACGAGAGGCCGACGCGGATGGCCACGAACTCGGCGATCAGGGTCACGAGGTTGGTGAAGATCAGGTCGCCGGCGCTGAACCAGCCCCAGAGGCGGCCGAAGCGCTCGAGCACGAGCTGGCCGTAGCCGCGGTGGGTGACGGCGCCGACGCGCATGGACATCTCCTGCACCACCGCCGCCATCGCGAAGGTGAGCAGGATGAAGGGAAGGAAGAAGCCAACCCCGTAGGTCGCCCCCGTGGTGGCGTAGGAGAGCATGCTCGGCCCGTCGTTCTCGCCGAGCATGGCGAGGATCCCGGGCCCGACGAGCAGCCACAGGAGGGTCCAGCGCCGCCTGCGGTGGCGGGCATTATGGACGCGGAAGCGATCCTGCGAGCGGACCGCGTCCTCCGGGGTCAGCGCCGGCCGTCGGAGCGCGACCACGCCTTCGCCCCGCTCGGCCTCGAGCACGCCGGGCGCGAGCGGCGGACTTATCGCGCCACCTCCACTCGCATGGCCCGGGCCAGCGCCCCGCCGAGGACGTGGACGTCGTCGCCGAAGCGGACGAACAGCGGGCCCTCGAAGGGCTGCTTCTCGACGACCTCGAAGGTGTCGCCGGGCGCGATCCCGCGCTCACTGAGGTAGCGGAGCATCTCGGGGTCGGAGTCCGAGACGCGCGTGAAGATGCCGGTCGCGCCCGGGGTGAGCGCGCTCAGCCTCTCGGTCTCGCGCTCGTCGATCGTCAGCTCGCGCGTGGGAATGGGATCGCCGTGCGGGTCGCGGGTGGGATTCCCGAGCTTGGCGGCGATGAGCTCCTCGAGCTCCTCGGAGAGGTGATGCTCGAGCACCTCCGCCTCCGCGTGGACGCGGTCCCAGGGGAGGCCGAGGCTCTCGGCCAGGTAGAGCTCAAGGAGCCGGTGGTGGCGGATTACCTCGAGCGCGACGCGGCGGCCGGATTCGGTCAGGGTCACGCCCCGGTAGGGGACGTGCTCGACGAGGCCGAGCTCGCCCATGCGCTTGACCATGCCCGAGGCCGAGGCCGGCGTCACGCCGAGCCGATCGGCGAGGGCGTTGGTCGTGACGGTGCCGTCCTCGCGCTGCTCGAGCGCGTAGATCGCCTTCGCGTAGTCCTGCACCGCGGGGGTGCGGGCCAGTGTTTCCTGGGTTGCCACGACTCAAATTATGGCATACCTAAAACTGAATTTCGCCCGGGTTGCGAGATTTGCCGTCGGCTAACCTGAACGCGGATGTCGATCATCACCAATTCGCTCGCCGCCGACTACCGCGCCGTCACCGAGGCGTGCGGGCTGCTCGACCGCTCCGAGCGTGGGAAGCTCGCACTTTCGGGCGGCGGGGCCGCCGAGTTCCTCCAGGGGCAGGTGACCAACGACGTCGAGGGCCTGGAACCGGGATCCGGGTGCTACGCCGCCTTCCTCACCCCCAAGGGCAAGATGCTGGGGGATCTGCGCATCCTCGCCACCGGCGACGAGCTCCTCCTCGACACCGAGCGGATGGCCCTCCAAGAGCTCTTCAACATGATCCGCCGCTTCCGCGTCGGCTACGACGTCGAACTTCACAAGCGCACGCTCGAGCGGGGCCTGCTCTCGCTCATCGGCCCCGAGGCGGGGCCGGTGGCGGGCGCCGTCGACCTGGCCGAGGAGGAGCACGCTCACCGGGCGGGCTCGGTGGCGGGCGCGCCGGTCCGCTTCATTCGCACCGACGTCGGAGTCGACGTCCTGGCCGAGGACGCCGCCGCCACCGGCGCTATCGCCGCCGCGCTGGGCGACGCCGGCGCCGTGCCCGTGTCCGAGGCCGCGGCTGAGATCCTCCGCGTCGAGCGCGGCCGCCCCCGCTACGGAATCGACCTCGACGACACCGTCATCCCCCAGGAGGCCGGCCTCAATGCGCGCGCCGTCTCCTTCACCAAGGGTTGCTACGTCGGTCAGGAGACGGTCGCCCGGCTCCACTACCGGGGCAAGCCCAACCGCACGCTGCGCGGCCTTCAGTTGTCGGGCCCCGCGGCCACCGGCGACGAGCTGACGCTGGGCGAGCGCACCGTCGGGCGGCTTTCGAGCATCGCCCTCTCCCCCCGCTTCGGGCCCATCGCCCTCGCCCTCGTCCGCCGCGAGGCGGAGAACGGGGCCATCGTGAGCGTGGGCTCCGAGCGCCGCGAGGCGACGGTGACGGCGCTGCCCTTCGGGTAGGGCGCGCTACGGGGCGTTGACGGCGTCCGTCCCCGCCACGAACCGCTCCAGCCCCTGGCGATCCGGCGGCGGGTCGAGGACGAGCACGGGCGTGTCGGGATGCGAGGCGAGCCAGTTGGCCACGATCCGGACCTCGTCGACCTCGCCCGGGGGCACGTGGGTTCCCACCCCGCGGGTGCCTCCGAGCTGTGACAGGGCGGCGGCGGTCCGCTGCCCGAGCTCGTCGAGCCCGGGCACGGCACCCCAGTCCGCGACCCGCCCGCCCACGAGCCAGAAGGCGTCGAAGCCTCGTTCGGTGGGGTGGGCGGCGAGCACGAGCCGCGGCTGGGCGTGCGTGGCCTGGAGAACGCCCCCGAGCCGGCTGAGGACCATCTCGAGGCGGCGCAGGCGGCGCCGTAGCCACGCGGCGCGCTCGTAGCGCTGCTCCAAGGCGGCCGAGCGCATCTGGGCCTGGACGTGCTCGAGCAGGCGCCGGCCCCCGTCGGCGTCGCCGAGGAAGAGGCCGAGGGCGGCGTCGAGCCGGCGGCGGTAGAGGTTCGGATCCAGATCACCCAGGCAGGGCGAGAGGCAGCGCCCCATCTGCCCGTACGCCGAGGGATGCTCGCGCCGCGGCAGGCGGCGCCCGCAGTGGCGCAGGCCAAAGAGCGAGTCGAGCTGCTCGGCGAGCTCGAGGGCGAGCCGGCGCCCGCGCAGCGGGCCGATGGTCACGGCGTGGCCGGCGGCGGGCTCCCGCGCCACCTCGAGGATCGGGAAGGGGATGTCGAGGCGGCAGCGCAGATACACGAGCCGGTCGTCGCGTCGGGTCAGACGGACGTTGCCGGGGGGCCCGAGCTCCTTGATCAGGCGGTTCTCGAGCACGAGGGCGCCGAGCTCTGACTGCGTGGAGCGGTAGTCGACGATGGCGGCGTGCGCGGTCCAGTCGGCGTCGCCCGCCGCGGGGGCGAAATGGGCGCGGGCGCGGCTGCGAATCGAGACCGACTTGCCCACGTAGAGGGTGGCGCCCCGCCCGTCCCGGAACAGGTACACGCCCGGGTCGCGGGGGAGCTTGGCGAAGTCGACCTCGGGCGCTCGCGGCGGCGCGGCGGCCAGGCCGCGCGCCCGCGCCGGGCGGCGTGGGCGGCGGGGCGCGAGCAGGGCGACGGCCTCGGCCACCGTGGCCGCGTTGGCGCACAGGCGCGGGAACAGGGCGCAGAGCACGCGCGCGCACGTCTCGGCGTCGGGGAGCGCGCGGTGGGCGACCTCGACCTCGATCCCGAGCGCGTCGGCGAGCGCCGTCAGGCGCCGCACGCGCTGGAGGGGGAGCAGGGCCCGGGCCAGCGAGGCTGTGCACAGGACGGGTGGATTCGGCCACTCGAGGCCACAGCGGTCGAAGGCCTGGCGGAGGACGCGCCGGTCGAAGGGTGCATTGTGGGCGACGAGCACGCGTCCCGCGAGTCTGCTCTCGAGCTCACGAAGCACGGGCTCGGCGGGCGGCGCCGTGTCGACCATCGCCTGGGTGATGCCCGTGAAGCGTTGGATCCCCCGCCGCAGCGGCACCACCGTGCCCACGAAGCGAGGACCACCGGTCGTGCAGTTCGCCGCCCCCCACGAGCACGGCCCCCACCTCGGTGATCTCGCAGGCGTCGCCGCCGAGCCCGTTGGTTTCGGTGTCGACCACCAGGAGCTCCACCGTCCCGAGCGGATGCGCGAGCAGGTCCATCGCCGCGGTGATACGCCTCCGACCGGACGGAGTGCACGGACGCTTGCAACCCGTGGCGAGTGCGACCGAGTTGATGGGTACGATCACACCAGTCAAGACACTGGAAGGAGGCGTGACATGACCACGATCGCTGTCGACGCGGAGAAGCTGCGTCAGCTCGACGAGGACACGCGCCAGGCATGGACTGCATACAGCGATCGCCTACGTGACGTGAGCGCCGCTGAGTACGAGCTGGTCGAGAGCGCGAGCTGGGACGAGCTCCAGCTCGAGCTTCGTCGCTTGGAACAGCGACGTCGCGCGCTCGAGCGAAGCGCCCGGCGCTGAGCCTGTTGCGGCACCGCATAGCGCTTTGGCGTCGGTTAGGGTTCCCGGGCAACCGAGGCTGAAGGCCTGGCGAGTGGGCTCGTGTCAGGTCGTTTGTGAGAGGAGAGCCTGGATGACGATGCGGCAGATCACGATGATCGGCATTGTGGCCGCGACTGCCCTCCTCGTGCCGGCGTGCGGTGGCAGTGCGGGCACCTTCGCCAACAAGCCACGACCTCCCGAGCCGATCACCATCACCGGTCAGGTCAACAACGCGCGCGTCCTCATCTCCCCCGCCAGCTTCGGAGCGGGCCCGATCAACCTGATCGTCACCAACTTCGCCAGCCGCTCGGTCTCCCTTGCGGTGCGGGACGCGAGCGGCCGTCCGGTGGCGAACCTGCAGTCGATCAACCCGCAGACCCCCGGGGACGTCAAGTTCGACATCGCTCCCGGCGACTACGCCGTGATCGCGAGCCAGGCCGGCATCAAGCCCGCCGAGCTCCATGTCGGAAAGGAGCGTCCCAGCGCCGGCAACGGGGTGCTACAGCCCTAAAAGTGGAGTCGCTGCGCCGACTCGATTGGAACTTCGGCTAGCGCCGAAGTTCGGCCGCAGTGGCCCTCCCCGGCCGATCCCGGTCGCGTACGATCCTCTCGGAAGCTTTTCGAACCCCGAGCAGGAAGGTAATGCGTGGCCGTGGATTTGAGCCGTGTGGCAGAGGTCGATACCGAGCCGGGCGAGCTGCCCTCGACGATGGCGGCGTGGGTCATCCGCGAGGAGCGCTTCGGCGAGCCGGTGGATGCCTTCCAGCTCGAGGAGATCGAGGTGCCCGACCCCGGGGCGTTCGAGGTCATCGTCCGCGTCATGGCCGCCGGGGTCAACTTCAACAACGTCTGGGCCGCGCTCGGCGAGCCGGTCTCGGTGTTCCGCTACCACCCCAACGAGGACCATCACATCGGCGGTTCCGACGCCTCCGGGGTGGTGTGGAAGGTGGGAGAGGGCGTAACCCGGTGGAAGCCCGGCGACGAGGTCGTCGTCCACTGCAACCAGGCCTCCTACGAGGACCCCGAGGTCCACGGCCTCGACCCGCTCGCCGCCCCCTCGCAGCAGATCTGGGGTTATGAGACGAGCTGGGGCTCGTTCGCCCAGTTCTGCAAGGTGCAGGCCCAGCAGCTGCTGCCCAAGCCCCGGCACCTGGCGTGGGAGGAGGCGGCGGCATACGGCCTCACCTACTTCACCGCTTACCGCATGCTCATCGACCGTTGCCGGCTCCAGGCCGGCCATCGCGTTCTCATCTGGGGCGCGGCCGGGGGCCTGGGCGTCTTCGCCACTCAGCTCTGCCGGCTCACCGGCGCCGAATCCGTCGGCGTCGTCTCGAGCGAGGCCAAGGGTCGGCTGATCCAGGATCTCGGCGCGACCGGGTACATCCACCGCGGCGAGTACGACGGGATGATGCGCGTGGGGAACGAGTCCCCGGAAGAGGAGAAGGCCCGCTTCAAGGAGTCCCGCCGCTTCGGCAAGGCGGTCGAGAGGATCCTCGGTGGACCCCCCGACATCGTCTTCGAGCACGTGGGCAAGGCGACTTTCCCGACCTCGGTCCTGGTCGTCAAGCCCTTCGGCAAGGTCGTCATCTGCGGCGCCACCTCTGGCTACCAGCTCGACTTCGACGTAAGGTATCTGTGGATGCGCCAGAAGGAGATCCTCGGCTCCCATTTCGCCAACGCGTGGGAGGCGAACAAGGCCAACGAGCTCATCGAGCAGTCTAAGATCCGCCCCGTGCTCTGGCAGACGATGGGATTCGACGGGGTCGCCGAGGCCCACCAGCTGCTCCGCGACAACAAGCATCTGGGCAAGATCGCCATCCTCGTCGGCGCCACCGAGGAGGGTCAGGGCCGGACCGCCGAGGGGCCGGGAGCGATTCGGGCCGAGGTGGGGGCCTGACCATGTCGAGCATTGTCTACATCCCTTGGTACGCCACCGTCCTGCGCCACGACGCCCTCGCCGAGGCGGTGGCGGAGGTCGCCCCGATCGCGCTCCGCTACGGCGCCACGCGCTACGCCGTCCACCGCTCACGAGATGACCGATACAAGATCACCCAGATGTCCTGGTTCGAATCCGAGGCCGACTGGTACCGCTACTGGGAAGGTCCGGAGATGATCGAGTTCCGCGCCGATAACTCGGGGCGCTTTCAGGTCCCCATCGTCTACGTCTGGCACGACGAGCTCACCGCCGGCGAGATCGTCATAGCCGACGAGGTGGAGTCGACCGCCTCGACTGCCTAAGAAGTTCGACTAACGCCGAACTCGCACAGTTGCGGTGGGGCTTATGCTTCGCTTTCGAGACCGATGACGCGCGCACACAAGATCGCCAACCTGATCGGTCTCGCCCTGCCCTTCGCCGGTCTCGTCGTCGCCATCGCGCTGCTCTGGAATCGCGCCATCGGCCCGCTCGAGCTCGGTCTCCTGATCGGCTTCTACACGGTTACCTGCCTCGGGGTGACCCTCGGCTACCACCGCATGTTCACCCACCGGGCGTTCGAGTCCTCGCGCGCCTTCCGGGCCATCATCGCGGTGATCGGGTCGATGGCGGTCGAGGGCTCGGTGATCACCTGGGTGGCCGATCACCGCAAGCATCACGCCTTCACCGACCAGCAGGGCGATCCCCATTCGCCCCACCTCAGCGGCCCGGGGTTCTGGGGCGCGGTCAAGGGCCTGTGGCACGCGCACATGGGCTGGCTGTTCGAGTCGGTGGGGACGGCCGACCGCGAGCGCTTCGCCGGCGACCTGGTCAAGGACCGCATCCTGCACGCGGTGGACAAGCTCTTCTGGCTGTGGGTGGTCCTGGGCATGGCCATCCCCTTCGCCCTGGGATGGATCATCGGCGGCGGGATCGGCACCGCGCTGACCGCGCTTCTGTGGGGCGGCTTCGTCCGCATCTTCCTCCTCCACCACGTGACCTGGTCGATCAACTCGATCTGCCACTTCGCGGGCCGCCGGCGCTTCGACACCGAGGACGAGTCGCGCAACGTGTTCTGGCTCGCACCCCTGTCGATGGGCGAGGCGTGGCACCACAATCACCACGCCTTCCCCACCTCCGCCTTCCACGGACTGCGCTTCTGGGAGCGCCTCACCGACCCCACCGGCCTCGTCATCTCACTGCTCGAGAAGCTCGGCGTGGTGTGGAACGTGGTCCGGGTCAGCCCGGAGCGCCAGGAGGCCAAGCGCGTCGCCCCCGGACCCGCTCATCTAGCCAGCTAGCCCAAGCCCGGCGTATTTGGCTCTGCCAAATGCGCCAATGGAATGGGCATGGATGCCCATTCCACGTCAAGCCGATTCGAGTGGCGCCATCGTCAGCCCCGCGCCCTCGAGCTGCACCCAGTACCCCTCGGCGTCCTCGCGGGTGCCGCTGAAGACGATGGCGCGGCCGGACTTGTGAATCGTGTCGGCGAAGCGGTAGCCGTCGGCAAGGCTGACGCCGGGCACGATGCGGGCGAGGGACTCCGCGACGTGATCGAAGGTGTTGTGGTCATCGTTGAGGACGATGACCCGCCAATGGCCGCCGAGACCACCACCGGGGCCGCCCACGCGGGGCAGTTCCACAGTCTGCGGCATTCGAGTCAGGATAGCGTCGGTCCGAGGGCCTCCGAGCGTTTCTGCCAGTAGCGCGTGAGCCCGGCGAAGAGCTGCTCGCGAGGAGCGGCCTGGGCGTACGCGGCCGCCGTGTCGGGGTCTCCGGCGGCGGCGACGTCGCGCGAGACGCGCTCGAGGAAGGCGTCGCGGTCGCCGCTGCGGGCGAGCTCGGCCTGCTCGTCGAGGCGGCGATGCATCTCCTCGAGGTGGGCGGCGACGTTCTCGGCGGCGCCGAAGTGCGTCATCGCCAGGCGCTCGGGGGCCCAGGCCGCGATCCGCTCGACCGACTTGTGCCATGCCTCGATGTCGATGTCCGGCGGCGGCGTCGGGGGCATGACCATGGAGGAGGGCGGAACCCGGACACCGCCGACGTCACCCACGAAGGCGGTGCCCTCGTACAGGTAGGAGACGTGATGGGAGGCGTGACCGGGGGTGTAGGCGACCTCAAAGCCGCCGGCGAGCGTCTCGCCTCCGGAGATGACGTGTAGGTTCTCCTCGGGGACGGCGACGAAGTCGCCCCATAGGCGATCCATGTCCGCGCCGTAGAGTCGCTTCGCGCTGTCGAGCAGGCGCGAGGGGTCGGCCATGTGGCGCGCCCCGCGCTCGTGGACGTAGACCTCGAGCCCGGGCCAGCGCTCGACCAGCGAGCCGCTCGCGCCCGCGTGGTCGAGGTGGATGTGGGTGAGGAGCAGGACGCGCGGGCGGTCCTCGCCGAGGGCGGCGAGGAGGGTGTCCAGGCACGACGTCGGGCCGGGGTCGATGAGCACATCCCCGACCTGCCAGCAGCCGATCACGCGCTCGCGACCGAGATGCATGAGGTCGATGACTCGCATGCTCATCACGCTAGACCACGCGGGCGGGGCCGCTTCAGCGCCCGGGCCGCTTCGCGGCCCGGCGCCGGGACCTGCCATCGGGCGGGCGGGCTCAGTCAGGCCTCGCCCACGTCGAAGGGAGCCGGATCGCCCTCCCAGGGCGCGATCGGTGGCATGTCCACCGTCGGCTGGTCGGTGAGCGAACGGTCGCCTCGCCGTTCCTCGGCGGGGCGATGGTCCTCGGCGGGGCCCTCGAGTGCCGGACGGTCGGCGGCGCTCACCTCGACGGTCGGCTCATCTTCGCCGATCGGGTCGAACCCCTCGGTGGCTCCGTCGAAAAGGTCGGCGCCGGCCAGCGCCACCGTCTCGTCCTCGGGCGGCGGGGGCGCCTCCGGGAAGCGCTCCATCGCCGACTCGGCGAGCTCCATCAGGCGGGCCGCCAGCTCCTGCGCGTCGGTGACGATGCTGTGGCGCTCGGCCCAGATGCGGTCGGTCTCGACGTCGAGATCCTTGACCTGGCGCTCGGCCGCCGTGGTCAGCTCGCGGGCTTCGCGGCGCGCGGCCTCGAGCCGCTCCTCGGCCTCCGAGCGCGAGCGGGCGGTGATCTCGTCGGCCGTGTCGTGAGCGCGCTGGAGCACGCCCGAGATCTCCTCGCCGACGCGCTCCAGGGCGCGGCGCACGGCAGCTTCGGGCGAACGGGTGGCCTGGAGCTCGGCCACGAGCTGCGCCGTCCGCTCGACGTAGGCGTCGACGGCGAAGCGGTCATAGCCCCGCAGGGCGAGCGGGAAGTCGACGGACACGACGGACAGGGGATCGTCGGGCAGCTTCCCCAACGGCTCGGCGATGGTCGTGAGGAGCTCGTGCTCGGTGGCGGCTGCGTGCTGATCGGGCATGCGAAGAAGGGTTCCCTTCCCGTTCTCGCTTCGAACATCGAATCCTCCCGCCGCACGCTCCCATTCATACAATGCAGCACATGGCCGAAACCCCCCCGCCGCGCCTGCCCGAGCGCGATCGCCCATGGCTGATGCGCACCTACGCCGGGCATTCGGATGCACGGCGCTCCAACGAGCTCTACCGGGGCAACCTGGCCAAGGGCCAGACCGGGCTCTCGGTGGCCTTCGATCTCCCCACCCAGACCGGCTACGACCCCGATCAGGAACTCGCGCGCGGCGAGGTCGGAAAGGTCGGCGTGTCGATCGCCGACCTCGGCGACATGCGGACGCTGTTCGAGGGGATCCCGCTCGATCAGATGAACACGTCGATGACCATCAACGCCACCGCCGCCTGGCTCCTCGCCCTGTACATCGTGGCCGCCGAGGAGCAGGGCGTCGGCCAGGAGGCGCTCCAGGGCACGACCCAAAACGACATCCTCAAGGAGTATCTGAGCCGCGGCACCTACGCCTTTCCCCCCGGCCCGAGCATGCGTCTGGTCGCCGACACGATCGCCCATACGGTCGAGCACGTGCCCAAGTGGAACCCGATCAACATCTGCTCCTACCACCTCCAGGAGGCCGGAGCCACGCCCGTCCAGGAGATCGCCTACGCGATGAGCAACGCGATCGCCGTCCTCGACGCGGTCTCGCGCCGGGTCGAGCAGGACCGGATGGGAGCGGTGTTCGGGCGCATCTCCTTCTTCGTCAACGCCGGCGTGCGCTTCATCGAGGAGCACGCGAAGCTCCGCGCGATGGCCGTCCTGTGGGACGAGATCGGCCTCGAGCGCTACGGGGTCGAGGACGAGCGCCACCGCCGCTTCCGTTACGGCGTCCAGGTCAACTCCCTCGGCCTCACCGAAGCGCAGCCCGAGAACAACGCCTACCGGATCGCGCTCGAGGCGCTCGCCGTCACCCTCGGGCGCAGCGTCCGCGCCCGGGCGATCCAGCTGCCGGCGTGGAATGAGGCCCTCGGCCTCCCCCGGCCCTGGGACCAGCAGTGGTCGCTGCGCCTCCAGCAGGTCCTGGCCTACGAGACCGACCTGCTCGACTACCCCGACATCTTCGAGGGCTCGAAGGTCATGGACGGGCTCGTGGACGAGCTTCTCGAGGGCGCACGGGAGGAGATGAAGCACGTGCACGAGCTGGGGGGCGCGGTCGAGGCCGTCGACTACATGAAGGCGGCACTCGTCGAGGCCCACCGCGAGCGGATCACGCGGATCGAGGCGGGCGAGCACATCGTCGTCGGCGTCAACCGCTACACCGAGACCGAGCCCTCACCCCTGACCGCCGACGCCGACGGCGGGATCCTCGTCGTCGACCCCGCGGTCGAGGCCGAGCGCCGGGCCGCGGTCGAGGAGTGGCGCTCGGCGCGCGACCAGGCCGCCGTCGACGCCGCTCTGGCCGAACTCGCGCGCGTGGCGCGCGACGACTCGGAGAACATCATGCCCGCCACCATCGCCGCCGCGCGCGCGGGCGCCACCACCGGCGAGTGGTCCCAGACGCTGCGCGCTGAGTTCGGCAGCTACCGAGCCCCCACCGGGGTGGGCGAGGCGGCCTCGGTCCCGACCGAGGATCTCGCCGAGCTCCGCGACGAGGTGGAGCGGGTGAGCGACGCGCTCGGCCGCCGCCTGAAGATCCTCGTCGGCAAGCCCGGCCTCGACGGCCACTCCAACGGCGCCGAGCAGATCGCCGTGCGCGCCCGCGACGTCGGCATGGACGTCGTCTACCAGGGCATCCGGCTCACGCCCACCGAGATCGCCACCTCGGCGGCACAGGAGGGCGTGCACGTGGTCGGCCTCTCGATCCTCTCGGGGTCGCACGCCGAGCTCATCCCCTCGGTGCTCGAGGCGCTGGCCGAGGCCGGCGTCGCCGGCGTCCCGGTGATCGTCGGCGGGATCATTCCCGAGGCCGACGCCGCGCGCCTGCGCGAGGCCGGCGTGGCCGCGGTGTATACGCCCAAGGACTTCGACCTGGGCCGGATCATGCACGAGATCGTCGAGCTCGTGGCCGAGCGCGAGAGCGCCGAAGCCGGCGCCCGGGCTTGAGCGCCGGCGAGGGCCGGTGATGCCCGAGGGCGCCGACCTCGGCGAGCGCCTCCGGGCCGGCGACCTGGGCGCCGCGCCCGCCGTCCTCAACCTCCTCGAGAATCGCTCGACCGCCGCCCGCGCCGAAGCCCGGCACCTCCTCGCGGCCGTCTCCCCGTCCGCGCTCGGGGGTGAGCCCCGGGGCCACGTCGTCGGGGTGACGGGGCCCCCCGGGGTCGGGAAGTCCTCGCTCCTCTCGCGCCTCGTGGCCGAGTGGCGCTCGCAAGGGCGTTCGGTGGCCGTGCTCGCCGTCGACCCCTCGTCGCGCCGGTCGGGCGGCTCGCTCCTCGGCGACCGGGCCCGGATCGACGTCGACCCGGCCGATCGGAGCGTCTACATCCGCTCCACCGCCGTCGGGGACCGCCTCGGTGGCCTCGCCCCCGCCACGCGCGCGGCCGCGAGCGCCCTCGCCGCCGCCTTCGACGTGGTGGTGATCGAGACGGTCGGGGTCGGCCAATCGGAGACCGAGGTCGCCGACGTCGCCGATACCGTCGCCGTCGTCGTCCAGCCCGGCTCCGGGGACGTGCTCCAGTTCCTGAAGTCGGGGATCATGGAGATCCCCGACGTACTCGTGGTCACCAAGGCCGACCTCGGGCGCCCGGCGATGCGCGCCCTCGCCGACCTGCGGTCCGCCCTGCGCTCGCTCGGCGCCCGCGAGACCGCCCTCATCGCCGTGTCCTCCGTCTCCCCCCCCACCGGTATCGACGCGCTCGCCGAGGCGCTCGACGCCCACCGCGCGAGCCTCGACCTCCCCGCCCGCCGCCTCCGTGCCCGCCGCCTGGCCGCGCTCGCGGACTTCGCCGCCGAGCACGGCGACCGCGGCCTGCGCGCCCTCGGCGGCCGGCGCGCGGCCGTCCGCTGGCTCGAGCAGCAGGACCCGGGACTCGATGCCGCCGCGCTCGAGCGGGCGCTCGCCGCCCGAGCCGCGGCGACCTCCTAGCCGGTGTCCGAACGGGCGCTCATCGTCCTCCCCGCCGAGCCCCTCGCCGAGGGCGCGACGGTCCTGCGACCGTGGCGGGAGTCCGATGTCGCCCGGCTCGTCGCCCTGTGCCGCGACGACGAGATCGTGCGCTGGACACGCGTCCCCACCGTGTACGGCATCACCGCCGCGCGCGCGTGGGTGGCCGAGAGCCGGGGCCTGGTCAGAGACGGAGTGTCGGCGCCGTTCGCGATCGTCGACGCCGGCGACGGGGAGCTCCTCGGCTCGATCTCGCTCATGCGCTTCACCTGGGAGCACGCGCGCGGCGAGGTCGGCTACCTCCTCGGGCGCGAGGCCCGCGGGCAGGGCCACGCGACCCGCGCCCTGCGGCTCATCTGCGCGTGGGGCTTCGCCGAGCTCGGGCTCGAGCGCATCGACCTCTACGCCGCCATGGCCAACGCGGCCTCCCAGCGGGTGGCCGAGCGCGCCGGGTTCACGCGCGAGGCGGTACTGCGCGCCTACCACATGCAGCTGGGCGCGCCGCTGGACATGGTTGCGTACGGGCTGCTTGCGGCCGAGGCCTCGGGTCCTTCCTAGGGGTCACCATCGCGGTCGGGACCACTGGCCCCGGGCTAGGCTTTTTTCTTCTGACTCTGGCGCGTCGCCCCGGGCAAAAGCGGCGAGCCGAGGCCCGACACTCGCCACCCGTTGGAGGTGTTGACGAGCTGGACGGCGCTGAGGGCGCCGAGCTGGCCTTTGGCCCCGCTCAGGGTCAGGGCCTCGGCATTACCGCCGTTGATGACGACGCGCCCCACGGCCAGGGTGGGGTTGTGGACGGAGCCCAGGAAGATGCGCATCGCCCTCACGCACGGCAATCCGCCCGCCGCGATGTGCTGGAGCAGGGCGGGCGCGAGGACCTGGTCGCACAGGGTCCTGGCGTCCTTGGAGGCGACCGATTGCGCGAACTGCTGGACCTTGGCCTTGACCTGGTCGCTCGTGCTCGTGCCGCAGCCGGCGAGCGCGCCGGCCGCGACCGCCAACACCAGCGCTATTCGGCTCCTCCCAGCGACCGACATGGCGGGAACAGTACTCTGTGAACATGTCTTGTAGATCCGTACCAGGGGTACGTTCGTATAGAAGCTATGACTCACCCGGGAGCCAGGCGGGCAGTCTGAGGTTATGACCCGAGAACCACTAAAGGATGGGCACGGGCGCCTGATCGGCGACGGGCGCATATCGGTCACCGACCGGTGTAATTTCCGCTGCCAGTACTGCATGCCCGCCGAAGGGCTCCCCTGGCTCGAACGCAACGAAATCCTGAGCTTCGAGGAGATCACGCGCATCGTTGCCCTGCTCGCCTCGATGGGCGTCCGCGACGTGCGCCTGACGGGCGGTGAGCCGCTCGTGCGCCGGGGCTTCCCCAAGCTCGCGGCCATGCTCTCGAAGCTCGAGGACATCGACGACCTGTCGGTCACCACCAACGGCTTCCTGCTCGAGCGCGACGCCGAGGCGCTGGTCGCCGCCGGCGTCAACCGCTTCAACGTGTCGATCGACTCGCTCCAGCAGGACCGCTTCTTCGAGCTCACCCGCCGCGACGCGCTGCCCAAGGTGCTGCGCGGGCTCGAGCACCTCGCCTCCTTCCCCGAAGCGCACCCGATCAAGGTCAACGCGGTGGCGATCCGGGACTTCACCGAGGAGGAGATCATCCCCTTCGCCGAGATGGCGCGGCGGACTCCGTACGAGATTCGCTTCATCGAGTTCATGCCCCTCGACGCCGACCAGGAATGGACGCCCGAGCAGGTCCTCACCGGTGCCGAGATCCGGGCCGCGATCGAGGAGGTCTACCCCCTCGAGCCTCAGCCCCGGGAGCCGAGCGCCACCGCGCGGGTGTACCGCTTCGCCGACGGCCAGGGCAAGATCGGCTTCATCAATCCCGTCTCCGAGCCCTTCTGCGGGGACTGCAACCGGATCCGCATCACCGCCGAGGGGAAGCTCAGGACGTGCCTGTTCTCCCTCAACGAGACCGACCTGCGCGAGCCCCTACGCGCGGGCGCGGACGACGCCGAGCTCGAGGAGGTCATCCGCGACGCCGTATGGCGCAAGGAGCTCAAGCATCATGTGGGTGAGGCAGGCTTCGTGCGGCCGGCACGGTCGATGTCTGCGATCGGCGGCTGAGCCGGCCCGGGACCAGGAGCCCGGCGACGAAGCACGCAGCCAGGAAGGCGGTCGCCATCACGAAGGTGTCGGTGAAGCCGGTGACGGTGGGCAGGCCGTGGGCGACGTTGTGGGCGATGAAGGTCGCCGAGAGCTGACCGCCGAGCGCACCGCCGAGGGTCCGCATGACGGTGTTCATCCCGCTCGCCACTCCCGTCTGGTGGGCGGGCACGGCCTGGACGATCAGGTTTCCCAGCGCCGCGAAGGCGAGGCCCATACCGATCCCCAGCAGCGACGCGGCGATGAGGAGGTCATAGGGGTGACCATGGGCGAGCGCGAGTAGGAGGAACGCGCCGGTGGTGAAGGCGGTGCCGATGAGGAGGGCGACCTTGGACCCCCAGCGGCGAGAGATCCTCCCGGCGGCGGTCCCGAGCACGATCATCCCCAGCGTCGCCGGGAGCAGGTAGAAGCCGGCCACCAGGGTCGAGGCGCCGAAGCCGAAACCGGTGCTCTTGGGGAGCTGGGCGAACTGGGGGAAGACGATGAACGACGAGTACATCCCCGCGCCGAGCAGGAAGGCCGCCAGGTTGGTCGTCCATACGCCTCGGATGCGCATCATCGTCATGTCGATGAGTGGCTCACGGCTGCGGACCTCGACGGCCACCCAGGCCGCGCAGATGAGCGCGCCCACGGCGATCAGCCCGAGGGTCTTGGGCGAACCCCAGCCCCAGGAGATGGTCTCGCTGACGGCGATGAGGATCACCGAGATCCCCACGCTCATCAGGGCGGCGGCGAGCCAGTTGACGCGGCCGGGTACCCGCACCGGGGACTCGGGCACGAACCTCCACGTGCACACCGCGGAGATGACGATGACGATGAGCGGGAACCAGTACAGCCAGTGGTAGTCGAGGTGCTGGATGATCACGCCCGCGAGGATGATCCCCAGGCCGCCGCCGACACCGAGGATCGAAGAGAGAATGCCGATGCTCCCGGCCACCTTCTCGCGGGGGAACTCGTCGCGCACGATCCCGAAGGCGAGGGGG
>DASZMD010000225.1:0-5807 GCA_035551955.1 Solirubrobacteraceae bacterium | reverse complement strand
TTAGGCGGCTGCCGGAACGGCGCCCGGCTCGAGCGCCACTCCCAACACCTCGTCGATGGTCATCGCGACGTGGAAGTTCATCGCCTCGCGCACCTCTTCGGGGACCTCGTCGAGGTCGCCGCGGTTGCGCTCGGGGAGAATCACGTCGGTCAGCCCGGCGGCATGGGCCGCCAGCACCTTCTGCTTGAGACCGCCGATCGGGAGCACGCGACCCTGGAGCGTGACCTCACCGGTCATTCCCACGGTGTGCCGCACGGGCCGCCCCGAGAGGAGCGAGGTCAGAGCGGTCACCATCGTCACGCCGGCACTCGGGCCGTCCTTGGGGATCGCTCCCGCGGGGACGTGGACGTGGAACGAGCGGTCCTCGAACGCCGAGGGGTCGATGCCGAGGTCGGCAGCGTGCCCGCGCACGTAGGACAGGGCGATCTGGGCGGATTCCTTCATCACGTCGCCAAGCTGGCCGGTCAACGTGAGTCCGGGCTTGCCCGGCATCGCCGTGGCCTCGACGAAGAGGACGTCGCCGCCCGCTCCGGTCACCGCCAGGCCGGTGGCCACTCCGGGGACCGCGGTACGGACCGCGGACTCCTGGAAGTGACGCTGGCGCCCGAGCGCATCGCGCAGGCCATCGAGATCGATCGTCACCGGGGCCGTAGCGGCACCCGAGGCGATCCTCGTGGCCGTCTTGCGCAGCAGCGTCCCGAGGTCGCGCTCGAGCTGGCGAACGCCCGCCTCACGCGTGTACTCGGTCGTCACGGTGCCGAGCAGCTCGTCGGAGATCTCAACCTCCTCGGGCCGCAGCCCGTTGCGCTCGATCTGACGCGGCCACAGGTAGCCACGCGCGATCGCGACCTTCTCGGAGGTGGTGTATCCGTCGAAGCGGATGACCTCCATGCGGTCGAGCAGCGGGCCCGGGATCGTGTCGGCGACGTTCGCGGTCGCGATGAACATCACGCCGCTCAGGTCAAGCTCGAGGTCGAGGTAGTGATCGCGGAAGCTGTGGTTCTGCGCGGGGTCCAGGACCTCGAGCAGCGCCGAGCTCGGATCGCCACGCCAGTCGGCGCCGACCTTGTCGACCTCGTCGAGCATGATCACCGGGTTCATCGTGTCCGCATCTCGGAGCGCGCGCACGAGCCTGCCGGGCAGGGCTCCGATGTACGTCCGCCGGTGGCCGCGGATCTCGGCCTCGTCGCGAACGCCGCCGAGCGACATCCGGACGAACTCACGGCCGGTGGCGCGGGCGATCGACTCGCCGATCGAGGTCTTGCCGGTGCCGGGCGGTCCGATCAGGGTGAGGATCGCGCCGGAGCGCCGGTCCTCGTTGATCCCCCGCTCGACGCGGAGCTTCTTGACCGCGATGTACTCGACGATGCGGTCCTTGACGTCCTCGAGGCCGGCATGGTCGGAATCGAGCACCTCACGCGCGTGCACGGGATCCAGACGCTCCTCGGAGCGCTTGTTCCAGGGCACGGCGATCAGCCAATCGAGGTAAGTCCGGATCACGCTCGACTCAGCGCTCTGCTCGCCCATCCGCTCGAGACGACCGAGCTCCTTCTCGGCCTGCTCCCTGGCGTGGTCGGGCATGCCCGCCTCTTCGATCTTGGTCCGGTACTCCTCGACGATCGAGGCGTCGTCCTCGCCGAGCTCCTTGCGGATCGACTCCATCTGCTTGCGCAGGAAGTAGTCGCGCTGCTGCTTCTCGGCGCCGTCCTGGACGTCATCGCGGATCCGCTTGCGGACCTGCAGCTCGGCCAGGCGCTCGCGCTGGTAGCCGAGAGCGAGCTCGAGCCGCTCCGTGACATCGAGCGTCTCCAGCAGACGGATCTTCTCCGGGTAGGTGATTTCGGGGGAGTAGCCGCTGGTGTCGGCGAGCATTCCCGGCTCGGCGATCGAGCGCAGGAAGGCGGAGATACGGCCATCGTCGCCGCGGATTTCGAGGATCTCCTCGACCACGGCGCGGTACTCGCGCTCGAGCTCACGCGTCTTGCCGTCGACCGGCGTGCTGTCGGGCCGCTCGTCGACCTCGACGTAGAGACGGCCGTCCGGCAGCGTGTGCGCGGCGCCGGCGATGCCACGGTGGAGTCCCGTCACCGCCAGGGCACGAGCGCCGCCCGGCAGGCGGACACGTTCGTTCGTTTCGGCAACGGTGCCGACGTCGGCGAACGCCTGCTCGTGACGCGGTACCAGGAACACGCGCTCGTCCTCGCCCGCATCGATGGCGAGCGTAAGCGACATGCCCGGCAAGACGACTGCGTCATCAAGCGGGACCAGTAGTAGTCGGCTCATTGAGGTTCACTTTCGCTAGTTGCTTACGACTTGTAAGTTGAATGATACCACCGCAAGCTGGTGTTGCAAGGGTGGATCTCAGTCCGCTCGACTAAGATCTTAGACGCCCGGAATCGGCTTTCCGGCGACGCCTGCGCGGGATCCGTTCGCCCTGGGCCGCCGGTTGAAATAACATGCCCGCCCGGTGAAGCCGTTCTCCATCCAAATCGATGAGGCGGGAGACACCGTGACGATCGAGTTTGCCGGGGAGCTCGACATCGCGACCACGGCCGGCGCTGATTCAGAGCTCCGGCGCGTGGAGCAGGGTGGCGCGCGCGTGATCGTGCTCGACCTGCGCGGTCTCACCTTCATGGATTCCACCGGCCTGCGCCTGCTCGTCTCCGCGGATGCGCGGGCCCGCGACGGCGAGCACCGGCTCGCCATCGTCCGCGGCCCCGCGGCCGTCCAGCGCGTCCTCGAGCTCACCGGCCTCGACGCCAGGCTCGACGTGATCGACGACCCTGCCGAAGCGGGCGCGGATCACTCCACCGGCTGACTCAGCTCAGCGGTCGATCTCGCAGATTACGCGGGTGCGGCCGTCCCACTCGACCCACCAGCGGTCGGCGATCGCGTCCAGCACCTGCAGGCCCCAGCCGCCCTCGGCGCTGGGGGAGCGCGGCCGGTCGGACGGGTCGAAGCCCGCCCCGGCATCGCTGACGGTGAGGGTGACTCGATCGGGCGCCAGGGCCAGGCTCAGGGTCGCGGAGGGATCGGTCGCCGAGCTGTGGCGCAGGACATTGGTCACCAGCTCGCTGGCGACGAGGCTGAGCTGAGCGCGCAGGGGATCGGGAAGCGAGCTGAGGAGATCGCGCACCGTACGGCGCGCCAGCGCCGGGGCGCCGACGTCGGCCGGGAGCCGTAGTTCCGCATGCGGCAGCGGATCAGGCGTACGCGTGGACGGGAGAGACATCGACACCTGAGCGCCAGTGTTCCCCACCCTTACTCGTCTCGAACCAGATGTGTCAGCTGAGCATGGCGTAGATCTCCCCGAGCTCAGGCGGGGCGGCGCCGCGAAGCATCCACGTCCCGTCGTCGCGGCGGGAGACCAGTCCCTGCTGCGTCAGTTCCTTCAGCGCGGTGGTGACGGTCGGGCGCCGTGCACCGACCAGGCAGGCCAGGAGTCTGTGGGTGAGCTGGAGGGGAAGAACGATGCCTTCGGTCGAGACCCGGCCCCAGCGCTCGGCGAGATGCCAGAGCTGGAGCAGGAGCCTCGTCTCGACACGCTGCAGGCTCCGGATCGCCAGCTGCACGGCGAGCGAGCGCGAGCGGCTCATGGCGCGGGTGAAGAGCGCGGTGGTGAGTTCGGGCCAGCGCGCGGTCCGGGCCACGAACCGGCGGTCGAGGATGGCGATCCTCGCCGTATCGAGCACGGTCCACACGACCGACGGCTGCGCGAGCGAGAGATGCGCGGCGCTGTCCCACGGTCGCAGGATCTCGCCCTCGCCGATGAGCTCGGTAAACGAAGCGCCGCCCAGCTTCAGGTCCCGCGAGAGGATCCCGTCGATCACGAGCAGGCCCAGGGCGCCGCGCGGATCGACGATGTCGAGTGCATCGGCGGGCCAGTCGCCGGGCGCGAGCGTCTCGACGGCGGCGATGGCGTGCGCCCGCGCGGCCGTCGCGCGCTCCGGGTCCATGTCCTGCGCGAGATCGGGATCGAGATCGAGGATCGCTACCGCGCGGCGCTGGCGGGGCTCGTGTACCGCGACGCCGGAAGTGCCGGAGGGCTCGTAGTCGGGCGGTATGGCGAGGCGGGGTCTCACGGAATATGTAATTGTTGCCCGCACGGAGGGTTCGCAAACCGTCGAACTTTTGAATCTGGAAAAATGGATCGATGAATGACCGGACGATTCACGGCGATTCCAGCGATCTAGCGGCCCACGACGTCCTCGCAGCCGAGGAGTTCGCGCTCCCCGCTCCCGACCCGAGCATCGGCCATCCGCCCGTCGTGCTGCCCGAGGATCCTTCGGGCATCGCCGAGCCCCACGACGTCCTCGCCGCCGAGGAGTTCGCCCTGCCGGCGTGCCCGCAGCATCCCGGCAGTCCGGTCGTCGGCTCGGTCCGGCGCCTGTGGCAGCCCGCCGCGGCGGCCGTTTTCGCGCTGCTGATCGCGCGGCGCCTGCTGCGACGGGCTAGGCGCACGCGGGCGGCGTAGGCGGGCGGCGGTCGGCCCAGGGTCGTGCCTTCTCCAGCTGCCCCGCGGCGGCTAGGAGCGTGGGCTCGTCGTGCGGTGCCGCCACGAGTTGGACGGCGAGGGGGAGGCCCCCGGGCGTGAATCCGGCGGGAATCGATGCGGCCGGGTTGCCGCACACGTTCCAGACCGCCGTGTAGGCGACGTAGGGCACGGCGCGCAGGCTCGCATGCAGGCTCCCGATTCCGTCGAGGGCGCCGACTGACCGCGGCAGCGACGGGATCGTCGGGGTGAGGAGCAGATCGTGGTCCTCGAAGACGGTGTTGATCCGGGCCGCCAAGCGCTCGCCGTGCTTGACCGCCCACTTTTGCGTGACGGGCGGGAAGGCGCGCGCGATGGCGAGGGTCTGTTTGGTGCGCCGCTCGAGCAGGTCGGGGCGCTCGACCGTCGCCGCCTCGTCGCGTACGCCGCCGTAGAACTGGGGTACGAAGGCGGGCTCGAGCGGCGGGTAGCGCAGCTCGACGGTGCGGACGTCGTGGCCGAGCTCTGTGAGCGCCTCGGCGGTGCGTTCGAGCGCCGCTGCCTGCTCGGGCTCGAGGCGGACGCCGCGGGCCGAGGGGCGGGAGGAGACGGCGATGCGAAGGGTGCGGGGGCGGGTGGCGGCGGCTTGTTCGAACGTGGTGGCGGGCTCGCGCGCGGTGTAGCGATCGGTGGCGAGATTGCCGCGGATGGCGTCGTAGATGAGTGCCGAGTCTCGGACGCTGCGGGTGAGCGGGCCTACCGTGCCGAGCGCGTGCCAGAGATCGGGCGCCGGGGCGATGGATACGCGCCCGCGCTGGGGCTTGAGTCCGAACAGCCCGCAGCAGGCGGCGGGGATGCGGATCGAGCCGCCGCCGTCGCCGCCCATCGCGGCCGCGGTGAGCCCGGCGGCGACGGCCGCGGCGGTCCCGCCGCTGGAGCCGCCGGGCGTTCTCGTCGGGTCCCACGGGTTGCGGGTGTAGCCGCCGGCGGCTGACTCGGTGAAGGGCCACTGCCCGAACTCGGGCATCCGCGTCTTGCCGATGATGATCGCCCCGGCGGCCCGGAGCCGGCGCACGGGCTCGCTGTCGCTGCCGGCCGCCTGCGTGCGCGCGGCGCCCCCGAAGGTGGTGAGCTGCCCCGCCACGTCGAGCTCGTCCTTTATCGCGATGGGGACGCCGTGGAGCGGCCCTTGCTCGCGGTCTGCGTCCCGCGCGGCGGCTTCGGCGAGCGCTTGGTCGTGGAGGACGATGCGGAAGGCGTTGAGGGCGGGGTCGAGGCGCTCGATGCGGTGGAGAAGGGTCTGCGTGAGCTCGAGGGCCGAGAGCTGACGGGTGCG
>DASZMD010000224.1:0-3998 GCA_035551955.1 Solirubrobacteraceae bacterium | reverse complement strand
GCCGTCGAGCGCAGCCCGGCCCCGAAGAGCTGGCGGTCGCTGAGGGCGGCGGTGACGGTGTCACCGGGCAGGCGGGCGGCGGCGAAGCTCACCCAGGTGACGACCAACCCGATCAGGTACACGGCGACGACGGCGCCGACGACGGCCGCCGCGCCCTGGGCGACCGCCCGCACGTCGAATCCCGCCGCGTCGTGATGCTGCCGTTCCTGCCGAGACATTCACACCCCCGATCTCCAGGCGGCCCCGCCCCCTGAGCGCACGGCGATTCTCTTGGATCAGGCGTGTGAGGTCAAGCGGGGGCTGGTTGCTCGCTCGCGGCAGCCTCGCGCGGCACCGTCGCGCGCGCGAGCACGTAGTAGACGACGCCCGCGAACAGGGCACCCATGAAGACGCTGAAGTCCGCGCCGCTCGTGGCGGCCGAGAGCGGTCCCTTCCACACCGTGGTGTCGAGCCATGAGGCGGCTGCCAGCATGCCCACGAGCTGGGCGACCACCCCGGGGATGTGGATCCCGCCGCGGCGCCAGTAGATGCCGGCGCGCCCGTTGAGGAGCGAGCGCGAGTCGTAGGTGCCGCGGCGCATGAACCAGTCGACGAGGAAGATCGCCACCCACGGGGCAATCCAGATGATCATGAAGAGGAGGAAGTCGGTGAGGAAGGTGTTGAAGGAGGCGGAGAAGATGGCCACGGCGGTGAGGGCGCCGGCGACCGTGGTGTCGATGAGCACGCACTGCCAGCGCTTGATCCTCGGGAAGATCGCCTGCAGGGTGAGGCCCGAGGAGTAGAGGTCGATGCTGTTGATGGCGAAGAGCTGGAAGATCACGAAGATCAGGTAGGGCACGAGGAACCAGCCGGGGAAGGCGTGGGGGAGCCCCGAGATCGGGTCGCTGGCCGAGGGCACGGCGGTGGCCACGGCGGCGCCGAGCAGCCCCAGCAGGGTGCTCGGGATGTAGCCCCCGAGGGCGACCGACCACACGATCCTCTTGCGGCTCGCGTCGGTGGGGAGGTAGCGCGAGTAGTCGCTGGCGTTCATCACCCAGCCGTAGCCGCCGGCGGAGAGGATGAGCGCGAGGGCGACCATCACCGTCTCCCACGACGCGTTCGTGCCCGCGCCGAGGTGGGCCTTGGGCAGGGCGAGGATGGCGAGGACGATGAAGAGGGCGACGAAGGGCAGCACGAGGAAGCGGAGGATCCGCAGCATGGTGCCGTGGCCGAAAAGCGGGAGCACGAGCTGGACGCAGGCGGCGGCCACGATCAGCCCGACCTTGAGTCCGGTGGATGAGTGCACGCCCGCCTTGTCGGCGAGCGCGAGCCCCGCGAGGACGATCAAGGCCAGGCCCTCGGTCTCGTAGCCCACCTGGGTGAGCCAATTGAAGATCGACACGCCACGCGCGCCGTTGGGCCCGAAGGCAGCGCGGCTGATGGCGAACACCGACGTTCCCGCGGCCGGGCCTTGGAGGCTGCCGAGGCCGGCGACGAGGTAGGACAGGTTGCCCAGGGCAATGACCAGCGCCGCCTGCCAGAAGGACAGCCCGAAGGTGATGATGAGCGCGCCGTACACCACGTACTCGACGTTGAACAGCGCGCCGGCCCACATCCACGTCAGGTCGAGAGGCTTGCCGCGGCGCTCGGACACCGGGATGTAGTCGATCCCCCGCTGCTCGAAGGTGGCTTCGTCTGTCACCGAGCCGCCCGGGGCGGCTCCGGATGGGGTTGCGCTCGAATCCAGGACCGTGTTCACGGATACCAATTGTCTGCCAAGAGGTTGCCAGGCTCTATGGACAGACGGCCAAAAGGTCTGCCAGCGGACTACGCGATCACGGGCACGTAGGCGAAGCGCTCGACGTCGACGAGGCCTCCGTCGGTGAGGCGGAGCTCGGGGATGACCGAGAGGGCGATGAAGGAGAGCTGCATGAACGGCTCTTCGACGGTGGTGCCGAGCCGCTCGGCGGCGGCGGCGCCGAGGACGCGGAGCTGCTCGGATACCTCCTCGGCGCTACGGTCGCTCATCAGCCCGGCGAGGGGGAGCGGGACCTCGGCGATGACGCGGCCCTCGAGCACGGCCACCTGGCCGCCCCCGAGCTCGGCCAGGCGCGCCACCGCGGCGGCCATGTCCCGCCCGGAGGTGCCGAGGACGACGCAATTGTGGGCGTCGTGGGCGACGGTGGAGGCAATCGCCCCCCGCTTGAGCCCGAAGCCGGTGGCGAACCCGCGGCCGATGCGGCCGGTGCCGTGATGGCGCTCGACGACGGCCGCGGGCACGACGTCGGCGTCAGGTCCGAGCGTCACCTCGCGGCGGAGCGTGGTCAGGCTGTGGCTCTCGACGCCCACCGCGCGCACGCGGGTGCCGGCGGGGAGGTCGAGGACCAGGTCGGCGGCCGCCGGCGGGGTGCCGAGATGGACGGTGCCGCGCAGGAGCTCGGACGGGGCCACGGCCGGCACCACGCCCGGGAGGACGCGCCCGTCGCGGGCGACGAGCCGGCCCGCCTGCCACACGCGGTCGGGCTCCCAGGAGCCGAGCTCGGAGAAGCAGAGGATGTCGGCCTGGTATCCCGGCCCCAGGTTTCCCAGGCGGGTGAAGCCGTGATAGCGGGCCGGATTGGTGCTGGCGAGGATGATCGCGTCGATCTCCGAGATCCCGGCGGCCACGGCCAGGCGCGCGCAGTCGTTGACGTGACCGAGCCGGCGCAGGGTGTCGGGTTCGCGGTCGTCGGTGCACAAGGCCGCCCGATCGGTTCCGTGGGCGAGGATGGTCGGCGCCAGATCGACGAGGTTCTGGCTCGCCGAGCCCTGACGGAGGAACACCCACATACCCTTGCGGCGCTTCTCCTCGGCCTCCTCGAGGCGCGTGGCCTCGTGGTCTGACTCGACCCCGGCGGCCAGGTAGGCGTCGAGGGCATGGCCCGACACCCCCGGGCTGTGCCCGTCGACGCGGCGGTGGCCCCCGGCGGCGGCGATGCGGGCGAGCATCTCCTCGTCGCCGGCGATGACGCCGGGGAAGTTCATGACCTCGGCCACGCCGCGGGCGCCGTGGCGCTCGATGAGCTCGCGGATGTCGGCGGAGTGGAGGGTGGCGCCGGAGCGCTCGAAGGCCGAGGCGGGGACGCAGCTCGGCGCATAGACGCCGAAGGTGAAGGGGAGCGCCGTCGCGGCCTCGACGAGCGCGATCACGCCCGGCACCCCGAGGACGTTGGCGAGCTCGTGCGGGTCGGCGGCCACGGCGGTCGTCCCGCGCGGGAGCACGGTGGCCACGAACTCGTCGATCCACAGCTTCGTCGACTCCAGGTGCATGTGGGCGTCGACGAAGCCGGGGGTCAGGGCCGCGCCGCCGACGTCGATGACCTCGAGCGCCTCGCGCTCGCCCCACCCGGCGATGACGCCGTCGGCGAGGGCGAGGGCGGTGTCGATCCACTCCCGCGTGGCGGCGCTGAACACCCGCCCGCCGGTGATCAGCGTGTCCGCCGGCTCATCGCCGCGGGCCACGGCCAGGGCGCGGGGACTTGCCTGTGGTCTCGCCATCCAGGTGACTGTGCCACAGGCATGTCCCAGGCCGCGATCACTATTCTCGGCGCCCCCATGTTCGCCGCGACCTCCAATCGCGATCTGGCAGCGCTCAACGGGCTCGCGCCCACCGACGCGCGCGCGACGTTGCGCGGGTGCTGCGCCTCGGAGCGGTGGGTGACCCTGATGGAGGGCGGGCGCCCGTTTTCCTCGCCTGAAGCTGTGTTGGCCGAGGCCGAGACGGCCTTCGACGCGCTCGGCCGCGAGGACTGGCTCGAGGCCTTCGCCGCCCACTCCCGGATCGGCGCGCCGCGCGCGGGCGACGCGCGGGGCGCCGCAGAGCAGTCCGGCGCCGCGAGGGCGAGCGCCGAGGAGCTCGCCGAGCTGACGGCCGGCAACGAGCGCTATGAGGCCAAGTTCGGCCACGTCTTCCTGATCCGCGCCAGCGGCCTCGGCGCCGGGGAGATGCTCGCCGCCCTGAACGAGCGCCTCGGCAATCC
>DASZMD010000223.1:0-17146 GCA_035551955.1 Solirubrobacteraceae bacterium | reverse complement strand
ATCTACACCAAGATCGACTTCAAGGCCAAGCGGGTCGCGGAGTGCCACAGCACCTCGTCGATCTTCCGCGGCTACAGCATCTTCATGAAGGGCAAAGACCCCCGCGACGCGCACTTCATCACCAGCCGGATCTGCGGGATCTGCGGCGACAACCACGCCACCTGCTCGGTCTACGCCCAGAACATGGCCTACGGCGTCCGGCCGCCGCACCTGGGCGAGTGGATCCTCAACCTGGGCGAGGCCGCCGAGTACATGTTCGACCACAACATCTTCCAGGAGAACCTGGTCGGGGTGGACTTCTGCGAGAAGATGGTGGCCGAGACCAACCCCGGCGTGCTGGAGCAGGCCAACCACACCGAGGCGCCGCACGCGGGCGAGCACGGCTACCGCACCATCGGCGACATCATGCGCTCGCTCAACCCGCTCGAGGGCGAGTTCTACCGCGAGGCGCTGCAGGTGTCGCGGTCGACGCGCGAGATGTTCTGCCTGATGGAAGGGCGCCACGTGCACCCCTCCACGCTGTACCCGGGCGGTGTCGGCACGGTGGCCACCGTGCAGCTGTTCACCGACTACCTGACCCGGCTGATGCGCTACGTCGAGTTCATGAAGCGGGTCGTGCCGATGCACGACGACCTGTTCGACTTCTTCTACGAGGCGCTGCCCGGGTACGAGGAAGTCGGCCGGCGGCGAGTGCTGCTGGGCTGCTGGGGCAGCCTCAACAACCCCGAGTACTGCGACTTCACCTACCGGAACATGGAGGACTGGGGCCGCAAGATGTTCGTCACCCCGGGCGTGGTGGTGGACGGGAAGCTGGTCACCAACAGCCTGGTCGACATCAATCTGGGCATCAGGATCCTGCTCGGTCACTCGTTCTACGAGGACTGGGAGGACCAGGAAATGTTCGTCACCCACGACGAGCTCGGCAACCCGGTCGACCGCCGGCACCCGTGGAACCAGCACACCATCCCGCGGCCCGCCAAGCGCGACTTCGACGACAAGTACAGCTGGACCATGTCGCCGCGCTGGTTCGACGGGAAGGACTACCTGCCGCTGGACACCGGCGGCGGCCCGATCGCCCGGCTGTGGGCCACCGCGCTGGGCGGCCTGGTCGACTGCGGGTACGTGCAGTCCACCGGGCACAGCGTGAAGATCAACCTGCCCCGGACCATGTCCCGGCCGGAGAAGACCTTCGAGTGGAAGATCCCGGTCGACTCCCACGGCCAGCCGCTGTCCAACGCGATCGAGCGGGACCGGGCCCGGACCTACTTCCAGGCCTACTCCGCCGCGGTCGCGGTGTACTTCGTGGAGCAGGCCCTGGCCGAGATCCGGGCCGGGCGGACCAAGACCTGGGAATCCTTCAACGTGCCCCAGGACGCGAACAGCTGCGGGTTCACCGAGGCGGTCCGCGGGGTGCTGTCGCACCACATGGTGATCAGGGACGGCAAGATCGCCAACTACCACCCGTACCCGCCGACGCCGTGGAACGGCAGCGTCCGCGACACCTACGGCACGCCCGGCCCCTACGAGGACGCGGTGCAGAACACGCCGATCTTCGAGGAGAACGGTCCGGACAAGTTCAAGGGCGTGGACATCATGCGAGCCGTCCGCTCGTTCGACCCCTGCCTCCCCTGCGGTGTGCACATGTACACCGGCGGTGGCAAGGTCACCAAGGTCCAGCACACGCCGACGGCGATGGCGTAGAGGCAGTAATGACGACTGAGTCGACTGTTCCGCAGGCAAGCGCCCTCTCCCCGGTGTCCCCCGAGGACCTGGTCGGGCGCGTGCAGGAATTGCAGGCACAGCTCGACGCTTCGGGCGACTCGGCCACCCGCGAGGTGGCCGAGGAGCTCGTCTCAGCGGTCGTCCAGATGTACGGCGCGGGCCTGGAGAAGATCTTCGGCGCCCTCGCCTCCCACGGGGAGGCCGGCGAGGAGATCGCCGCCGGCCTCGCCGAGGACCCCGACGTGGCCAGCCTGATGCTGATCCACGACCTGCACCCGGTGCCCCTCGAGACCCGCGTTACCGAGGCGCTCGAGAAGGTGCGTCCCTACATGGAGTCCCATGGCGGGAACGTCGAGCTCCTCAGCCTCGAGGATGGCGTCGCCCGCATCCGCCTGCAGGGGAGCTGCAGTGACTGCAAGGCTTCCTCGGCCACTCTCGAGCTCGCCATCAAGCAGGCGCTCGAAGAGGCCGCGCCCGACCTCTGGGGCCTCGAGGTCGAAGGCATCAATGAAGATCCCGCCACCGGCATGCCTCTGCCCATGGCCGACCCGGCGGCCCCGACGGGCTTCGAGCTCCCGGTCGTCAACATCGGCCCCGGGCCCGGGGACGACCTTCGCATGGCCGACGGCGGACAGACCGCCGCGCCGCTGCGGCCGCCGTCGTGGTACGACGTCAAGGGAGTCTCGAGCATCGGGCTCGCCCAGCTCGTCGCCACCGACGTCGAGGGCACCGGCTTGGTGATCGCCAATGTCGACGGCACGCTGCTCGCGTACCACAACCACTGCGCCGCCTGCAATGGCGCGCTCGATCGGGGCGAGCTGGCCGATGGCGCGCTCGCGTGTCCGGAATGCGGACGATCTTATTTCCTCCCGCGCGCGGGGCGCTCGCTGGACGGGGAGAACCTGCAACTGGAGCCCGTTCCGCTGCTCCAGGAGCAGGGCCGCATTAGAGTAGCCTTGGCCTTATGAGCGGGAGCGGCAACGGCTTCCCCCGGCGCGAGCGCCGGCCCATCTCCGACGCCGTCGCCGCTCGGCGCCGGGCGCAGATGGTCTCGGGGCTCCGGGGTCTGAAGACGAAGCCTCCGGGAGGGCTGAAGATCACCAACGGGACCGGCGGGAACGGCGCCGCCGTGAGCAACGGCGCGGCCCCGGCCACCAACGGCGCCGAGGATCAGAACGCCGAGCGCTGCGACCTGTGCAGCACGACGATTCCCCACGATCACCGCCACATGATCTACATCGACGAGCGGCGCATCGTCTGCACGTGCGAGAGCTGCTGGGCGCTCCGCTCCGGCGACGCCGAGTATCGCCCGGTGGGAAACCGGATCCTGTGGCTGGACGACCTCGACATGCCCGACGAGGTGTGGGCCGGTTTCCAGATCCCCATTGGCCTCGCCTTCTTCATGTACTCCACGACCTCGGAGTGCGTCGTGGCGATGTACCCGAGCCCGGCCGGCGCCACCGAGAGCGAGCTTCATTTCGATACCTGGAACAAGCTCGTGCAGCTCAACCCCGAGCTCAAGCTCGAGCCCGACACCGAGGGCCTGATCGCCAACCGGCTCGCCGATCCGCCGGTCTACGCGATCGCGCCGATCGACCGCTGCTACGAGCTCACCGGGGCGATCAAGGCGAGCTGGGACGGCATCTCGGGCGGAACCGGCGTCGAGGAGGCCGTGGCGCGCTTCTTCGCCGATCTCGAAGCGAAGGCCCTGTGAACACGCCGGACGAGGATGCGGTGAACGGGCCGGAGAACAGCGCGGCGGACGGGCCGGGCAACGGCAAGCCGGTGGCGGCGAGCGACGCTCCGCCGGTCGGTCCCGGGAGTCGCGCGGCGTTCGCGGCGGCGGCGATTGCCTCGATGAACCCGGAGGAGTGGCCCGAGCCCGACTTCTCGGTACTGGGGGTGACCGCCGTCAAGTACGCGGCCGTGCCCACGCTCAACTTCGACCTCCACGTCTCCGAGGCGAGCGGCCGGCAGGTGTACATGATCGCCCTCACCATTCAGGTGATGCTCGAACCGGCGCGGCGCGCCTACGACGCCGACACCCACGAGCGCCTGAAGGGATTGTTCGGGGAGCCTGAGCGCTGGGCGGTGACCACCCGCAGCCTGCTGTGGTCGCACGTCGACCTCGTGATCCCCGCCTTCACCGGGTCGACGACGGTGACGGTGCCGATCACGTGCACCTACGACCTCGAGGTGGCGGCCGCCAAGTACTTCTACTCGCTGCCCGACGGCGAGGTCCCGCTCGCCTTCCACTTCAACGGCACCATCTACTACAAGGATTACGACGGGCGCATGCAGATGGTCCTCGTTCCCTGGACGAGGTCGTGTGACTTCCGGATGCCGGTGGCGACCTGGAAGGACATGATGCAGGACTACTACCCGAACACGGCTTGGGTAGCCCTCAACGGCGCCACCATCGAGGCTCTCCAGCGCGAGCAGCTGAATCGCGGGCTGGCCACCGCCGACGCCTGCATCACCCAGCTGATCGAGGAGGGCAAGTAGCGCATGCCCGAGATGCTCGAGCAGCTCGTCGAGTCGCTCCTCTTCGAGGGCTACGCCCTTTACCCGTACACGCCCGGGGCGACCAAGAACGCGACGCCGACTCCTTTCGGGATCATCTATCCCAAGGTCTACGCCGCCAGCCTGACGAGCACCTTCGACCATCTCGAGATGCGCTGCGTGCTCGAGGCCCCCCCCGACGCGGCGCTCGCCGCCGAGGTCCGCTTCCTCGCCGCGGGCGGTGACCGCCACCAGGCCGTCGAGCACCGCATCGACCTCTCGGGCAAGATGGTCGGCGCGCTCGAAGACGCCCCGATCGAACTCGAGAAGCGCATCCCCGGCGAAGGCGAGATCGAGCTCGTGGCCGCGGTCAAGCTCTCTACGCGCGCCCTCCGCGACGGCACCTTCGAGGTCAGCGTGCGCGTGGACAACCTCACCGAGGCCCCCGAGGGTCTCGACCGGGGGGCGGCCTTGCGCTACTCGCTGCTCTCGACGCACCCGATTGCCCGCGTCAGCGGTGGGCGCTTCGTCTCGCCGCTCGAGCGCCTGAGCACGAGCGTCAACACCTACCCCGTCCTCGCCACCCCGGCCGACGACGCCGTCATCGGAGCGACCATCGTCCTCCCCGACCACCCGCAGATCGCTCCCGAGAGCCGCGGCGGCCTGTTCGACTCGACGGAGATCGAGGAAGCGCTTCTCCTCCACGTGCAGGTGCTGACCGACGAGGAGCGGGCGGACATCGAGGCCCAAGGCGATCCCACCCTGCTGGAGATGATCAATCGCGCTTCGGCCGCCACCTCGGAGGACATCATGGCCCTCCACGGGCGCGTGACGATCACCGACCCGGCCCCTGAGAGCTTCCGCGATCCCCAGACCGACGAGCCGCCCCCCGAGCCGCCCGGCCTGGAGGACCCGCGCGCCGGCCAGGAGGAGGCCGTCCTCGACGGCAAGACCGTCCGTCGTGGTGGCAAGGTCATCATCCGCCCCAAGCCCGAGGCCGACCTGCACGCCCGGATGCTCGAAGGGCGCACGGCGACGGTCGAGCGCATCTTCACTGACTATGACGGCAAGATGCATCTGGGCGTCACCGTCGACGACGATCCCGGGCAGGAGCTGATGCGGGATACCGGGCGGTATCTGTTTTTCTTCTCAGGCGAAGTAGAGGTGGTGGATACATGAGCGTTGACGAAACCCCCGAACGGCCGCGCGAGCAGGACGAGCCGCCGTCGGACTCGATGCCGAAGCACACCTTCCAGCGCACGGCCTCGGAGCTCTCCAACCAGCAGGTCGAGATCAACTACCTGAATCCTCCCCTGCCCGAGGCCGAACGGGTCAAGATGATCCTCATCGCCGGGGTCGGGAATGCGTGGATGGGCGACGACGGGTTCGGCGCCGAGGTGGTCAAGCGCCTGGGCGAGCTCGAGCTCCCGCGCGGCGCCGTGGTCATGGACTTCGGCACCGGCGGCCTCAACCTGGCCTACGAGGTGATGAACGGCTACGACGCGCTGATGATCCTCGACATCTCAGAGCAGGGGGGAACACCCGGCACCCTCTACGTGATCGAGGCCGACGAGGACTCGATCGACGGGAACATCGAGGATGGCGACTCGATCAATCCCCACGGCATGGATCCCAAGTCCATGCTCCGCTTCGTCAAGTCGATCGGGGCCTGGCCGGGCAAGGTCGTGGTCATCGCCTGCGAGCCGCATACCGTCGCCGAGATCGGCTTCCAGCTGAGCGAGTCGGTGGCCGGTGCCGTCGAGCCCGCCGTCGAGCTCGTGCTCAAGACGATCTCCGAGCTCCAGACCGACGCCGCCTACCAGTCGGCCGAGTGAAGCCATGCACGAGCTGTCGCTGAGCTCGGCTGTCGTCAACACGGCGGTCAAGCACGCCGGCGGTCGCCGCGTCGAGGTCGTCAACCTACGCATCGGGAAGCTCCGCCAGGTCGTCCCCGACACGCTCGAGTTCTACTTCGCCTTCGTGGCCGGCGATACGGTTTGTGAGGGCGCGAAACTAAACTACGAGATCATCGACGCGCGGCTGCGCTGCAACCCGTGCGCGAAGGAGTGGGGAATCGAGATTCCCGCCTTCCGCTGTCCCCACTGCGGCGGAAGCGACGTCGAGGTGGCGAGCGGAAATGAGTTCGAGGTCGAATCCCTAGAAGTTGGGCCGCCTGAGGAGGCCTTGCAAGGTCGCCCTGCGGGCGATCTTGAGGCGCCCGCCGATGATCCAGAGATAGAGGAGGCCGAATGCATCGCACCAAGGTGAAGGTCGTCGAGGAGGCTCTCGACGCCAACAACACGATCGCTCAGGCGAACCGGGCGGACTTCGATCGCGCCGACGTCAAGGTCATCAATTTCATGAGCGCTCCCGGGGCGGGCAAGACGACGCTGCTCGAGCGCGTGGTCGCCGATCTTCCCGGCGTGCGGGTGGGGGTGCTCGAGGGCGACGTGCAGGGCTCGATGGACGCCGACCGGCTCGCCAGCCTCCACGTTCCCGTGACCCAGCTCAACACCGATCCGAGCTTCGGGGGGGAGTGCCACCTCGACGCCAACATGGTGCGCTCCGCCGTCCCCGAGCTCCCCCTCGATGACATCGACCTGTTGATCATCGAGAACGTGGGCAACCTTGTGTGCCCCGCCGAGTTCAAGGTCGGCGAGGACATGCGGGTGATGGTCACCTCGGTAACCGAGGGCGAGGAGAAGCCGCTCAAGTACCCGCTCATGTTCCGCGCGTGCGAGCTCGTGCTCATCAACAAGATCGACCTCCTGCCCCACATCGACTTCGATGTCGAGCGGCTGCTCTACAACATCGATCAGGTCCACCCGGACGTCGAGACGATTCTCGTGAGCGCCCGCACCGGCGAGGGGATCGACAGCTGGCGGGAGTGGCTGCTCCGGCTCGCGGCGCGCGAGGGGGCCGTCGCGGCGGGATGACCGAGGCCGCGCTCGGAGGAGTAGCCGCGCGCCTCGACGAGCTGCTGCGCGAGCGCATCGACGCGGGCGAGAGCTTCTTCGCCGACGAGGCGGAGCCCCTCGCCCGCCTGTGCCACCGAATGGCCGAGCGCTTCTCGCGCGGCGGCAAGCTGATCGCCTTCGGCCACTCCCCGGCGGCGCGCTCGGACGCGCGCCACGTGGCCGTCGAGTTCGTGCACCCGGTGATCGTCGGCAAGCGCGCGCTGCCCGCCATCGGGCTGGCGGGCGAGGGCGGCGACCTGCGCGCGCAGGTCGAGCTCGTCGCGGGCCCAGAGGACATCGCGATCGCCTTCGGCACCGACGAGGAAGGCGACGAGGCGGCCCGGGCGATCGAGGTCGCGCGCGCCCGGGGGTGCCTGACCATCGCCTTCTCGCCCGCCGGCGCCGAGTGGGAGCCGATCCCGCCGAGCGTCGACCGCTATGTGCGCCAGGAGCTGATCGAGACGCTCTACCACGTGCTCTGGGAGCTCGTGCACGTCTTCTTCGACCACCGCGGTCTCCTCCAGGGCCGCGACGCGCGCCGGACCCACGACGCCGGCGCCTCGAGCTTCCTGTACCCGTTCCTCGGCGAGCGCGACAACGAACTCGAGCCCGTCGTCGACGACGTGCGCCGCTCGGTGCTCATGAAGGCCCAGGAGATCTCCGACCTCCGGGCCCAGACGCTGACCGACAACCGTGAGGGGCTGGTGGCGGCGGCGAGGAGATTGCGCGCCAGGTTCGACGGCGGCGGCAAGGTGCTCGCCCTGGGCAACGGCGGCTCCGCCACCGACGCGATGGATGCGGTGGCCGACTTCCGGATGCCCGGCCGGCCCGACTGGCCGCCGCGACCGGCCCTCGACCTGACCGAGGACGCGGGGATCATCACCGCCATCGCCAACGATGTGGGAACCGAGCTCATCTTCTCGCGCCAGGTGATCGCCTACGGGCACACCGGCGACGCCCTGCTCGCGCTCTCGACCTCGGGGAACTCCCGCAACATCATCGAGGCGCTGGCCGAGGCGCGCCGGCGCAATCTCGAGACGATCGCCATGGTCGGCTACGACGGCGGGCGCGTGGCCTCCGAGGAGCTCGCCGATCACGTGATCGTGACCCGGTCGGAGAACATCCCCCGGATCCAGGAGGCGCAGGCGAGCGCCTATCACGTGCTCAGGGAGCTCGTCGAGCTGGTGGGAGGAGGATCGGGGTGAGTGTGTCCGCGCGCGCCGGGGCCGCGGTGGCGGAACGTCGCCGGGCGAGCGTGCGCGTCGAGGGGACGGTGCAGGGCGTGGGCTTTCGACCGTACGTCTACCGCCTCGCCGGGGAGCTCGGGCTCGACGGGTTCGTCCTCAACGACTCCCGGGGCGTGCTCATCGAAATCGAAGGCGTGCCCGAGGGCGTCGAGGAGTTCTTGGCGCGGCTGGCGGCCGAGGCCCCGCCCCTGGCCCGGGTCGAGCACGTCCGGGCCGAGGACCGCGAGCCGACGGGCGCCGCCGGCTTCAGCATCCGCGAGAGCCCCCGCGACGGCGTCCCGGACTCACCCGTCACCCCCGACAGCGCGACGTGCGCCGACTGCCTGGCCGAGCTCTTCGACCCCGCCGACCGTCGCTTCCGCTACCCGTTCACCAACTGCACGAACTGTGGCCCGCGCTTCACCATTGTCCGCGGGGTGCCCTACGACCGGCCGTACACGACGATGTCCGGCTTCGCGATGTGCGAGCGCTGCCAGGCCGAGTACGACGACCCCGGCGACCGCCGCTTCCACGCCCAGCCCAACGCGTGCCCGGAGTGCGGGCCCTCGGTGGCGCTCGTCGACGCGGCCGGCGCCACGGTGGCGCTCGGCGGCGCGCGTGACGCCATCGCCGCGCTCGCGGCCGAGCTCCGCGCCGGACGCACGGCAGCGATCAAGGGCATCGGCGGCTTTCACCTCGCCTGCCGCGCCGACGACGAGGAGGCGGTGGCGCTCCTGCGCGCGCGCAAGCACCGCGAGGACAAGCCCTTCGCGCTCATGCCTGCGAATCTCGAGGCGGCGCGGAGGCTGGTGTTCCTGGACGACGGAGCCGAGCGGCGGCTGCTCGGTCCCGAGGCGCCGATCGTGTTGGCGCCGCGCCGGCCCGACGCGCCGGTGGCGCCGTCGGTCGCCCCTGGCTCGCCCGAGCTCGGGGTCATGCTCCCGTATTCGCCGCTGCACCACCTCCTGCTCGCCGACGCCGCCACCACCCTGGTGATGACGAGCGGCAATGTCTCCGATGAGCCGATCGCCTACGGCGACGACGACGCCCGCGCGCGCCTGGAGGGCATCGCCGACCTGTTCCTGTTCCATGACCGCCCGATCCAGACGCGCACCGACGACTCGGTGGTGCGGGTGCTCCCGGGGCGCACCACCTTCCTGCGCCGCTCGCGCGGCTATGTGCCCGCGAGCATCCCGCTCGCGGGCGGCACGCCGCGCGCCGTCCTCGGGTGCGGCGCCGAGCTCAAGAGCACGTTCTGCCTGGCCAAGGGCGAGCGCGCGTGGGTGGGGCACCACATCGGAGACCTGAAGAACTACGAGACGCTGCGCTCCTTCGAGGAGGGCGTCGCCCACTTCGAGCGCCTGTTCGCGGTCGAGCCCGAGGTGGTCGCCCACGACCTCCATCCCGAGTACCTGTCGACCAAGTACGCGACCGAGCGCGAGGGCGCCGAGCTCGTCGGCGTCCAGCACCATCACGCCCACCTCGCCGCCTGCCTGGCCGAGCACGGCGAGTCGCGACCGGCGCTCGGGGCCATCTTCGACGGAACCGGCTACGGCGAGGACGGGACGGTGTGGGGGGGTGAGCTGCTTCTCGGCGACCTCGGCTCCTTCCGCCGGGTGGGGATGCTCCTGCCCGTCCGGCTCCCGGGCGGCGAGCGCGCCATTCGCCAGCCGTGGCGGATGGCGTGCGCCTGGCTGGCGGTCGCCGCCGACGGCCCGCCGGACGTGCCGCGTGCCCTCCGGGGGCAGGTGGGCGAACGGCGCTGGGAGCAGGTGGCCGAGCTGGCCAGGACCGGCGTCGCGTCGCCCCTGACCACGAGCATGGGGAGGCTCTTCGACGGGGTGGCGGCCCTGTGCGGGGTCCGCGCCGAGGTCAACTACGAGGGGCAGGCGGCGATCGAGCTCGAGGCGGCGTGCGAGGATACCGCGCTTGCCCCGTATCCCTTCGCGCTCGAAGGGAGCGGCGAGCTCCTCGTCCTCGATCCTCGCCCGACCATCGACGCGATCCTCGCCGACATCGAGGCCGGGGTCTCCGTGGGGGCGGTGGCCACGCGCTTCCACGCCGCCGTCGCCGGGGCTGCGGTGGCGGCGTGCACGCGCGCGGCCTCCGAGCACGGCGTCGAGCAGGTCGTGCTCTCGGGCGGCGTGTTCCAAAACCGGCGCCTGCTCACCGACACGGCCGCGGGACTCGAAGCGGCCGGTCTGCGCGTGCTCGTACCCGAGCGCCTGCCCTGTAACGACGGCGGGATTGCCTATGGTCAGGTCGCCGTCGCGGCGTGGCGGATGGCCCACGCCACCAACTGAAGAGGAGCCGAGATTCACATGCCCGAGACCGAAGACGAGCTGGACCACGTTCTCAAGCAGACCGTATTCATGCGCGGGGCCAACCGGCCCTTCGGCGAGCTCACGCGCGATGACGCCCAGTTCCGGGGCGCCGAGCTCAAGGCCACCGTGGGGTGGGGCCCGACGGCCAAGGTGGCGCCGATCGCCCAGGCGTGGAGGCAGCTCGCAGAGGAGCTGACGAGCCTCGGGGCGCAGACGGTGAGCGAGCTCCCCCGCGAGAGCGTGCTCGCCTACGCTCCCAAGCTGTGGGTGGTGCCGCCGCGCGGAAGCCTGCTGCGGTGACCAACGCGCGGCGGCGGCGCCTCAGACCACCTCGCGCAGCCGTCCCGACTCGACCTCGTAGACGAAGCCGCGCACCGAGTCCTTGTTCGGGATGAAGGGCGAGGCCTTGATCCGCGCGATCGACTGACGCACGTCGTCGTCGAGGTCGGGGAACGCCTCCACCGCCCATTCGGGCTTGATGCCGGTGTCCGCCTGCACCTGGGCCTTGAAGTCGTCGTCGGTGAAGGTGAGCATGCCGCAGTCGGTGTGGTGGATGAGGATGATCTCCTCGGTCCCGAGCAGGCGCTGGCTGATGGCCAGCGAGCGGATCTCGTCGTCGGTCACGACTCCGCCGGCGTTGCGGATCACGTGGGCGTCGCCCTCCTGAAGCCCGAGGATTCCGTAGGGGTTGAGCCGGGCATCCATGCACGCCACCACGGCGAGCTTCTTGGCCGGAGGCAATGGGAGATCGCCCTTGTCGAACGAGGCCGCGTACGCCTCGTTGTTGGCCAGCAGTTCATCGGTGACGGACACGTCGGACCTCCGGATTAGGGGTTGAGGCGGAAATACTACTAAGCCGCTTGGGAATCATGGTTATTGCGCCCGCAGGGTCCGGGCGCGGGCGCCAAGACCGTTGACCTTGACACGCGAGGCCGGGATCGGCAGAGTGAGCGCCCCGACTTTGGCGTGACGCGTCATGGCGGTGTTGGCGAGCCCTGGCGAGGGGGGAATTGACGTGCTGAGGGGCCGTGGCTTCTACATCGTTCGGCGCAGCTGGCTTCTGGCGCTGCCCGTCCTCTTAGCCGTTCTTGCGGTGCCGTCCTCCGCCGCGGCGCTGAGCGACTTCACGTGGAGCGGCGCGACCGCGGCGCCGAACTGGTCCGCCGCCGGGAACTGGGGCGGTGCGGCGCCGAGCGGGTCGGTGGGGACGCTTACCTTCCCCGCGCTGGGCTCGTGCAGCACGTGCTACAGCAGCGTCAATGACGTCAGCGGAGTGAGCGCGAACGCGATCTCGATCGACGACAGCGTGCCGTACCAGATCGCCGGAAACGGTTTGACGCTGGGCGCCGGAGGGATCACCGCTGCTCCTTCCACCGCCGCCTCGGGCGCCAACATCACCCTTCCCCTCACCCTCGGGGCGCCCCAGACGTGGTCGATCACCGGTGGCGCGAGCAGCCAGCAGCTGGGGGTGGGCACGGTCACGGGCAGCGCCGACGCGCTCGCGGTCAGCTTCGCCAGCTCGGGGATCCTCGCGCTCCAGGACCTCGAGGCGGGCGCGGTCACCGTCACCGGCGACGGGGTCGCGGTCATCTTCGGTTCGCTGAACGGGACCGACGGCAATTCCGTGAGCCTCAGCAGCCCCGCCCGCCTCGCCGCCTTCGCGCCCGGCGCGACGAGCGGCCCGCTCGCGTCGACGGGGGGCGACATCCAGATCGGCCAGGGACAGCCGCGAGACGCGACGCTCGCCGTCAACGGAGACGTCACGCTCGACTCGGGAACCACGCTCACCACCTTCATCGATCAAACGGGCACGACCCCCAGCACCGACTACTCGCAGCTCACGGCCGGCGGCGCGGTGACCCTGGATGGGAGCCTCGTCGTCCGCGGCCGCGGTGGCGGCACGCAGTGCCCGGCGCTGCACGTAGGTGACGTCTACACGCTCGTGAGGACGACGGGATCGCTGAGCGGCACCTTCACCGGCCTCCCGGACGGCAGCACGCTCACGCTCCTGTGTTCCACGGGAACGGCGCCCACGTTGACGATCCACTACACGGCCAATAGCGTCACCGCGACGGTCGCGAGCACGGCCCCGGGGGGAACGACGACGGGTGTGGTGGCGAGCCCGTCCACCGCGACGACCAACCAGCCGGTGACGCTCACGGCGACCGTGGGGCCGAGCTCGTCCTCTCCGGCCGGCACCGTCGAGTTCTACAACGACGGTGTTCCCATCTCGGGTTGCTCGAGCCAGCCGGTGACGCTCACCGGTGCCTCGTACACGGCTACCTGCCAGACGTCGTTCGCGGCGTCCCCGGCGCCATCGGTCATCGCCACCTTCACGCCGAGCTCGAGCTTGCAGGGGTCGACGAGCTCGGTCGCCCAGCTCACGGTCGACCGAGACGCGACGACGACGACGCTGGGCGTCTCCAGCGCCACCCCGACCGTGGGCACGCTGGTGACCTACACGGCGACGATTACCCCCGCCGACAGCGGCCCGGCGCAGCCGACGGGCTCGGTCCAGTTCCTCGACAATGGGACGCCGATCCCCGATTGCGCAGGCCAGGAGGCGGTGATCGGTGGACAGGCGATCTGCGCGCTCAGCTACCCCGCACCCGGGTCACACAGCATCACCGCCTCCTATTCCGGGGACGGGAGCTTCACCGGCTCCATCTCCGCGGCGCAGGCGGTGAACGCCGAGCCGCCGGTACCGGCGTATGCCGGCACGCCACCGTCGATCTCCGGCAGCACCACCCAAGGGCAGACGCTGAGCGAGACCCACGGGTCCTGGACCAACAGCCCCACGGGCTACAACTACCAGTGGGAGGAATGCGACAGCGTCGGCGCCCACTGCACGGCGATCGCCGGCGCCACCAGCGCCACCTACACGCTCACGTCCTCGGACGTGGGCCACACCATCCGGGTGCTCGAGGCCGCGTTCAACGCCGGCGGACCGAGTGGCGTCGCGGCGCCCTCGGCGGCGACCGGGGTGGTATCGCCGCCCTCCGCCCCGCCCACCTTGCCCGTGAGTTCGTCACCCCCGGTCATCACCGGGCCGACCACGGTCGGGCGGACGCTCTCGACCAACAACGGAGCGTGGTCCGGGACGCCCCCGAGCGGCTATGCCTACCAATGGCAGCGCTGTAGCTCGACCGGATGCGCGAACATCGCAGGCGCGATCGCGAGCACCTATGACCTGACCACCTCCGAGCTGGGGATGAAGGTCCGGGTCGTGGTCGTGGCCATCAACAGCGTCGGGCCCGGGGTGGGGGTCTCGAGCAAGGTCGGCCCGGTCGTCGGCATCGCTCAGATCAAGGCCTCGCTGGCCAAGAACATGACGCCCAAGGGCGCGCCCGCGAAGATCGGGTCGATCCTCAAGGTGGGGGGGTACGAGCTGTCGTTCACGGCGCTCGAGTCCGGCCGGGTGGTCATCGGCTGGTACCTGGTTCCCGCCGGCGTCCGTCTGGCGGCAGCCAAGCCGGTGCTCGTGGCCAGCGGCCAGGCCACGTTCACGGCCGCGGGGACGAAGCAGATCAAGATCAGGCTGACCGCCGCCGGCCGGAAGCTGCTCGTCAAGTCCAAGCGGCTGAAGCTGACCTCCAAGGCGGTCTTCAGCACCAGCGGGCAGGCGCCGATCGTCGTGCGCAAGACGTTCATCCTCAGGCGCTGACGATCCCCGGCCCTCGTCCCGCGTGAGCGCGACCACGCCACGCGGCACAATCAGAGCCTGAGCGTGGCCAAGAGCGATCTGCGCAAATACCGCGCCAAGCGCGACTTCGAGCGGACCTCCGAGCCGGCCGGCGAGGCCGGGTCGTCGGGCCCGGGCGCGGCCGACGGCGCCCGTCCGCCTCGCTTCGTCGTCCAGGAGCACCACGCCACCCGCCTGCACTGGGACCTCCGGCTCGAGCACGACGGCGCGCTCGCCTCATGGGCGGTGCCCAACGGGATCCCCGCCGACCCGGCCGACAATCGCCTCGCCGTGCACACCGAGGACCATCCGCTCGAGTATCTGGAGTTCGAGGGCGAGATCCCCAAGGGCGAGTACGGGGCGGGAACGATGAAGATCTGGGACCGCGGTACCTACGAGACCCACAAGTGGGAGGACCGCAAGGTCGAGGTCACCTTCCACGGCGAGCAGTTGCGGGGCCGGTACGGGCTGTTTCCCATCGGCCGCGACGGAGCTTCGGCGAACGATTGGATGATCCACCGGATGGATCCGCCCTCGGATCCCGAGCGCGAGCCGATGCCCGAGCACGTGCTCCCCATGCTCGCCCGCTCGGGCTCGCTGCCCTCCGACGAGGCGGCCTGGGATTACGAGGTCAAGTGGGACGGCGTGCGCGCCATCGCCTACGTCCGGCCCGGGCGCCTGCGACTCGAGAGCCGCAACCTCAATGACATCTCCGACGCCTACCCCGAGGTGCGCGGCCTGCTGCGCCAGCTGGGGATGCGCGAGGCGGTGCTCGACGGCGAGATCATCGCCTTCGACGAAGCGGGCCGCCCGAGCTTCGGGCGCCTGCAGAGCCGCATGCACGTGTCCTCGAGCTCGGCGATCCGCCGGCGCGTGGCCGACACCCCGGTCGTCTACGCCATCTTCGACCTCCTCTATCTCGACGGCCACTCGCTGATGGCGCTGCCCTACAGCGAGCGCCGCGAGCGTCTCGAGGCGCTCGAGCTCTCGGGCCCGGCCTGGCGGGTGCCGGCCCGTCACCACGGCGACGGCGCCATCCTGCTCGAGGCCACGCGCAAACAGGGTCTCGAGGGCGTCGTCGCCAAGCGCCGCGACGCTCGCTACGAGCCCGGCCGGCGCACCACCGGCTGGGTCAAGGTCAAGCACACGCGCCGCCAGGAGCTGGTGATCGGCGGTTGGCTCCCGGGCGAGGGCCGGCGATCGGAGCGCATCGGCGCCCTGCTCGTGGGCTATCCCGAGGGCGAGTACCCCACCGAGGGCAACGGCAACGGCAACGGTGGCGGCGACCCCGTACCCGCCGGTGAGCCCCGGCGCCTGCGTTACGCCGGCCGCGTCGGCACCGGCTTCACCGATGCCACGCTCGACGACCTCTCGCGCCGCCTCGCGCCGCTCCGGCGTCAGGAGAACCCTTTCGACCCGCGCCCGCGCCTCCCGCGCAACGCCGTGTTCGTCGATCCCTCCCTGGTGGCCGAGATCGAGTTCGCGAACTGGACGAGCGATGGGGTCATGCGCGCCCCCTCGTTCAAGGGCCTGCGCAACGACAAGCCGGCGGGCGACGTCGTCCTCGAGGGTGCCGTCAAGGCCATGCGCTCGCTCCCGCCCGACGACCCCGAGGCGCTGTTCGACGAGGTGACACGGCTGCCCGACGGCGGCCTCGAGGTCCTCGTCGAGGGCCGTCGCCTCAAGCTCTCCAATTGGGGCAAGGTCCTGTTCCCGCGCACCGGCTTCACCAAGGGCGATCTCATCGCCTACTACGCGCGGATCGCCCCCGCGGTCCTACCTCACCTGCGCGACCGGCCGCTCACCCTCAAGCGCTATCCCAACGGGGTCGAGGAGAAGTACTTCTACGAGAAGCAGGCCCCCTCGCACCGGCCCGAGTGGGTGCAGACGGCGCGGGTCGGATCGATCGACTATGTCCTCGCCCAGGACCGCGCGACGCTGGTATGGCTCGCCAATCTCGCCGACATCGAGCTCCACACCTCGCTCGCCCTGGCCCGGGCGCCCGAGCACCCGACGATGATGGTCTTCGATCTCGATCCCGGCGAAGGGGCGGGGATCGTCGAATGCTGCGAGGTCGCGCTGGTCATCCACGGCCTGTTCGAGCAGCTGAAGATGACGAGCGTGGTCAAGACTTCGGGCTCCAAGGGGATGCAGGTCTACGTGCCCCTCGCGCCCGACGCCACCTACGAGCAGACCAAGCCCGTCGCGCGGCGGATCGCCGAGCTCCTCGAGCAGCGCCTCCCGGCCCTGGTCGTGTCGCGGATGACGCGCAAGCTCAGAGCGGGCAAGGTGCTCGTCGACTGGAGCCAGAACGACGAGCACAAGACGACCGTCACCGTGTACTCGGTGCGGGCCCGGGAGCGCCCGATGGTTTCGACCCCGCTGAGCTGGGACGAGGTCGAGCGCTGCCGCGACGAGTCCTCACCTGACCTCCTGAGCTTCGAGACCGAGGAGGTGCTCGCGCGCGTGGAGGAGCGCGGGGACCTGTTCGCGTCCGCGCTGGCGGGAGGGCAGGAGCTCCCGAGCCTGTAAGAATCGAGTCCCCTAGGATTCTCGCCCCGTGGCCGAGCTCGACGCCATCACCCTCAGAAATCGCTTGCTCCTTGCCACCGGAATGTGGCGCGAGGCGACCGGTGAGCCACTCCCGCGCATGGAGCCGGGCGACCCGGCGCACCAGATCCAGTCCTTCGAGATCCGCCTCGTCGACCGCCTGTGGGAGATCGCGACGCCCGA
>DASZMD010000222.1:0-2064 GCA_035551955.1 Solirubrobacteraceae bacterium | reverse complement strand
CTCCAGCGCGTCTACGACAACGGCCACGTGTACGCGGGCACCTACGAGGGCTGGTACTGCCCCCGCTGCGCCGACTTCAAGAGCGAGAACGAGATCGGCCCCGGCAACACCTGCCTGATCCACGAGATCCCTCTGCAGCGCGAGCACGAAGACAACTGGTTCTTCCGCCTCTCCTCCTTCCAGGAGCCGCTCGAGCGCCTCTACCGCGAGCAGCCCGACTTCGTGCTCCCCCGGATCCGCGCCAACGAGGCGCGCTCGTTCATCGAGCAGGGGCTCCAGGACGTCTCCCTCTCGCGCGCGCACCTGCGCTGGGGGGTGCCCGTCCCCTGGGACCCCGCGCAGGTCTTCTACGTGTGGTTCGACGCGTTGTTGAACTACGTGACGGCGCTCTCCTTCGCCCGGCCCGGCGAAGACCTCACCGAGCGCTTCTGGCCCGCCGACTTCCACATCATCGGCAAGGACATCCTCAAGTTCCACGGCGTCTACTGGCCGGCCCTGCTCATGGCCGCCGGCCTCGAGCTGCCCCACCACCTGTTCGTCCACGGCTTCCTGCTCATGGACGACAAGAAGATGTCCAAGTCGCTGGGCAACGTGCTCGACCCCTTCGAGGTGATGGACACCTACGGCACTGACGCGCTGCGTTACTATCTGCTCCGCGACGTCTCCTTCGGGGGTGACGGCAACGTCTCGCCTGCCAGCTTCGAGGCCCGTTACGACTCCGAGCTGGCCAACGAGTACGGCAACCTCGCGAGCCGGACGATCGCCATGCTCCTGCGCTACCGCGAAGGGGTGGTGCCCGCGGTCGAGCTGGACGCGTCATTGGCCGGCGACTTCGACGGGCTGGCCGCTTCGGTCGCGGGTCTCCTCGACCGCGCCGAGCTCACCTCGGCGCTCGATCTGATCTGGCAGCGGGTGCGACGCCTGAACCGCTATGTCGAGGAGCGGGCGCCTTGGCAGCTTGCCCGCGATCCGGATGCCAGTGGGGAGCTCGACCGGACGCTGGCCTCGCTGGTGGAGGGCCTGCGCGTGGTAAGCGTGCTCTTGTACGCGTACATGCCGGTAACGATCGAGAAGCTCTTGAGTGCCCTCGGGGCACCCGATGTGTCGCTCTCGGCCGCCACCTTCGCGGCCCAGGGAGCCGGCGGCACGGTGACCGCGCTCTCGCCCCTGTTCCCCAAGCGGACGTGATCGACAGCCACACCCATCTCGACATGTGCGAGCCGCCGGACACCGAGCTCGTCGTCGCCGCCGAGGCGGCCGGGGTGACGCGGATCGTCACCGTGGGTATCAACGGTGTCTCGTGCCGCGCCGCGCTCGCGGCCGCCGAGGCCTTCCCCCAGGTGTACGCGGCGATCGGGCGCCACCCCAACGAGGCGACCGGGTTCGACGACGCCGACCTTGCCGAGCTTCAGGCGCTGGCGGCGCACGAGCGCTGCGTGGCCATCGGGGAGACGGGGCTCGACTACTACCGCGACTACGCGCCACCCGCCGACCAGGAGCGCGCCTTCGCTGCCCACATCGAGCTCGCCCGTTCGGTGGGCAAGCCGCTCGTCATCCATACGCGGGCGGCGGAGGACGACACGCTGTCCGTCCTCGCGGAGCGGGCGTCCGGTGTGCGCGTCGTCCTCCATTGCTTCTCCATGGCCGATCGGGTGGAGGAGTGCCTCAGTCACGAGGACTGGTGGTTCTCGTTCGCGGGCAACCTCACGTACAAGAGCGCCGGCGATCTGCGGGCGGCGGCATCGCGCGTGCCCGCGGAGCGGCTGCTCGTCGAGACGGACGCGCCCTACCTGACGCCGGTGCCATTGCGGGGGCGGCCCAATGAGCCGGCTCATGTCGTGCACACCGCGCGCGCGTTGGCCGAGCTGCGCGGGATGAGCTACGAGGAGCTCGAGGGCCAGGTCGAGCGCACCGCGGCGGCGGTCTTCGGCTGGTGAGCACCCGGCGCGCGCGCGACCTCGGGCAGAACTTCCTCGTCGACCGCAACCTGCTCGACGTCATCGAGCGCCTCGCCCAGCTCGAGGCCGGCGACGTCGTGCTCGAGATCGGCGGCGGGCAGGGGGT
>DASZMD010000221.1:0-12088 GCA_035551955.1 Solirubrobacteraceae bacterium | reverse complement strand
TACGTCAGCGAAGCGCAGCTGCACGCTCGACGACACCCCCGCCTTCTGCGTGGCCACCCACCACAGGCCGACCGAGATGGCGACCGTGACCACGAGCTTGGTCCGCGCCCGCAGGCCAAGCGAGCGACGGCGGACGATCTTCGTGTAATCGTCGGCGAAGCCGAGCAGCGCGCACAGCACGGCGACCCCGAACACGCCCATCGCCAGCCAGCTGCGCTTGGAGAGGATGAGGAAGGGAACGGCGATCGCCGCGAAGATGATGATCCCGCCCATGGTCGGCGTACCGGCCTTCGACTTGTGGCCCTGAGGACCCTCCTCGCGGATGTTCTGCCCGAACTCCCGGTTGCGGAGGAACTCGATGAACTTCGGGCTCAGGAAGACGCACATGAGCGTCGAGGCCGTGCCCGCGATGAGCACGCGACCGGTGAGCGCGCTGGCGCTGACCGCGGCGAGAACCCCGGGCGCGGCGATCACACCGTCACCGCCCCGGTCAGGGCCCGGCACACGGCCTCGAGCCCCACCCCGCGCGAGCCCTTAACGAGGACGATGTCGCCGTCGCGCAGCACACCGGGCACGAGCGCCGCGGCCGCCGCGGCATCGGCGACCGAGTGGACCTCGCGGCTGAATTCCGGCGCCATCCCGGCCGCCAGCGGGCCGACGGTCACCAGCAGGCTGACCCCGAGCCGATCGGCGAGGCGCCCGACCTCGAGATGGAAGTCGCGCGCCTGGGGGCCGAGCTCGAGCATGTCGCCGAGTACGGCGACGCGGCGCCGGTCCGACTCCCCATCGCCGACGAGGTCGTCAAGGGCGGCGTGCATCGAGATCGGGTTCGCGTTGTAGCTGTCATCGATCAGGGTGAGTCGACCCGGCAGCTCGCGGCGCTCCCCGCGCCCTGCCGAGATCACGGCCTCGATCCTACCTCGCGCGGTCACGCCGACGGCGTGCGCCGCCGCCGCGGCGGCGAGCAGGTTGAGGCGCATGTGCGCCTGGGTGAAGGGGAACTCGAGCGCCACCGGCGCACCGTCGAGGTCGATCTCGACGTGCTTTCCCTCCACGCTGGTGAGGCTGACGTCGCCGCCCGGGCCGAAGGTCACGGTTCGGAGCTCGTCGCGCAGATGCGGCTTCAGGAGCGGCTCGTAGGCGGGCACGACGGCCGTTCCGTGAGCCGGAAGCGCAGCGATAAGCTCGGCCTTGGCGGCGGCGATCGCCTCGACCGTTCCGAGCAGCTCGAGGTGCGCCGCCCCGACGTTCACCACCACCGCCACGTCGGGCTCGGCGATGGCGGCGAGCTCGGCGATCTGTCCGGCGCCGCGCATTCCCATCTCGAGCACGAGCACCTCGGTGCCGGCCGGGGCTGAGAGGATCTCGAGCGGCAAGCCGATCTCGGTGTTGTGGTTCATGCGCGAGGCCACGGTGCGGCGCTCGGGCGAGAGGATCGCGAGCAGGAGGTCCTTGGTCGACGTCTTGCCCGTCGAGCCGGTGACGCCGATGACCTGCGCCCCGAGCTCGCGGCGCCACGCCCGGGCCAGGCTCTGGAGCGCGGCCAGCGGGTCCTCGGCGACGAGCACCGCTCCCTCCGGCCTCTGCTCTGCGACGGCGGCGTGCTCGGCCGCCACCAGCGCCCCCCACGCCCCCGCCGCGAGCGCGGCGGCGGCAAACCTCCCGCCGTCGACCTTGGCTCCGGGAAGGCCGACGAAGAGCGCGCCCGCACCGGCCTCGCGCGAGTCGATGACCACGCGCTCGGGCCCGTCGTGGCCGCGCGGCGGGACGATCAGCCGGGCCCCGGCGGCCCCGGCGACTTGCTCGGCGCTCCAGTCCCTCATGTCCGGCTCAGGGCCCGGGAGCGAAGGACCTCCCGCGAGACCTCGACATCGTCGAAGGGCACCTTCTCGCCGGCGGCGAACTCCTGGCCCTGCTCGTGCCCCTTGCCGGCGATGACGACCACATCCCCGTTATCGGCACCGGCGATCGCCTCGGCGATGGCCGCGCGCCGGTCGGTCAGCCAGCGAACATCGCCGCCCGCGCCGGCGAGGATCTCCCTGATGATCGCCTCGGGGTCCTCGGAGCGAGGGTTGTCGGAAGTCACGATCACCCGATCGGCGAGCCGCGCGGCGATCTCCCCCATCAGCGGCCGCTTGCCCCGATCGCGGTCGCCGCCGCACCCGAACACGACGTGCACGCGCCCGCCACCGAGGTCGCGGGCCGCGGCGAGGACGTTCTCGAGCGAGTCGGGGGTGTGGGCGTAGTCGACGAGGACCTCGAAGCCCTGGCCTTCCTGCACCGGCTCGAAGCGACCGGGAACCTGTCCGGCCGAGGCGATCGCCTCGACCGCCGTGTCGAGCTCGACGCCGAGCGCGCGGGCGGCGGCGAGCGCGGCGAGGACGTTGGCGACGTTGAAGCGGCCCCGCAAGGGCGAGCGCACCGCCACCGGGCCGTCACGGGTCATCGCCGTGAAGCGCGAGCCGCCCAGGCCGGTCTCGATCTCCGACGCCGAGTAGGTCGCCTTGCCGCGGAGCGAGAAGGTGATCGGATCCTCGAGCTCGGCGGCGAGCCGGCGGCCATAGGGGTCATCGAGATTGATGATGGCGGCGCCGGGCGCCGTCGTGAACAGGCGCCGCTTGGCCAGGAAGTAGTCCTCCATGGTCGGGTGGAAGTCGAGGTGGTCCTGGGTCAGGTTGGTGAAGATGGCCGCCGCGAAATGGATCGCGCGGGCGCGCTCGAGCTCGAGCGCATGCGAGGAGACCTCCATCGCGCACGCCACGTCCCCGGCGTCGAGCATGGCGCGGAAATCACGCTGAAGCTCGATCGCCTCCGGGGTCGTGCGCACCACCTCGTGCTCGACCCCGCCGATCACGCTCTTGACCGTGCCAAGGAGCCCGCACGGGCGCCCCTGCGCCTCGAGCAGGGCCCGGAGCAGGAAGGCCGTAGTCGTCTTGCCGTTCGTGCCCGTGACCCCGACGACGGCCAGCTCGGCGGTGGGATCGCCGTGGAAGCGGGCGGCGGCGCCGGCCATCGCCTCCCGGACGGAGGGCACGAGGATCTGGGGCACGTCGACGTCCACCACCTCGCGCTCCACGACGAGCGCGACGGCGCCCGCGGCGACGGCGTCGGCGGCGAAGTCGTGGCCGTCGCGCGTGAAGCCACGCACGCAGAAGAAGAGCGTGCCGGGAGAGACGCGGCGGGTGTCATAGGCGAGGTTTGCGACCTCGACTCCGGTCGCCGCGGGGAGCGCTCCGGGCATCACTTGGTCCAGCAACATCGGTATGGGAGGTTACCCGGGGGGTCGGCGAGTCGGCCCGCCGACCGCGCGCGGTTACGGCGCGGCCACGAGGTCCTGGGCCGGGTCGATCGACCAGCGAGCGGCGATCTGCTCGAGCTCTCGGTTGAGCGGCCAGCGGTCCGGGCGCTCTTCGCCCTCGTGGGCCGGGCTCGCGCCCTTGAGGGCCATGCAGCCGGTGTTGTCGCCGAGCGAGCGGATGGTCGCGATGTCGGCGGGTGTGAGGCGCAGCTCGGGTGGGAGGGCGGCGAGGTCGGCGCGCTTGTCCTCGACGGCGCGGGCGTTCTCGCCCGCCTCCTGGATCAGGGTGGGGACGACGCAGGCAACCGGCTCGTGGGAGAGGTTCCACTGGCTGGCGAGCTGGATCAGGCTCAGGTTCGCGCGCTCGGCGATCGGGCGCATCCCCTCGATCCGCTCACGCCCCGCCTCGATCCACCCGGCGGGCCGGAAGCCGCGGTGATCGTGCGGCGCCATCTCCTGGCCGGGGAGGAGATCGTCGAAGAACAGGCCGCCGTAGTCGACCACCCGCGTGATCACCTTCACCCCCGCCGTCCAGGCGGCGGCCAGGCACAGCTCACCGGGCCACGGCTCGAGCGGATTGAGGATGATCATCGCCCAATCGATCACGTCGCCGAAGCGCTCGAGGCAGCCGATCACGTCCAGGGTGAAGCCGTTCGCGGGTCCGGGCGCGACGCCGAGCATCCGGGTCAGGCCCTGCTCGCGCAGCCCCGACATCGCCCGCCACACGTCTTCGCTCGTGTAGCCGGTCCGGTCGGGATTGTGGAGGAGCAGCAGGTCGAAGGCGTCGAGCCCGCAGCGCTCGAGCGAGCGCTCGGTGGCCATCTTCAGATAGTCACCGTAGCCCGAGGGACCGCGCAGCCGCGGGTCTGTGAAGCGCGGGAAGCCCTTGGCGCCGTCCCGCTCACCGGTGTAGAAGTCGTGCCCGACCGCCCCGACTACGCATATCCGCTCGCGGGGGACGTCGGCGATCGCCGCTCCCAGCACGCGGTCGGCCTCCCCCGCCCCGTACACGTCGGCGGTGATCACCGTCGAGATCGCGTCATCGGGCCGGATGAGCGCGGCGAAGCGCTCATCGTCGATCGGCTCCCCGAAGCGCATGAACCGCCCTCCGCTCCAGGTTCCCACCGCCGTCTGGCCGAGATCGGGCATCGCGGCTGAGTTTAGAGCGGCCGCCTATGAGCCGAACCCGCGTGAGCCCCTCCCGAGCTGCCGCCGCTCGATCACGCGGTCCACCAGCCCGTAGGCGAGCGCTTCCTCGCCCGTGAAGTAGCGATCCCGCTCCATGTCGGCATGGACGCGCTCGACCGACTGGTCGGTGTGCTTGGCGTAGAGCTCGTCCACCCGGGCCCGCAGCGCGAGCGTCTCGCGGGCGTGGATCTCGATGTCGCTCGACTGGCCCTGAAAGCCGCCCGAGGGCTGGTGAATGAGGATCCGGCTGTTGGGCAGGGCCATCCGCTTGCCGGGCGCTCCCCCGGCGAGGAGGAGCGACCCCATCGACATGGCGATCCCGTAGCAGATGGTCTGCACGTCGGGAGCGATGAACTGCATCGTGTCGTAGATGGCGAGGCCGGCGTAGACGGAGCCGCCGGGGGAATTGATGTACAGGTGGATGTCCTTCTCGGGGTCGTCGGACTCGAGGTGGACGAGCTGCGCGACGATCAGGTTGGCGATCTCCTCCTCGACCTGGCCACCCAGGAACACAACCCTGTCGTTCAGCAGTCGCGAGTAGATGTCAAACGAGCGTTCGCCGCGGGCGGTCTGCTCGACGACCATGGGCACAAGAGGCATGGGTCCTCCTTCGTCACGTCCGGTCGGATCAGGTGCTAAGGTGCAACCGTTCGGTTGCGCAGCGGACGATACCAGATGCGCAACCGGCTGGTTGCGCATACCCCCGATCAGGAGGACCCGGCCATGACCGACCGCATCGAACGCGAGCTCGAGCTTCCCGCCCCCAGCGACGAGGTGTGGGAGGCGCTCACCGATCCCGAGCGACTGGCCGGGTGGCTGGCGGACGAGGTCAGCTTCGATCTCCGGCCTGGTGGGGACGCCAGCTTCCGGGAGGGCGACATCGTCCGCCGCGGCTGGGTCGAGGAGGTCTCGCCCCCCGACACGGAGGGAGACGGCCGCCTCGCCTTCTGGTGGGCGAGCGACGATGAACCGGCGACGCGGGTCGAGCTGACGCTCGCCCCTGCTCCGGGCGGCACCCGGCTGCGGGTGGTCGAGACCCGCCCGCTCGAGCTCGTGGACGCGATCGCCAGCCCCTTGTTCGGGTCGGGAAGCGCCTCCTTCGACCCGCAGGCACGCGCGCTCGTCGCCACCGGCTAAGTGGACCACTAAGTGGACGCCACCGATCACGCGGGCGCGGTCTTCGGCGCCCTCGCCGATCCCACGCGCCGCCGCCTGCTCGCGACCATCGCCGGCCGCCCGGAGGCGACCGCCACTGAGCTCGCGTCAGAGCTGCCGATCTCCAGACAGGCGGTGATCAAGCACCTCTCGGCGCTCGCCGACGCCGGCCTGCTCGACCGCCAGCGCTCGGGCCGCGAGGTCCGCTACCACCTGACTCCGGAGCCGCTCTCCGAGGCGGTCACGTGGATGGCCGAGGTCGGCGGCCAGTGGGACGATCGCCTGGCGGCGCTGCGCCGGGGCTTCACCCCAAGGGCTGAGCCAAGGAGGTAGCCACCGTCGGGCATGGCGCCGGACATGGGTTGATCCCCAGGTACGGCACGGCCGAGCCGACGATCTGGGCGAAGGCGGGCGCTGCCACCGCGCCGCCGTAGATCGAGCCCTGTGAGGGCTCGTCGACCATGACCATGACCTCGAGCTTGGGGGCGCTGGCGGGCACGAAGCCGACGAACGAGGCGATGTACTCGCTGCTGGAGTACTTGCCGTTGACCACCACGCTCGCCGTTCCCGTCTTGCCCGCCAGGTCCCACCCCTGGATCGCCGCTCCCGAGGCGGTGCCGCCCTCGGCGTACACGCCCCTGAGCATGTCGCGCATCTCCGACGCGACGGCGGCCGAGATGATCCGGTGCCCGGCGGGGACGGGCACGGGCTTCCCGGCCACCGACTGGACGATGTGGGGCGTGCGGAGGATGCCGCCGTTGGCGATCGCGGCGTAGGCGGTGGCGATCTGCATCGGGGTCACCTCGAGGCCCTGGCCGAACGGCAGGGTGGCGATCGTCGTGCCCGACCACGTCGAGTACGGCGGGACCACACCGGGCGCCTCGCCGGGCAGGTCGACCCCCGTCCGGGTGCCGAACCCGAACCGGTGGACCCAGTAGTTGAAGCGCTGCTGCCCGAGCTTGTGCATGGCGATCTCGTCGGCGCCGATGTTGCTCGAGTACTTGAGGATCTGGGCCACGGTGTCGGTGATGTAGCCGTGATGCTCGGCGTCGTGGATCTGCTGGTTGTAGACCTGGAGGTACGGGGGGATGGCGAACTTGGTGTCCGGAGTGATGGTGCCGTCCTGGAGCGCGCCCGCCACCGTCACCGCCTTGAACGTCGATCCCGGCTCGTAGTTGAACTCGACGGCCCGGTCCTCGAAGTTCTGGAGCTGGGACTTGGTGACGCTGTTGGGGTCGACGGCCGGCCAGTTCGCGAGCGCGAGGACCGCTCCCGTGTTCGGGTTCATGACGATCGCCGTCGCGCCCTTGGGGGCATAGGTGGCGCCGATGCCGGTGAGCACCTGCTCGACCTGGGCCTGGAGCGTCGCGTTGAGGGTGAGCTTGATCGGCTTGCCGGCGACGGCCGAGTGGACGTCATTGATCGAGATGGGCTGACCGAGCGCGTCGCTGACCACGCGCCGCTCGCCCGCCTTGCCGGCGAGGCTCGCATTGTTGAAGTACTCGAGCCCGCTGAAGCCCTGATCGGCCTGATTGACCGACCCGAGCACCTGGGCGGCCAGGGAGCTGTCGGGATAGGTGCGCGTGACCTGGGGAACGAGGCTGATGCCAGGGAGCTTGAGGCGCATGATGGCCTTCGCCTTGGCGGTGGGGATGGCGTGGGCGAGATAGACGAAGCCCCGGTCCTCGGACAGGTAGGAGAGCACCTTGTCCTGCGGGAGCCCGAGCAGCGGGGCCAGGCGCTGCGCGGCGCTCAGCCTTCCCTTGGTCAGGAGGAACGGATCGGCGACGACGTCGTCGGCGGTTTCCGACACCGCGAGCTCGGTCCCGCTCGAGTCGGAGATCGGCCCCCGAACGGCCGGCACGGGAATCGTCGTGACCTGCTGGGTCGCGGCGTCGGCCTTGAGCGAGCCCGCCTTGACCGTCCCGAGATAGGCGGCGCGCGTGAGCGCGATCGCGAGAAGGGCCAGGAAGGCCACGAACAGCACACCGATGCGCCGATCGATGACCCCCACGAGCTGCGATCAGCCGCCGCTGCCGGTGTACGGCGCTCCGCCCGAGGACGGCGACGGCGGCGCCGAAGTTCCCGCGGCTGATGGCTGCGTACCCGCCGCGCCGGTTGGCGCGGCGCCGACGGGCGTCACCGCCGTGCCCCCCGTCGTCGAGGGCGCGCCGGAGGCGGGCGTGGACGGCGTGCTCGCGCTCGCCGGGGTCTGCGTCGGGCCGGCGACGGAGCCGCCGGTCGCGCCCGTGCCGGCGGCGCCGGTGGACGGCGTCGTCGCGGAAACGGTGCTCGGCGCGCTCGTCGACGGCGCCGTGGTCGTGCTCGTGGTCGTGCTCGCCGTCGTCGATGCCGCCGCCTGCTGGACCGTGCTCGTCGCCGACGCACTCGGGGCGGTCATGCCCGCCAGTGCTCGCGAACGGATCCCGCCGCCCCGGGGCGAGAGGAAGCTCAGCTGGGTCGGGGTGGCCATGACCATGCCCATGCTGCCCGCGACCCGCTCGATGCGCGACACGGCGCTGAGCGAGGCGACCTGCGCGCGCAGCTGCCCGTTCGCGGTCTGCAGGGTTGTCGCCTGCTCGATCGCCCGCCCCATGCTCGAGTTGAGCCGCAGCAGGGACACCTGCATGGCGACGATCCCCACGAGCAGGACACCGAGCACCGGGATCCACGCGCGACCGCGGACGAGCCGGTCGGTGAGCGAATGATCGGGGAGGCGCCGGACGAAGGCGAGGGCGCGCGCCCCGGGGCTACCGGGGACCCGGTCACGGCGGGCGGGACGGGTGATCCCCGGCGCCGGGCGCGGGTGCGTGCGCGGACGCGGGTGCGGGTGCGGGTGCGGGAAATCGCGCGCGGGCCGGGTGATCCTGGGCGAGGGACGGACGATGCGAGGGGCCACTTCGGCGGCGGCGGCCACGGCCATGGCGGTGGCGCTCAAGGCGGCACGGGCGGTGGCAGCGACGCGGAAGGTGGGCTGGCCGGGCGCGGCGGCGCGGGCGCGGGCGGTGGTCCGGCCGGTGCGTGGCGCGGCGCGGGCGGCGGGGGCGCGGGCCGTCGCGGCGGCGGGGCGCGAGGCGGCGCGGGCGCGGGCCGTGCGCGGCGCGGCCTCGCGTGCCGTGGCCGGGGCGGCGGCGCGTTGGGAAGGTCCGCGGCCGTGCACCGGGCCCGAGACCCGGCGCGGTGAGGCGGGCGCCAGCGAGCGGCGGACCGCACCCATGCGCTTCGCGACACCGCTAGGGGCCTTGACCCGGGCGCTCTCGCGAGTCTGCGCGGCGGCACGCTTACCTGCGGCGGTGGCAGCTGTTCTTGCCGTCATGGCGTTTGGGCCTCCAGCTTCCGGGCGACTCTCAGGTGGGCCGACTTCGACCTCGGGTTGGTGGCGACCTCGCCCGGCGTCGGCGCAACTGCGCGCCGCGTCAGCAGCTCGGCCTCCGGTTCGTGACCGCAGACGCAGATTGGCAGCTCGGGCGGACATACACACCCGCGCGCGCGCGCGGCCAGAAAGCGCTTTACCCGCCGGTCCTCGAGGGAGTGGAAGGAGATCGCCGCCAGGCGGCCGCCGGGGGGGAGCAGGTCCCAGGCGGCGGGAAGGGCGCCGTCGAGCTGCTCGAGCTCGTCGTTGACGGCGATCCTCAGCGCCTGGAAGGTGCGCCGCGCCGGGTGTCCGCCGGCGAACTGGGCGGGTGTGGGGATGGCCGACTTGACCAGGTCGACGAGCGCCTGGGTGGTATCGAGCTCGCCCCGGCGCCGCTCGCGCCCGATGGCGCGGGCGATCTGGGCGGCGTAGCGCTCCTCGCCGTACTCCCGCAGGAGCCGGGCGATCCTGCGCTCGTCCCAGGTATTGACGATCTCGCGCGCGGTCAGCTCCTGCCCCGGGTCCATGCGCATATCGAGCGGCGCGTCGTAGGCATAGGAGAAGCCGCGCTCCCACGTGTCGACCTGCATCGAGGACATCCCGAGGTCGAGATAGACGACGTCGGCGCCGCGCATGCGCCCTTCGTGGCGCTCGGCGACGAGGCGCTCGAGCCCGGTGACGAAGTCGGCGCGGATGAACCGCGTCTCGCACGAGACCTCTTCGGCCAGCTCGGCGAAGCGCTCCTCCGCCAACGGGTCGCGATCGATGCCGATCAGCGTGCCCGAGGGTCCGATGCGCTCGGCAATCAGGCGCGCGTGACCACCGCCCCCGACCGTGCAGTCGACGGCGATATCCCCAGCGCGCGGATCGAGCAGATCGATCAGCTCGCCGGCGAGGACCGGGACATGTACCTGGTTCATGTCAAGTAGTGTCGCCAAGGCTCGCTGCGATGTTGGGGATACGGGCGAGAACGTCGTCCTGATAGCGCGCGTGCGCCGCGCGGTCCCACACCTCGAGGCACTCGCCCGAGCCCGTGACCACGACGTCCTTGCCCAGTGCTGCGTAGTGCATGAGAAAGGGCGGGATCATCACGCGTCCGGCGGAGTCGAGCTCGGTGTCATGGGAGTGGTTGAAGAAGAAGCGCTTGAGTTCGCGGGCGGTGGGTGACAGTGGGTTGAGTCCGCTCAGCGTCGACGCCGTGTAGGCGTCGTAGGCCTCGGGTGTCCACACCGCCAGCGACCGCGGCTCGCCCGGCGTGATCTCCGATGAACCGGCGAGCACCACCCCGTCGGCTAGCGCCGCGCGGAATTTCGCCGGCACCGTAAGCCGGTTCTTCGCGTCGAGCGCGTGGTCGAAGGTTCCGCGGAATGCCAAGGGTTATCACGTGAATGACCGAACTCAGAACCCGGGTGGCTGGGTGGGAGGAGCCCTGCCACCCGGGTTCCACACTACATTGCGGTCCCACGATAACCCACGCTCTCCCACGATGCAACCCTTTTGCCACACCACGCCCCCCCGGCGTCCCACAAACAGTCCATAGACCGCGTAAACCCCCGTGTATGCAGGAGATTCATCGGTGGAGGCCGCGGGTGCCTATTCGTCCAGTCGATGCATCTGGACGTGCAAACCGGCGATCTGGGCGCCGGGTTGCAGAACGACGGCGATTCTGTCCGCGCGGTGTGCATGCGGGCGGGACGGCGGGACGGCGGGGGCCCACCCCCCGCGCCCAAAGCGCGGCAACACCGCGCCGCTCAGCGCAGCGGCAGCGACAGCTTCACGCGCGAGCCCTCATCGTCGCTGGCCGCCACCAACCGTCCGCCGTGGCGGGCGGCGACCTCGGCGGCGATGGCGAGTCCGCGCCCGCGGCCCCGCCCAGGCCGGCGGCCCGCGAGATCGTCGACCCGCGCCGGTAGGCCCGGCCCACCGTCGGCCACCGAGATCTCGAGGCGACCGTCCTCGTCGGCGCCGCCGCGGAGCTCCACCGGTCCCTCGCCGTGCTCGATCGCGTTGGCGATCAGGTTGCCCGTGGCCTGGGCGAGGCGGATGCGGTCGGCGTGGAGCACACGGCGCTCGCCGCGCCAGTGCAGGGCGAGGTGGACCCCGCGCGCGTGGGCGAGCGGACGGAAGGCCTCGACGGACTCGCCGAGCAGCGCGGGTACGTCGACGGCGCCGGGGCGCCACGGCCCTTCGCGCCCGGTGACGGCGGCGCTCAGGTCCTCGAGGGCCACGCCCGCGCTCGCGAGCTCGAGGTCGACCGCCCGCAGGGCGTCGGGGCGGAGCTCGCCGTCGCGGGACGCGAGCTCGACTCCCAGACGGGCGACGGTGACGGGACGACGCAGCTCGTGGCAGGCGCGGGCGACGAGCTCGGCCCGCCGGCCGAGGACACTGCGCAGGCGCAGCAGCCAGAGCACGGCCACGAGGGCGGCGATCCACCCGGCGGCGGCGATCATCAGGCTTCCGGGCCTTCGAGGTTGCCGTCGATGAGCCGGTAGCCGACGCCCCACACGTTGACGACGAGCTGGTCGCCGTGGACGCGCAGCTTGGCGCGCAGCCGCGAGGCGTGCGAGTCGAGTGTCCGCGTCCGCGCATAAGCCCCAAACCCCCAGACCTCGCGTAGCAGCTCCGCGCGGGTGAACACCCGCGTCGGCTCGGAGATGAGCATCGACAGCAGCGCGAACTCCTTGCCCGACAGCTCGACCGGCTCGCCCCGCAGCCACACCTGTCGCGTCGCGACGCTCACCTCGAGCGGGCCGACACGCGCGCTCGTCTGGCAGGCACGACCGCCGGCGCGGTCGAGTAGCACCATCAGCCGCGCGCGCAGCACCGGATACCCGACCGTCCGGTCGGCGACATCGTCGGCGCCAGCGTGAAACGCGCGCAGCACTCCGAGCTCGTCTGCCTCATCGACCAAGGCGAGGATGCGCAGATCCGAGGCGGGCTCGTTGCGCACGCCGCCGCTGCGCCGCACCGCCCGGATCACCTCGACACCAGAGCCAACCGCGCCGAGGTCACCCAGCACCATCGCGTGCGGGCGATGCGCGGTCGCGCGAGCAAGCGCCTGCCCCGGAAACGACGCCGACAACACGGTCGCG
>DASZMD010000220.1:0-2152 GCA_035551955.1 Solirubrobacteraceae bacterium | reverse complement strand
TCCTGGTCGCGGAGGATGCGCATGTTCTGCTTCTGGGAGAGGAGCTCGAGCGCCTCGTCGGTGTAGCCGGGAGCGAACAGGACCTCGATGAACTGCTTGAGCAAGGCCTCGGCGAGGGGCGCGTCGATCGGGCGGTTCATGCACACCACGCCGCCGAAGGCCGACATCGGATCGCAGGCGAAGGCGCGCTGGTAGGCGTCCAGGATGTTGCCGCCGACGGCGGTGCCGCACGGGTTGTTGTGCTTGACGATCACGCACGCGGGGACGTGGAACTCGCCGAGGAGGAGACGGGCTGAGTCGAGATCGAGGAGATTGTTGAAGGAGAGCTCCTTGCCCCCGAGCTGGCTGATCATCGAGAGCACGTGCACGCGGGCTCCGACCTGCGAGTAGTAGGCGGCGCGCTGGTGGGGGTTCTCGCCGTAGGGGAGATCGAGCTCCTTCTCGTACGCGCGCACGAACAGAGGCGGGAAGTCCTCACGCTTCTCCTGGAACCAGCGGGTGATGGCGGTGTCGTAGCGGGCGGTGTAGGCGAACGCCTCCGCGGCCAGGCTCTCGCGCGTCGGGAGCGACAGCCTGCCGCCCGACTCGCGGAGCTCGGCCAGGACGGCGTCATAGCTCGCGGGGCTGACGACGGGAGCAGCGAAGGCGAAGTTCTTGGCCGCGGCGCGAATCATCGTCGGGCCGCCGACGTCGATGTTTTCGATCACCTCGGCCTCGGTGGCGCCGCGCTGGGCCGCCGTGCGCTCGAAGGGGTAGAGGTTGACGCACACCAGGTCGACGAACTCGACGTCGTGCTCCTCGGCGGCCTGGAGATGGGCGGCGTCCGAGCGCACGGCGAGGAGACCGGCGTAGAGCTTCGGGTGAAGCGTCTTGACGCGCCCGTCCATGATCTCAGGGAAGCCGGTGTAGTCGGAGATCAGGCGCAGGGGGACGCCCCCTTCGGCGAGCGTCTGGGCGGTGCCCCCCGTCGAGACGATCTCGATCCCCAGCTCGCATAGCCCGCGGGCGAACTCGACGATTCCGGTCTTGTCCGAGACCGAGAGCATCGCCCGCGCCACCCGAACCTCACCGGCGCCGACCGGACGCGCCGTGGTCCTCAGCTCGGTTCCCTCGTGCATGCTCCCTCGACTCTACCGACCGACGATGACCCGATGCGGATTGGCGGGGTCAAAGGAGACGGCGCCGCGAGCGATGAGACGCACCGCCTCGGGGAGGAGCGCGTGCTCGATTGGCTGCAGGAGCTCGAGGACCTCCTGCGCCTGGCGGGCATCCGGGAGCTCGATCGCGCGCTGGAGGATGACCGGGCCGGTGTCCACCCCGCCATCGACGAAGTGTACGGTGACGCCGAACACCTTGACCCCGTAATCGAGCGCCTGCTGGACGGCATGGATGCCCGGGAAGGCGGGGAGCAGGGCGGGATGGACGTTGATCACGCGGTTGGGGAAGCGGCGCAGGAACTCATCGCTCACGAGCTGCATGTAGCCGGCGAGAACGACGAGCTCGGCGCCCTGGGCGGCGAGCCAGTCGGCGATCGCGACATCGCGCTCCTCGCGCCCCGAGTACTCGCCGAGCGGGAAGGCCGCCGTTGTCACCCCGGCGACCGCGGCCCGCTCGAGCGCCATTGCGTCGGAGCGGTTCGACGCCACCGCGACGACGGAGACTCCCTCACGCCCGTGGACTTCATCGAGCAGCGCCTGGAGGTTCGTTCCGGTTCCCGAGGCGAGCACGGCAACCCTCATCGCCGGCCCCCGCTCGCCCGGCGGGGCCCCGGCCGGCTCGCCTCAACCCTCATCCCCGCCCCCCGCTCGCCCGGCGGGACCCCGGCCGGCTCGCCTCAACCCTCATCGCCGGCCCCCGCTCGCCCGGCGGGATCCCGGCCGGCTCGCCTCAACCCTCATCCCCGCCCCCTTGCCCCGACCCTCATGCCGCCTTCAGCTTGGGAAAGCGCCCGCCCGTCGAGCGCAGGGCGCCAGCTTGGAGCATCGCGTCGACGCGGTGCATGACGTCGGACGCGTGGAGGTGCGCGAAGGCGCCGTACTCGCCCAGGGCGTCGTAGGAATACTCGGCGATGACCTTCGAGCGGCCGCCGCGGAGGATCTCGACCGCGCGGGTCCGCCCCACCGGGGGCGTCGCAGTCCTCACCACCTCGAGG
>DASZMD010000219.1:0-9656 GCA_035551955.1 Solirubrobacteraceae bacterium | reverse complement strand
CCGATGCGGCCTATGAGGCGTTCGCCGCCGCGCGCGAACGCGCCGGAGGCGAGGCGCCGTGGGTCCAGCAGGTCGGCTTCGTCGAGCATCACCACAACGGAAGGCTCGCCGTGCGCGGCGTGTTCGCGGGCCACTACGTCGACGTGGACGAGGAGGACCACGTGTCCGACCGCGGCGCCGCCGAGGGCTTCGCCGTCGGCGCTCTCGTCGGCCTTCTCGGTGGACCCCCCGGCCTGGCCGTGGGGATGGTGCTCGGCGCCATCATCGGCTCCCAGCTGGGAAAGCCGACGGAGACCGAGCCCGAACCGCAGGCCCTCGTCGATCAGCTGCGGGCGGCCCTCCCCCGCTCGAGCTCGGCCATCGTCATGATCGCTCCGCCCGGCGCCGTCGACGCCATGCTCTCCGCCCTCGGCGAGGGCGGAGAGGTCATCCGCCACAGGCTCAGCGCCGAACAGGTCGCCGCGCTCGAGGCCTCGCTCGGGGACGCGCCGGCCCCAGCTCAATAACGCCGAGCGCCGGCGAGCATGACAAATGTCATTGCTTTTCGGCCCTAGACCCGCCTATTCTCCTCGGCAGAGACAAACGTCCGTGCCGTACCGGGGGGTTCGGGGACATCGGAGGTAGCCGTGGGGGGAAGGCGAGTACTCGACGCTGCGCAGCGGTGCGAGATAGCCATGCGTAACGCCGGGGGCACCACGAGGATCGGGGGCTCGGCGCTGGCCGCCGCCATCCTGCTCGCCCTCATGATCTTGGGCGCGCCGACATCCGCGCTCGCCGCCCGCACCCACCCCAAGCCCACCCCGTGGGCCCTTCCGCCCTCGATCGCGCCCCTCCCCGCCTCGGTCAGGCACCTCGCCCACGCGTCGGCCAAGGCCTCGCCCGACATCCAGGCCGCCGTCGGCACCACCCTGACCGTCGGCAGCCTCCCGACCGGGATCGCCGCCACCAACTCGAACGCATACGTCGCGAATGCGTCGAGCAACACGGTGAGCGTCATCAACCTGGCCGCCAGTCCGCCGGTGGTGACCGGCTCGCCCATCTCCGTCGGCGCCTTCCCGGCCGCGCTCGCCCTCAGCGGCGACGGCTCGCAGCTGTTCGTCGCCAACTACCAGGGCAACTCGCTCTCGATCGTCAACACGAGCAACGACACGGTGACCTTCACCGTCCCGGTGGGGGGCGCGCCCGATGCCGTGCTCGAGATCGGGAGCACGGTCTACGTCTCCAACCTCCAGTCGGGCACGCTCAGCGTCGTCAATCCGTCCAACGGCACGGCGGGGACGCCGATCTCGCTCCCCTCGGGAACCAGCGGGCAGGCGGCCCCCAGCGGGCTCGCGGCCATCGGGACGATCATGTACGTCGAGGATGTGCGCAACGGTCGGGTCGACGAGGTCAACACGAGCAACGGCACGACGACCGGCACGGTGGCCGTGGGCCGACTGCCCGCCGACCTCTCGATCGCGGGCTCGACCGGCTTCGCCACGAATCCGGGCTCGAACAGCGTCAGCGTCCTCAACCTGACGCCGACCCCACCGACCCTCACCGCCACCACCACGGTCGGCACCTCGCCCTACGGGATCGCCGCCTCCTCGCCGCTTGGCGAGGCGTTCGTCTCGAACTCGGGCTCGAACAACGTGGACGTGGTCGACTCCAGCACCAACGCCCTCGTCGGGACCCCGGTCACCGTCGGGAGCGTTCCCGATGCCGTCGTCCTCACGCCCGACGGCACCAAGACCCTGATCAGCAACGAGTCGAGCGGCAGCGTCACCGTCCTCAGCGTCAATCAGCCGCCGACCGTCTCGGTCCCCGGCTCCCAGCAGGCGGGCAATAACCCCAACGCGCTCGTCTTCTCGAGCGCGAACAGCAATGCGCTCACCATCGGGGACGGCGACGCAGGGACCGGGCCCGTCCAGGTCACCGCCTCGGTCTCGCACGGCACCGTGACGCTCGCCTCGATCAGCGGGCTGACGATCAACGCCGGATCCAACGGCTCGGCATCGGTGACCTTCACGGGGAGCGTAAGCAACGTCAACGCCGCTCTCAGCGGCCTGAGCTACCTCGCCACCGCCAGCTACTCGGGATCCGATTCGCTCAGCCTCTCGGTCAACGACCAGGGCAACACCGCGAACATCGGCAAGCCGCAGACCACGAGCTCGACGATCGCGATCAGCGTTCTCGCGCCCCCGAACCTCACCTCCTCGCCGAGCTACTCGGGCGCAGTGGGGAACACGACCTTCGGCGTCGGGACCTCTCCCTCCCAGCCGTCGACATCGGTCTCGGGCAACCTGATCACGAACTCGGGCGCCACCGACCCGAATAGCCGAACGCTGAGCGTCGTCACCACCGGAAGCCCGTTCACGACCGCCCACGGCGGGAAGGTGACGATGAACTCGAGCGGGACCTTCACCTATGTCCCGGCGGCCGGGTACAGCGGGAGCGACTCGTTCGCTTTCACGATCACGGACGGCGTCAGCACCGCCACGGGCACGGCCACCATCACCGTCGCCAACATGGTCTGGTACGTCAACGACAGCCTGGGGACGAACGGGAGCGGGACCTCGACGTCCCCGTTCAACACGCTCTCCTCGGTCAACCCCGCCAGCGCGTCGGGCGACTACGTGTTCCTGTTCGGGAGCGCCACCTCCTACGCCGGCGGCATCACGCTGAAGTCCAGCCAGACGCTGGTCGGCCAGTCCGCCGGGCTGGTCGTCGGAGTCCAGACGCTCGTCACCGCCTCGGGCTCGAACCCGACGATCACCAACGCCGCCGGCAACGGCGTCACTCTGGCCGAGGGAGTCACGCTCGCGGCCGTCACGGTGAGCGGCACCTCGGGCGCCGGTCTGATCGGTGCGGTCAACAACGCGACGATCGCCAGCACGGTCACGATCACGAACACGTCCGGGTCCGGCCTGGACATCACCGGCGGCACGAGCGGCACGGTCGCCGACGCCGCTCAGATCACCGAGACCACCACTGCGGGCACGGCCCCCGCCCTCACCGTCTCGGGCCGCAGCGGCGGCACCGTCAATCAGAGCGGTGCGATCTCCGGCGCCACCAACCTGACGAGCAACACCGGCGCCACCATCAATATCAGTGGCGGGATCACCGCGAGCACGGCCACGCTCAAGGCGTTCAACGCCACCGGTGGGGGCACGGTCAACGTGACGGGGACGGGCAATACGCTGACCACGAGCACCGCCACCGCGCTCGACGTCGAGAACACCACCATCGGCTCCTCCGGGCTGACCTTCAGGTCGATCTCCACCGGGTCTCCGAGCGCCGGTCCGCTCCACGCGATCTACCTGGTGGGGACGGGCACCACCGGCGGCGTCAGGGTGACGGGCAACGGCACCACGACGACGGGCGGGGACAGCTCGGGCGGCGTCATCTACGCCACCGGGGACGGCAGCACCTTTAACGCGGCGATCGAGATCGGCACCCCGCAGACCACCGCCAACACCTCCACCGTGGCCGGGACCACGCCGGTCCCGGTCGGCGCCATGAGCTTCACCGACATGAGCATCCAGAAGGCGGGAACCTTCAACAACGAGGGCGTGCTCGCCGTCAACGTGTCGACCTTCACCTTCGCCTACAGCACGATCACCAACGAGGCGTTCGGGCTCGAGCTCACCGGCTACGGCAGTACCCCGGCCAACGTCTCGAACACCCAGTTCAACATCATCGGAGATCAGATCACCGGCTCGACGAACAGCGCCCTCTCCGTCTTCTTCCCGGAGCTCGACTCGTCTCCGGCGAGCACCAGCTACACCGGTCTCGACGAGGGCTACATCCAGAACAACACGATCGGTAACCAGGCGGTGACGAATTCGGGCGCCAGCGGCGGGGGCGAGGGCATCGACGCGTGGGAGAAGGGAACGGGCACCCTCAACGTCGACATCGCCAGCAACGGCGTGTTCCAGATCCACTCCTCCTACGGAATGAACCCGGCCACGGGGCTCGGCGGGGGCGCGCTCAATGCCACCGTCACCGGTAACACCGTCAACATGGACAGCACCACCTCGGCCGACGCCATCTACGTCGAGGAGTCGACGCCGAGCTCGCTGTGCACGAACGCGACGGGCAACACCTTCACGGCGGCCGGGGTCAACGACGCGGTCGACGCCGGCTTCGACGCCACGGCGTTCCTCATCGGGTCCGCCCAGCCCAGTCCCCTGACGCTCCAGGGTTACACCGGCCCCACCAACGACGCCAGCGGACAGGTCGAGTCCTATCTCGAGGCCCACAACACCCTGTCCTCTCCGACCACCGGCAACGGGCCCGCCCTCGCCCTGGCCGGCAGCGACACCGGGGGATCGCTGGACTTCGTCGGCGGCACCTGCTCAACGGCCTTCGGCTCGGCCCCGGCGATCGCCACGCCCTCAGCCGCACCCGCGCTGGCGACGGCGACGGCGACCACCCCCAGGGTCACGCACCGGTCAAAGCACGCCACCCATAAGCGCAAGCACACCCGCGGGCGCAACCACAAGCATGTCACCAGCAGGCGAAAAGCTTCACGAAAGCAACTAACGATTAACTTCAGCCGCGACATCGCCGCTATTGTCAACGCCGTCCGAGGCATCACCGCGAGGTAGGAGAGGGAAAAGTGGCCACGCCGTATCTCGGTGAGATCAAGATCTTCACCTTCACATATGCGCCCAGGGGATGGGCGCTGTGCAATGGACAGCTGATAGCGATCAGCCAGAACCAGGCGCTGTTCTCGTTGCTCGGCACCACCTATGGCGGCGACGGCAGGCAGACCTTCGCCCTCCCCAACCTCCAGGGCCGGGTGCCGGCGCACGTCGGCGCCGGCTTCCTCCTCGGTGCCCCGGGCGGCGAGGAGACGCACACGGTCACGGCCGCCGAGATGGCCGGCCATACCCACGCCCTGGTGGGCTCGCCGGCGGCCGCCACCGCCACCTTGCCCACCGGCAACTATCTCGCCACCGCCAGCGGCGCCGATCCCTACGGCCCGAGCGCGGCCAGCGACGTGCCGCTGATCGCGGGCTCGTTCACCGCGGCGGGGGGCAGCGGCCCGCACGAGAACCGCCAGCCCTACCTGGTGCTCAGCGCCTGCATCGCGCTCACCGGCATCTATCCACCGCGGAACTGAGGAGGCGGGCGATGGCCGAGCCATATGTCGGGGAGATCAGGATGTTCGGAGGCAATTTCGCGCCCCTGGGCTGGATGTTCTGCGAGGGGCAGGTGCTGTCGATCTCGGACTACGACGTCCTCTTCAACCTGATCGGCACCACCTACGGCGGCGACGGGCAGACGACCTTCGCGCTGCCCGATCTGCGGGGCCGCGTCCCCGTGCACCAGGGACAGCTCGGCGGCGGCAGCTACGTGCTGGGCGCCTCGGGCGGAAGCGAGACCGTCACCCTGACGACGACGCAGATTCCCGGACATGATCACGCCGTGCGGGCGACCCCCAACGCGGGCACTCAGGCGGGACCGGGAGGCGGCCTCCTGGCCAGCGGGGTGAACATGTACAGCCCGAGTGCACCCGACGTGGCGATGGCCTCGGGCGCCGTGCACCCGGCGGGCGGCAACCAGCCCCATACCAACTTCCAGCCCTACCTGTGCGTCGCCTTCATCATCTCCCTGTCCGGCGTCTACCCCTCCCAGAGCTGAGGCCCCACCGTGTCCGACCAGTTTCTAGCCGAGATCCGGATCTTCCCCTATAACTTCGCGCCCCTGGGGTGGGCGGCGTGCAACGGGCAGCTCATACCCATCTCCCAGAACACGGCCCTGTTCTCGCTCCTGGGCACGACCTACGGAGGAGACGGCAGGAGCACCTTCGCCCTGCCCAATCTCCAGGGAAGCATTCCCATGCACTTCGACCAGGGACCGGGGCTCTCCCTCCACTACGAGGGCGAGTCCGGGGGCGCGAGCACGGTGACCCTCACCTCGGCCACGCTTCCCGCCCACACCCATGTCCTCCAGGGCTTTGCCAGCCGCTTCCACGAAACCCCGACGAGCACGCCGGCGAACAGCGCGGTGACCGCGAGCGAGAGCGTCAACGTCTACGACCCGGCCGTCCCGAGCGCGCCGGCGACGATGGCGGGCGACGCGGTGGCCGTCGTCGGGGGCGGCCAGCCCCACAACAACCTGATGCCCTACCTGCCGCTCACTATCTGCATCGCCCTGCAGGGCATCTTTCCGCAGCGCTCGTAGTGCCGGGTGCCGCGCCGCTCGCGCTGCGGCGGGCCACCGCGGCCGACGAGGCGTTCCTCTACCGGGTCTACGCGAGCACCAGGGCCGACGAGCTCGCGGGCACGGGTTGGGACGAGGATGCCAAGGAGGCGTTCCTGCGCATGCAGTACGAGGCCCAGGCTCGCTCCTATCGAGCCGCTCACCCGGATGCGTGCTTCGACCTCGTCCTCGTCCACGGGACCCCTGCGGGCCGGCTGTGCGTGGACCGGGACGGAGCGGCGATCCACGTGGTCGACATCGCGCTCCTCCCCGAGCACCGCGGCCGCGGCGTGGGCACGCAACTCCTCGGAGCTCTGCTCGCGGAGGCGGCCGGGGCGGCGCGCCGGGTGACCCTCAGCGTCGAGCGCTCGAACCCGGCCGCCCGTCTCTACGCGCGCCTCGGCTTCGAGGTCGTGCGTCCCGGGGACGTTTACTCCGAGCTCGAGTGGAGTCCGCCCCCGCTCAGATCTTTGCCCGCCGGCGGCGCGCCTGGAGCAGGTCGTTGACCTGCTGTCGCAGCTCGCCGAAGTTGAACGGCTTGTTGATGAAGTCGTTGGCGCCCAGGGCCCGCGCGCGCCGCTTGACCTCCTCGGTCAGGTCGGCGGTGAGAACGAGGATCGGCAGGTCGCCGTTGCGCCGCTGCCCGAGCGTCCTCATCACCTCATAACCATCGGGCGAGGGCATCTGCAGGTCGAGGAGGAGAAGATCCGGAGGCTCCTCGAGGCACAGCGCGATCGCCTCGGAGGAATCGGTGGTGGTGACGAGGTTGTGGTACCCCCAGTCGGCGAGGATCATCGCGAGCAGCGAGACGTTGGTCGGGACATCGTCGACGATGACGATCCGCGCGCCGTGAAGCTCGGAGACGAGCAGGGCGTCGCGATCGAGGAGATTGGCGGCGAGGACGTCGAGGAACTCGCGGACGTCGAGGGGCTTGGTCAGGTAGTAGCTGGCGCCCGCCTCGAGCACGCGCTGGATCTGATTCTTGCTCGCGTCGGCGCTGAGGACGACGACGGGGATGTCGCGCGTCTCGGCCTCCCCCTTGAGGCGCCGCAGGACCTCGGTACCCGGCACGTCGGGGAGGTGGAGGTCGAGCACGATCAGGTCGGGGTGGTGCTCGCGCGCCAGCTCGAGCCCGAGCGTGCCCTGCATGGCGGGGATGACCTCCACGTCGGGCTGTTGCTCGAGGATCCGCTCGACGAGGGTGAGGTTCGAGAGGTTGTCCTCGATGTAGAGGATCCGGCGCGCGCGGTGACCGAGCTCGCGGCCCGTCACGGGTCGCGCCGCGGCGCCCGCCTTGGTCCGCGCCCCGGCGTCGGGCGCAGCCACGGCGGCGAGCTCGACGATGAAGGTAGTGCCCTGGCCGGGCTCAGAGTGGACGTCGATCGAGCCGCCCATCGCCTCGACCAGGCGTTTAGCGAGCGCGAGGCCGAGGCCCGTGCCCTCGACCTCGGTGTACTCGGCCCCGAGGCGGTCGAAGGGTTCGAAGAGCCGGGCCAGCTTGGCCTGAGGGATGCCGTGTCCGGTGTCGGCGACGAGCGTGCGGATACGGCCATCGTCGGCGGTGGCGAAGGCGACGTCGACGCGGCCGCCCTCCCGGTTGTACTTGATGGCATTGGAGAGCAGGTTCAGGAGCACCTGCGCGAGAAGCCGGCGGTCGGCGTACACGTGGGCGTCGTCGTCGAGCCCGCTCAGATCGACGCCCAGGTGGACACCGCGCTGCTCCGCGGTCGGCGCCACCAGCGCGAGCACCTCCTCGACCGTCTCGGCGACCGCCACCGGCTCGGCGGAGAGGGTGAGCTCGCCCGCCTCGATCCTCGAGATGTCGAGCACGTCGTTGATGAGCGCAAGCAGGTGCCGGCCGGCCTTGAGGACGTGCTCGACGTCCTGGTGGTGCCGCTCGTCCACGAGCTGGAGCTCGAGGACCTGGCCGTAGCCGATGATGGCGTTGAGCGGCGTCCTGAGCTCATGGCTCATGCGTGAGAGGAACTCGCTCTTGGCGAGATTCGCCTCGTCGGCCCTGACCGTGGCCTCCTGCAGACGGGCCTGACCGTCTTCGAGCGAGCGCGCCATGGCGTTGAACGAGCCGGCCAGCTTGGCGAGCTCGGGCGGCCCGCGACCGGGGATGCGCACGGAGAGGACGCCCCCCGCCATCCGGTCCGCGGCAGCGCGCAGCCGCTCCAGCGGTCGCAGCACCGAGCGGCCGATCAGGGCCGAGAAGAGGGCGACGAGGAGGAGCGAAAGTAGGAGGCCCACGATCGTCGCGGTGACGGCGGTGGTGGCCGAGGTATTGGCGGCGGCGGTACGAGCGACCGCGTGCGCCTGTTCGCGGGTGATCAGGCCGGTGAACAGCCGTCGCAGGACATCGACCTGGCGTTTGCCCTCGCCGCTGGCCACGAGTCGGCGAGCGCTCGCCGGATTACGCCGCTCGGCGGCGACGAGGGGAAGCGACCAGCTCTGGAGGTAGGCATTGCCGGCGGCGTCGATCCTCATCGCCAGCCGCTCCTGCGCACCGGTGCCCCGGGTGACGGCCTCGAGCCTTGCGGTCGCCGTCGGGAACGCGGTGCGCGCCGAGCGCCAGGGCCCGAGGAAGCTCGGGCTGTCGGTGATCACATATCCGCGCTCCCCGGTCTCGAGGTCGAGCAGGAGCTTCTCGGCGTCGTTGGCGGCGGCGATCGTCTGCTCGGAATGAGCGCGACGGTTAGACGCGCTGCGCAGATCGCCGACCGAGAGGATCAGCGCGACGAACGCGGCGGCGATGACGGCGGCCAACGCTGCCGTTCCGAGCAGTATCCGCGCGCGGACCGAGATCCTGTCGAGTGGGACGTATGGTCCCGTCGCTTCCCCCAAGTTTTGCGGTTCGGCAGACACTGTAAACGCCTACACTGTGAATCCGTATTCACAGCCAGCAAGCAAACGGAGACCTGATGGCTACGATCGACGTCACCGACCCTGCCCGCGAGGTGCTCAATCAGGCGCCGCCGCTCCAGCCCATCGACCTCTTCGAGGCCGACCTGGCGCTGCGCGAGGCGCTCGAGCGCGAGGGCGGCGGCTGGGGTGTCGATCGCGTGCGGGAGACCGGCGCCGCCGCCGGGAGCGTCGCCGTGCTCGAGCACGCCCGGCGGGCCGAACGCAACGAGCCCATCCTCCGCACCCACGATCGCTACGGGAAGCGGATCGACGAGGTCGAGCTCGACCCCTCGTGGCACTGGCTCCTGCGCGGAGCGGTGGAGCGCGGCATCCACGGCTCGCCGTGGCGCGAGCCCCGCGACGGCGCCCACGTGGTGCGGGCGGCGATGTTCATGCTGTGGTCCAACGCCAACGCCGGCGTGATGTGCCCGGTGTCGATGACCTACGCCGTCGTCCCCGCTCTGCGCCAGTCCGCGCCCGCGATCGCCGCCGAGTGGGAGCCGCGACTGACGCGCCCCGACTACGGCGAGGGCGCCCTCGCGGGCATGGCCATGACCGAG
>DASZMD010000218.1:0-4304 GCA_035551955.1 Solirubrobacteraceae bacterium | reverse complement strand
GTACCCGCTGCTCTGAAGCGGGCGCGGGCGTCGAGCGAGTAGGTCGTCGCCGACGTTTGGCCATCGGGTAACGAGGCGGCCCAGCGCTCTTGGACGTTTGGCCAATGACAGCGGCCCCGGGGCGCTCATAAGTTCCGCACCCATGACTACCGCTACGGATACGTCCGGCCTCGACGAAATGCTCAAGGACGAGCACGACCTCGGCACCTTCGGATACACCCAGCAGCTCCGCCGCCGCCTCGGCCCGTACGCCTCGTTCGCGGCCGGCTTCTCCTTCGTCTCCATCCTCACCACCGTCTTCCAGCTCTTCGCCTTCGGCTTCTCCTTCGGCGGGGCGGCGTTCTTCTGGACCTGGCCGCTCGTGTTCTGCGGTCAGATGCTGGTGGCGCTGTGCTTCGCCGAGATGGCGGCCCGGTATCCGATCTCGGGCTGCATCTACCAGTGGTCGCGCCGGCTCTCCAACGTCACCGTGGGCTGGTTCGCGGGCTGGACCATGCTCATCGCCCAGATCGTCACCGTGTCGGCGGCGGCGATCGCGCTCCAGGTCGTGATGCCGACGATCTGGAGCGGCTTTCAGATCGTCGGCGGTAATCCCTCGCTCGCCACCTCGACGGGAGCGAGCAACGCCGTCGTCCTCGGCTCGATCCTCATCGCCCTGACGACCACGATCAATGCGATCGGGATCAAGCTCATGTCGCGGATCAACTCGATCGGGGTGACGTGCGAGCTCATCGGCGTGGTCGCGCTCGTCTCTCTCCTCTTCGTGCACGCCAAGCGCGGCCCCGGCGCCGTGCTGCACCAGACCGGCGCGCCCGCCCATACCGGTTACTTCGGGGTGTTCATCGTCTCGGCCCTGATGGCCGCCTACGTGATGGTCGGCTTCGACAGCGCCGGTGAGCTCTCCGAGGAGACCAGGGACCCGCGCCGCACCGCGCCCCGGGCGATCATCAAGGCGCTGACCGCGTCGGGGATCGGCGGCGGCCTGCTTCTGCTCGCGGCGATCATGGCCGCGCCCAGCCTGACCGACGGCCAGCTCGCCACCAACGGGCTCCCCTACGTCCTCACCTCGCGCCTCGGCACCACCGTCGGGAAGATCTTCCTTGTCGACGTCACCGTCGCCATCTGCGTGTGCACCCTGGCGATCCAGACGGCGGCGAGCCGGATGATGTTCTCGATGTCCCGCGACCGCGCGCTGCCGTTCTCGCGCTCCCTCTCCCAGGTCAACGCGGTCACCGGGGCGCCGATCGCACCCGCGATCGTGGTGGGCGTCCTCTCGGCGGCGCTGCTCCTCATCAATGTCGGTAAGCCCGCGCTCTTCACCGACCTCACGAGCGCGTGCATCGTCACCCTGTATGCGGCGTACCTGTTCGTCACCGTGCCCCAGCTCATCCGCCGGCTGCGGGGTGGGATCGGCGGGGAGACCGACGGCCGCGTGTTCTCGCTCGGCCGCTGGGGACTGCCCGTCAACATCGCCGCCGTTCTCTACGGCGCCGTGATGACCGTCAACATGGCGTGGCCGCGGGCCAGCGTCTACAACCCCACCGGCGGGAGCTGGTATCTGCAGTGGTTCTCGGTCCTCCTCCTCGCCGGGACGTTCGTGACCGGATCGGTGGCCTACGCGTACCTGAGGCGCGCGCGCCGGATCGCGGGCGCGCCCGACGCGGTGGCCGCCCCCGCGTCCGCCGGCGCCTACGAGCCCGCGATTTAGCGGTACTGCCCGAGCAGGGCGAGGTCGGCCGCGCCCAGGCGGTCGGCGGCGGTGTTGTGCTGGTGCCAGAAGGGATAGATGAGCGGCGGCCGGCTGACCGCCTCGAGCCTCACCTGCTCGGCCGATGAGAGCTCGAGGGTGGCGGCGGCGAGATTGTCGGCGAGCTGCTCGTCGGTGCGGGCGCCGACGATCACGCTGGTGATCCCCGGCCGGGCCAGGAGCCAGGCGATCGCCACCTGGGCGGCCGACACACCCCGGTCCTCGGCGATCTCGACGAGCGTCTCGATCGTGTCGTAGAGCTTGTCCTCGTCGTAGACGGGCGGCTCGTCCCACTCGCTCGCGTGGCGCGAGCCCTCGGGCGGAGGCTGCCCGCGGCGGTACTTCCCCGAGAGCAGGCCACCGGCGAGCGGGCTCCAGATCAGCAGCCCGAGACCCTGGTCGATGGCCGACGGCACGATCTCGTACTCGGCCGAGCGCTCCTGGAGGGAGAGATAGATCTGCTGTGAGACGAACTCGGGGAGCCCGTGCCGGCGGGCGATGCCGAGGGCCTTCATCACCTGCCAGCCCGCAAAGTTCGAGCACCCGACGTAACGGACCTTGCCCGTGCTCACAAGCTGCTCGAGGGCCGACAGGGTTTCCTCGAGCGGCGTCTGCCCGTCCCATTCGTGCATCTGGTAGAGGTCGATGTGATCGGTCTGGAGCCGCCGCAGGCTGGCCTCGCAGGCCCGGATCAGGTGATGGCGCGAGAGGCCGGCGTCGTTGGGGCCGGGACCCATCGGGAAGCGCGCCTTGGTGGCGAGGAGGACGCGGTCGCGGCGCCCGTCCGTGAGGGCGTTACCGATGATTTCCTCCGATGCCCCCGAGGAGTAGACGTCCGCGGTGTCGATGACGTTGACCCCGGCGTCGAGCGCCATGTCGATCTGGTGTCGAGCCCCCTTCAGGTCGGTCTCGCCCACGGCGCGGAACTCGCCGCTCCCGCCGAAGGTCATCGTCCCGAGGATGAGCTTCGAGAAGCGAAGGCCAGAGCTGCCGAGCTGCCGGTATTCCATCGGTGTCTCCTCTAGGTCGTGGGACGCGAGAGCCTAACGTTGCTGCCCATGAGCGAAGACACCGTCCTCGGTCCCGTCCTCCACGTCGGCCGCGGGGTGGTGCGCGCCGGGACGTGCTCGTGGACCGACAAGACGCTGGTCAAGGACAGCGACTGGTATCCGCGCAAGACGATGACCGCGGCCGAGCGGCTCGCCTACTACGCCGCCCACTTTCCGCTCGTCGAGGTCGACTCGACCTACTACGCGCCGCCGAGCGAGCGCACCGCCGGTCTGTGGGCGGCCAACAGTCCCGACGGCTTCGAGTTCGACGTCAAGGCCTATTCGCTCCTCACCGGGCACCCCACGCGCGCCGCCTCGCTGTGGAAGGACATGCGGGAAGCTGTTCTCCCCGAGCACCGCGGCAAGGACCGGATCTACCCCACGCACCTCGAGCCCGGGGCGCTCGACGAGGCCTGGCGACGCTTCCTCTCCGCCCTCGCGCCCCTGCGCGAGGCGGGTCGGCTGTCGACGCTGCTCTTCCAGTACCCACCGTGGTTTCACCCCCGCCGGGACACCCGGCAGGAGCTCGAGCGCCTGCCCGAGCGCCTCGACGGGCTCCCGGCCATGGTCGAGCTCCGCTCCCCGCGGTGGACGGCCACCGAGCGCGACCGCGAGCGGACGCTCTCGTTGCTGGAATCGCTCGAGCTCTCCTACGTGTGCGTCGACGCCCCGGCCGCCTCGGAGCTGCCCCGCCTGCTCGCGGTGACCCACGAGCCCGCGGTGCTGCGCTGCCACGGGCGCTCGGACGAGGCGTGGAAGCAGGTGAGTGCGAGCGCCGCCGAGCGCTTCCGCTACCGCTACGACGACGCAGAGCTCGAGGAGCTCGCCGGATGCGCGCGGGAGCTCGCCGAGCAGGCGTCGGAGACCCACGTGCTCATGAACAACTGCTACCGGGACTACGCGGTGCGCAACGCCGCCGAGCTCATTGAGCTGATCGGGAGGGGTCGGTGACACGGAGCCGGAGCTCTGTGTCCAGCAATGCGGGAATACGGCGGGCTTCTTGGCACCGAGCGCCGGGTGTCAATAGCTTTGGCGTGACCTCGCATCACAGCGAAAGGAAGGGACTTTCGATGTCAACCGTCGCCGAGCATCCCCCGTCGACCACCGCGGCACCCGCACCCGCGCCCGCGGCGATGGCAGGAGATCCTTCGATCCTGGGGCTGCCGATCTTTGTCGTCGGCTCGGTCTCGCTCGGTCTCGCTCTCGTCGGCTATGTGCCCGCGGCCGCCGGCGGCAGCGCCCTCCCCATCATCCTCGCTGCGACCGGGCTCGGGCTGATCGTCTCCGCGGTGTGGGCGGCAGCGCTCGGGCAGACGCTGGTGGCCTGCATCTTCGGGCTCTTCTCCGGCTTCTGGTGGAGCTACGCCGTGCTCGTGCTCGGTCTGAACCACAATTGGTTCGCGATTCCCGCGGCCAACGTGACCCACAGCGTCGCCCTCTTCCAGATCTCCTGGGCCGTCGTCATGGCGGCGCTGACCATTGCGACCGTGCGGCTGCCCGTCGCCTTC
>DASZMD010000217.1:0-4175 GCA_035551955.1 Solirubrobacteraceae bacterium | reverse complement strand
GCTAGGCAAGGTCCCCAGCGCCAAGAACGCCGACCACGCGACCACCGCCACCAGCGCGCTCACCGCCACCAGCGCGACGAACGCCACCAACGCCACCAACGCCACCACCGCGGCCAACGCAACCAATGCGACGACGGCCGCGACCGCCACCCGGGCGACCAGCGCGGCGAGCACGGACGGCTACTTCAACTCCGGGCTCGTGACCCTGAGCGCCTCGACGACGTCGCCCGGCGTCCAGCAGACGCTCACCACCCGGGGACCGTTCAGCTTCATCGCCCAGTGCCTCGACAACGGGGGTGGCAGCTACGCCGCGAGCCTGATCGTCAAGGACAACAGCGCCACCGGAGCGATCGAGGAGGACGACTACGACGGTAATTACAGTCCGCCGACCACGCTCAACGTCGGCGACACCCACAACGCGTTCTATCCCACCACCGACACAACCCCGTACTGGTACGGCGAGTACTACAACATGTTCTCGGTAGCTGCCCCGGGCGGTCCCGCGCTGAGCGGCGAGGGCAGCATCGGGGTGCACGTCCTGGGCGCCGCGTGCGCGTTCCAGCTCGTGCTCTACGGCTAGCACGCTACTGCGACGGGGCGCGGGCCATCGGCCGCGCCCGCGCCGCCCACAGATACTGCCGACCCCGCCGCACCTTGCGGTGACGGCGGGGCCGGCGGGTCTGCGCTTCCGGCGCACCCGGCAAGCAGGACGGCCAACACTCCAGCCACCATGAGCTCCCGGCCCCTGGATAACGCCTTGCCCACTTCCATGTTCTGCCCCACGGCCATAGTGGCACCGGAGCGGGCAGGCGGCTACTGGACCTTGGTGCAGTAAATGTGTAACCCGCGTGCAACCATGGGCAGGCGATCCTGCCGCAAAGACTTGCGACGGGATCCAGAGGAGAGCGACATTGCGTGTGCTCGTCATTGAGGACGACAGAGAGCTCGCCGAGGCGATCGGGGTGGGCCTGCGTCGCGCGCGAATGGCCGTCGACGTCTCACTCGACGGCCGCTCCGGGCTGCAGCGCGCACTCGTCAACGACTACGACGTCGTCCTCCTCGACCGCGACCTGCCCGCACTCCACGGCGACCGGGTGTGCGCGGAGATCGTCGCCAGTGGTGCGCGCAGCCGCGTGCTCATGCTCACCGCGGCGGCCACCATCGACGACCGGGTCGACGGCCTCGGTCGCGGCGCCGACGACTACCTGGCCAAGCCCTTCGCCTTCGCCGAGCTCCTCGCCCGCGTGCATGCCCTCGCGCGCCGCTCGCACCCGGCGCTCCCGCCCGTCCTCGTGCGCGGCGACCTGCGGCTCGACACCGCCGAGCGCCGGGTGTGGCGGGGCAGCGAGCTCGTCGCCCTCGGGCCCAAGGAGTTCGGCATGCTCGAGCTCCTGCTCGCCGCGCAGGGGCGGGTGGTGTCCGCCGAGGAACTGCTCGCCCGGGTGTGGGACGAGGCCGCGGACCCGTTCACGACCACGGTCAAGGTGACGATGAGCCGCCTGCGCCGCAAGCTCGGCCATCCTCCGGTGATCGAGACCGTCCCCCAGGCCGGCTACCGGATCTGACCATGCGCCTGCCCCGCCGCACCGTGCGACTCAAGCTCACCTTGCTCTTCGGGGCTCTGTTCCTCGTCTCGGGCGGCATCCTCCTCACCATCACCAACCTGGTGGTGCGCGACTCGACTCCGCGGGCCAACATCAGCTTCCTCGCCCGAGATTTGCCACCGACCGGCCTTCGAGGCGCCCCGCGGGGGTTCACGATCACCCGAGGGAACCCGGTCGCCGTCGCGGCGGTCAAGGCGACGCAGGAGCGGATCGCGGCGGCCCAGGTCCAGGCGGAGCAGATCCGCGGCAAGTTGAACCGCGCCGTCACCATCGTCCGGCGCCAGCCTTCGGACGAGTTCCACAGCCTGCTCATCACCTCGCTCGCGGCGCTGGCGGCCATGACGGTTATCTCCATCGCCCTCGGCTGGCTCGTGGCGGGCCGCGTTCTCCGTCCCCTGCGGACGATCACCGCCGCCGCCCGCGACATCTCCGCCAGCAATCTCGACCGCCGCCTCGCCCTCGACGGCCCCAACGACGAGCTCCACGAGCTCGGCGGCACCTTCGACGGATTGCTGGGCCGCCTCGAGACCTCCTTCGAAGCCCAGCGCCAGTTCGTCGCCAACGCCTCCCACGAGCTCCGCACTCCCCTGGCCCGCCAGCGCACCGTCGCCGAGGTGGCGCTCAGCGACCCCGAGGCGACCGTCGAATCGCTGCGCGAGAGCCACGAGCGCGTGCTCGCAGCTGGAGAGCAGCAGGAGCGGCTGATCGAGGCGCTGCTCACCCTGGCACGCTCAGAGCGTGGGCTCGCCCGCCGGGAGACCTTCGACCTCGCCACCGTGACCGAGGCCGTGGTGGCTACGCGCGGATCCGAGATAGCCGAGGGCGACCTCCGGCTCGAGGCCTCGTTCGAGCCCGCCGCCGCCTTCGGCGAGCCAAGGCTCGCCGAACGGCTCGTGGCCAACCTGCTCGACAACGCGATCCGGCACAACGTGCCCTCGGGAGCGGTGCGGGTGGCGACGCGCACCGACGGCGGGCAGGCTGCGATCTCGGTCACCAACACCGGGCCGGTCGTGCCCCCAGACGAGGTCGAACGCCTGCGTCAGCCCTTCCAGCGCCTCGACGGCGACCGGGTGGCGGAGCGCGACGGCGTCGGCCTCGGCCTCTCGATCGCCGACGCCATCGCCCGCGCCCACGGCGGCGAGCTCGTGCTCAGGGCGCAGCCCGACGGCGGGCTGGCGGTGGAGGCGCGGATTCCGAGCTAGGGCTGGAGCGCGGCGGTGAGAAGTTGTTGCTCAGCCTGCCTGTTCCGCGGCGAGCGCGGGCGCGTGCCCCGGTGCGCTGCGGGCGGGGCGCGGGGGCGGGCCGCCGTGGCGCAGCAGCCGCGCGCTGTTAGCGATCACGAAGGTGGAGGAGAGCGCCATCGCCGCGCCGGCGATGAGGGGGTTGAGGAGGCCGAGGGCGGCGAGGGGGATGGCCGCGAGGTTGTAGAGGAAGGCCCAGGCGAGATTGCCCCGGATCGTGTTCAGGGTCCGGCGCGCCAGGCTGATCGCCGTGCCCGCGATTCGCAGGTCGTCGCGGACGATGATAAGGTCGGCGGCGTTGATCGCCACGTCGGTGCCCGAGCCTACGGCGAGGCCGAGATCGGCGCTCGCCAGCGCGGGGGCGTCGTTGACACCGTCGCCCACCATCGCCACGCACCCGCCCTCCTTCTGCAGCCGCCGGATGACCGCGACCTTGTCGGCGGGGAGCGCCCCGGAGACGATCTCCTCGATCCCCACCGCCGCGCCCACCGCTCGGGCGGTCGTCTCGTTGTCTCCGGTCACGAGCACGCAGCGGAGCCCGAGGCCCTTGAGCTCCGTGACCGCCGTCGCCGCTTCGGGACGGATCGCATCGGCGACGCCCAGCGCCGCGATCGCCGCCCCGTCGCGGCGCACGACGACCACCGTGTGCCCCAGCGCCTCCCACTCCGCTTGACGGGCCGCGAGGCCGGCGGGGAGCCCCGCGGCGCGGCCGATGTAGACCTCGTGGCCCTCGACGGTGCCGCGCGCCCCGATCCCGGGCAGCGCCGCGAAGGTGTCGAGCTCGGGCAGCTCGCCGACCCGGCGCTCGGCCATGGCGGCCACCGCGCGCGCCACGGGGTGCTCGGAGGCCTTTTCCACCGCCCCGGCCCAGCGCAGGACCTCGTCCTCCTCGTACCCGCGGGCGGCCTCGATGTCGGTGATGGTCATCTGGCCGTGGGTGAGCGTGCCCGTCTTGTCGAGGAGCACGGTATCGACGTGGCGGGAGGCCTCGAGGGCGCGGTAGCCCTTGAAGAAGATCCCTCGGTTGGCTCCGGTCAGGGAGGCAACGAAGAGCGCCGCCGGGGTCGCCAGCCCCAGCGCGCACGGGCAGGCGATGATGAGCACCGAGATGGCGGCGCTGAACGCCGCGGTGGCCGGGTGACCGGTGAGGAGCCAGACGCCGAGCGTGAGCGCCGAGATGAGGAGCACAGCGGGCACGAACACGCCCGAGATGCGGTCGGCCAGGCGCTGAACGGCGGCCTTCTCGCCTTGGGCGTGCTCGACGAGCCGGGTCATCTGGCCGAGCTGGGTCTCGCGTCCGACGCGCGTGGCGCGGACGATCAGCCGGCCC
>DASZMD010000216.1:0-5870 GCA_035551955.1 Solirubrobacteraceae bacterium | reverse complement strand
CCTCACGCTCGAGATCTTCTTCATCGACGGCCCGCTCGAAGGTTTCGGAGCGTTGGAGCTCATCGAACCGGAGTAGCCACGGCCGCCTGCATGGGCTGGCCGCCGGCTGGAGCAGGCGGTGACGAAGACGGGCTTGCCGGTCGGCTAGCGGTGGGGGCGGGCGAGAAGCCCGGCGCGCCGACGGCGGGATGCTGCTCGCGGGCCATGACCACTCGAACGGGCGTCGTCTGCGTGCCGGCGCTCGGTGACCCGGGCTGGGTGGGAGCGGCCGGGCGCGGTGCCTCGGTGCGTGACGGGGAGGAGACGCGCGTTGCGCTGGGCGTGATCGTGGTCCTGGTCACGGTGCTGCCCGGATCGGTGGTGAATGTGGGCGAGGTGAGCCGCGCGCTCGTGGTGACGCTCGCGACCCGGATGGTGGCGACCGGGCGGCGAGCCACGACCGCGGTCTCGCGCCCGCTCGCGGCCGTCGTGCCGGTCTGGCTCGCCGCCACGGCCGGGCGCGCGGGCTTCACGCGGGTCGTCTTTGGAGGCGTCGCGGGCGCGGAGGCAACGAGCGCCACCGTCGCGGGCACGAGCAGCGCCGCGCAGGCCTTGGCGCCGAGCACGCACGCGCCCGACAGGCCCGCGCCACCGGCCGCGCCGGCGCCCCCGGCGCCGCTCAGCGCCCACCGGGCGAGCGGCTCGAGCGGGAGCAGCGCCGCCACGCGTTCGCGCAGCGAGGATCGGGCACGGTGCAGCAGCTGCCGGACGGCGCCGTGGCTGGAACCCAGATGCGCGGCGATCTCCTCGTAGCTGCGGCCTTCGAGCTCGCGCATGACGATGGCATCGCGCTGGCGTTCGGGGAGGGAGCGGACGGCGTCGAGGACGTCGCCGAGCTCCTGGCGGTAGTCGGTCGAGCCGTCCACCGCGGGGCATGCCTGGTAATCGGCGTCGGCGGGCTGGGGGCGAGAGGATCGCGCCCGCAGGTGGCTGATCGCCGCGTTATGGGCGACGACGTGCAGCCAGGGCGCGAGCCGGCGCACGGGGTCGCCCGCGAGCAATGCGGCGTGCGCCTTGAGCAGGGCCTCCTGGACCGCCTCCTCGGCGTCTCCCTCGCCGACCAAGCGGGCGCAGTAGCGCACGAGCGAGCGGCGATAGCGCGCCACGATCGCCTCGAAGGCGGGCTCTGAGCCCGCGCGCGCCAGCTCGGTGAGACGGCTGTCGCTCTGGGTTCGCAGGACCGACCGGGCGACGGTGGCCGAGGGGAGGAGGCGTGGGTTCACGGGCGCTCTGGACCGTCACGATGAAACCCCCGTGTTAGAACGCCCTCGGACCAAAGTAGGAGCTACGTAAGCGCCGTCGTCGCGTCGCCCGCCTCGGCCCGCTCCAGGGGATGGCCGAGCTTCCCCCACGTGGGGACGCCGCCGTCGACGATGTGGAACACGCGCTGAGCTCCGAAGCGCGCGACGAGGCTCCCACCCGTCGCCGACCGCTGGCCCGATGCGCAGATCACCGCCACCGGCTTTTCCGGATCGAGGCCGGGTGGGAGCTCGGCGATGTCATGCCAGCACTTGAACAGCGAACCGGGGATGTGCCCGGCGTCCCACTCGCTCTCGTCGCGCACATCGAGGATCTGCAGGCTCGGATCGGCCTGGAGGCGGTCATACATCTGCTCGACGGTCTCGCGCTCGATGCGATCGACGGGCCGCTTCTCGAGGCGCCAGCTCGTGAGCCCGCCGTGGGCGTAGCCGGCCAGGTTGCGGATGCCGACGGCGATGGCGGGAATCGCGGCGCGCTGCGCGTCCTCGTCGTCGCGCCCGATGAGGACGATCTCCTGGTGGCGATCGGCGAGCCACGCGAGCTTGGATCCGAATCCCGCTCTGGTCAGCGGGATACACACCGAGCCGGGAATGTGGAAGTCGTCGAACTGCACGTCGGTGCGCACGTCGACGAGCAGCGCTCCGCTGTTTCGCTTGAGCTCGACCTGCCGCGGCGCGAGCGGGAGGAGATCGACTCCGTGGGTGAGGAGCGGCCCCTTGTTGAGCTCGACGATCGCCTTGAAGTTGGGGGGCTGGGGGCCGAGCTTGTCGAGCGACTGCCGGATGAACTCGTCCTCCTCGGCGATCTGGAGCATCGCGTTATGGGCGCGCTCGAAGCCGATCGTCGAGGCCACCTTCAGGTCCATGCCGGGCCCGCCGCACATGGAGCCGCCGAGGTGCGCCGGCCACAGTTCGCAGTAGTCGGGGAGGCTAAGCAGGCGATCGTGGAGCGCGTGGAAGATGCCCCGAGCGCCCTCGGACTTCTCGATCGCCAGGTCGGGACGAGCGACGTCGCCCACGAACAGGGTGTCGCCGCTCAGCACCGCCCACGGCTCGGAGCTGCGCGCGGTGTCGGTGAGCACGAAGGCGCTGTGCTCAGGACGATGACCGGGGGTGTGCATGGCGCGCACGGTGAGGGCGCCGAGCTCGAGCTCCCAGCCGTCGTCGAACGGCTCATGGTCGTACTCGGGCACCGCGGCGCGGTGGATGTGGATCGTCGCGCCGGTGGCGGCGGCCAGGCGCCCGTGGCCCGAGACGTGGTCAGCGTGAGTGTGCGTCTCGAGGATGTGCTCGATCCTCACCCCGATGTAGCGAGCGAGCATCAGGTAGACGTTGGTCTCGAAACGGGGATCGACGACCGCGGCGATGCCGGCCCGCTCGTCGCCGATCAAGTAGGACGCGCAGCCCAAATCGTTGTGCGTGATCTGGCGGAAGATCATCGTGGGAGGCGGGCGGCAGGGGGCATGGCGTGTGTCCTCCGGTGTCGGGGCGAGGAGCGGGCGTTCGGGGAGGATACCCTGCGGACGCCATACTCCACCAATTAGGTTTAGTTAGGTTGTACCGGCCTCGGCGTCTCGGGTTGCAGGGGACCGGCGGCTTCGGCGTGCTCGTCCTCGACGGTGAGCCGAGCGGAGTAGATCGACGGCGCTCCGAAGATACGCGCGACGATCGTCGCCTCGGCCACGGCGAGGAGGACAGGGACCATGAGGGCGTCGGCGTGGTGCGTGAGCTCGAGCATGAGCACGACGGCGGCGAGCGGTCCCTGCATCGACGCAGCGAGTACGGCCGCGCCGCCGATGACGGCATAGCTGCCGGGCGCCGCGCCGGGCCACAGTGACGCCCAGCCGTGCCCGAGGAGCGCGCCGAAGAGCACCCCGAGAGTCAGGGTGGGGGTGAACAGCCCGCCGGGCGCCCCGGTGCCGAGGCAGGCCGCCGTGGCGAGCGGCTTGAGCACGAGCAGAGCAGCGATGACGGCGACGGCCAGGTGGTCGGAGAACACCCGCTGGACGACGTCCTTGCCGTTGCCGAGGAGCTCGGGGTAGGCAATGGAGACGGCGCCGAGCGCCGTGAAGATGAGGATCGGCACCGCCAGCCTGCCGACGCCGCGCGGCGTCAGGCGGTTGACGGCGGCGATGGTGTGGACCCAGCCCACGGCCAGGAGTCCGGCGAGTGGCCCGACGAGCGCCGCCCACACCACCTGCGACCCGGTCACGCTGAAGCCGGTGACGACGTACGTGGGCGAGGTGGGTACGACGATCCACGCGACCCCGGTGGCGATCGCGGTCATCGCCACCGCGGGCACGACCACGGGCAGGGTCAGAGTGCCGAGGAGGACCTCGACGGCGAACAGGGCGCCGCCGAGAGGCACGTTGTAGATCGCGGCCATTCCCGCCCCCGCGCCGCACGCGACCAGGAGGCGACGCTGCCAGGCGGGGACCCTGGCCCATTGCGAGAGGACGCTGGCCACCGCGGCCCCGGTGAGCTGCGGGGCTGCCTCGCGGCCGAGCGACGCGCCCATCCCCACGATCACGATCGAGAGAACCCCGCGCGCCTGGCTGCGCCAGAACGCGAGCCGGCCGCCGCTGAGCCAGAGGCCGTCGGAGATCTCCCCGGCGCCCGAGCCGGGCACCCGCTTGATGAGCAGGCCGCCGACCGCGGCCAGGGCGCCGGCGATGAAGAGGACGAGGATGTGCCGGTCCGCTCCGGCCCGCGTCACCGCGGAGAGGAAGGTGCCCGAGCGATACGACCACGAGGTGTTCTGCACGAGGTCGAGGAGCAGCGTGAGCACGGCCGCCCCGAGCCCCGCGGCCACCCCGATCGCCACCACCAGGGCCCAGAAGCGGGGGCTGTAGCTGGCCATGATTCCCTTGCCGGGAACGTTGGGCTGGTGCGAGACATGGCGTCGCATCACGAGGACTCGTAGGTCCACGGCAACGCCGGCTGGCGCGCGCGCCGCGGGGTGAGCTCGACGACCAGGCTGTAGCGGTCGCCGCGCACCAGGCTCTGGCGCCACTCCACCGGCTCCCGTTCGGAGCGGACAAGCCGCTCGATCGCGAATCCGGCGACATCCGCGGGCAGCCTGAGGGCACGCCGCTCGCTCGCGGTGGGCACGACCGGGCGCACCCGCTCGGTGCCCCCGACGATGGTCACCCCCGTCAGTCGCGCCAGCTCGTCGTAGAGCCCGGCGTGGGTCAGGGGAGCTTCGAGCAGAGGCCGCGCCACGCGGGCAGGAAGCCAGCTGCGGTCGAGCGCGAGCGGCTCGTCGTCGGCGAGCCTCAAGCGCTCGATGTGGACGAGCGGGGCGCGCGGGGGCAGCTCGAGCCGGCGCGCTACCTCCGCGTCGGTCGTCTGCTCCCGAACCCGGACCACGCTCGTCTGCGTCGCTCCCTGCGCCTCCACCTGATGGAAGAGGCCCTCGAGCGTCCCCGGCGTGTGCTCGAACTCGAGCGTCCGGACCCGCGTTCCCCGCCCCCGCTCGCGCGCCAGCAGGCCGTCGTCGGCGAGCCGGCGAACGGCCTCGCGGACGGTCTGGCGCGAGACCCCGTAGGCGGCTACGAGCTCGTGGTCGGTGGGGAAGCGCTCGTCGAACTCCTCGGCCGCGAGCCGAGCCGTGAGGTCGGCGTGGACCTGGGCCCAGAGGGGAAGGGGCGACGAGCGGTCGACGGGGATGTTGTCATGGTATACGCATGTACGTACAACTGTGCGCGCGCGGGGGCGCCTCTTATCCCTGTGGAGTCAGAAGGCGTAGGGAGCGGTGCCCGGATCCGCGCGCAGCCGCTCCCACTCCTCGTCATCGAGGGGCCGGGCTGGTCACGCTCGCCGTCGACCGTGCACAGGAACCCGAACCGCTCGGCGCCCGCGTTGAGCCAGCGATGGGGCGCGAGCGGCGGGACGTAGAGCGCGTCGTAAGGCGAGATCTCGTGTACCCGGTCGCCGATCAGCGCCCGGCCGGCGCCCCGCAGAGCGACGGACGGTGCTTCTCGAGGCTCGAGTAGCCCCCCGGCTCGAGCTCGAAGTACCGGCTCTCGAACCCCGTGGGCATGGTCGACGGGTTCGCGAGCGTGTGCCGCTCGAGGCCCGGCCCAGGCTTATAGCTCTCGCTCGATGGTGGTCATCGAGGTCGGGTGCGGGTGGGCGCCATCGGCCCTGACGATGCACCGGAATTGCCGTGATGAAAAATGGTTGACATACAGCAAAAATTCATCACAGGCCCGAACGCGGGCCGGCACGCGCCCGGCGCTCGGCGCGCTTCCCTACCCCACCCCCACCAGATCCACGACGAACACCAGGGTCTCGTCGGGGCCGATCACACCGCCGGCGCCGCGCTTGCCGTAGGCGAGGTTGGGGGGGATGGTGATGCGGCGGCGTCCGCCGACCTTCATGCCCGCTACGCCCTGGTCCCAGCCGGGGATGACCTGGCCCTTGCCGAGGCCGAACTTGAAGGTGTTGCCGCGGTTCCAGGAGGCGTCGAACTCCTTGCCGTTCTTCCAGGACACGCCGACGTAGTGGACCTCGACGACCTGGCCGGGGACGGCCTCGTCGCCCTCGCCGACGGTGATGTCCTCGAGCTCG
>DASZMD010000215.1:0-3683 GCA_035551955.1 Solirubrobacteraceae bacterium | reverse complement strand
ATCGGTCAGATCGGTGGCAAGTACGTGACGGTGCGGGCGATCGAGAGCAATCCCAACGTCGATCCCCACACCTTCGAGGCGAGCCCGAGCGTGGCCCAGGAGGTGAGCTCGGCGAAGCTCGTCGTCCAGAACGGGCTCGGCTATGACAGCTATATGAACAAGATCGAGTCGGCGTCTTCGAGTTCGTCGCGCCGGGTGATTGACGTGCAGAAGCTGCTCGGGCTTCCCGACTCCACCTCGAACCCGCATCTGTGGTACCAGCCGACGACGATGCCGAAGGTGGCGGCCGCGCTCGCTCGCGACCTGTCGGCGATCCAGCCCCAGCACGCCGCGTACTTCAGCGCCAACGCGGCCCGTTTCGACCGCTCCCTGAAGCCGTGGGAGCAGGCTCTGGCCAGCTTCAAGGCCAGGTATCCGGGGACCCCGGTGGCCACGACCGAGCCGGTGGGCGACTACATGCTGCAGGCGGCGGGGGCGGACAACCTGACTCCGTTCACCTTTCAGGCCGACGTGATGAACGGGGTCGACCCGGCGCCGCAGTCGGTGACGCTGGAGAACGGCCTGTTCTCCGGCCACCGGGTGAAAGCGTTCCTCTACAACCAGCAGGTCACCGACTCCCTCACCGACTCCTTCCTCCAGCAGGCCAGGAAGTACGGCATCCCTGTGGTCGGGCTCTACGAGACCATGCCCACTCCGGGCTACAACTATCAGTCCTGGATGCTCGCCGAGGTCCGCGCCCTCGAGCGCGCCGTTGCCGAGCGGGTGTCGACCGCGAAGCTATGACGAGCGACGGGGCGTCAGCGCGGCGCGAGCAGGTGCTCTCGGTCGAGGGGGTCAGCGTCCGCCTGTCCGGGCGAGAGATCCTCAACGACGTCAGCTTCGGCGTCTGCGCCGGCGAGTTCACCGGGCTGATCGGGTCCAACGGCGCCGGCAAGACCACCCTGTTCCGGGTCATCCTCGGACTCCAGGCTGCCACCTCGGGCCGGGTGCTCGTCGCCGGTCAGCCCCGCTCGCGCCGTAACCCGCAGATCGGGTACGTCCCCCAGAAGTTCCTCCTCGACCCCGACGTGCCGCTGCGGGCGCGCGACCTCGTCGGCCTCGGGCTGGACGGGCACCGGCTCGGGATCTCGCGCCCCTCCCGCGCCCGGCGCGAGCTCATCGACGAGATGCTCGCCGCCGTCGATGCCCAGGACTTCGCCGACGCGCGCGTCGGGAGCCTTTCGGGCGGCGAGCAGCAGCGGGTGCTCATCGCCCATGCCCTGATCAGCCGCCCCAAGCTCCTCCTCCTCGACGAGCCGCTCGCCAACCTCGATCTCCCGAGCGGGCAGGAGGTCGTCACCCTGCTGGCGCGGATCGCCTCCGAGCAGGGGATCGCCATCCTCATCTCCGCCCACGAGATGAACCCGCTGCTCCCGGTGATGGAGCGCATCGTCTATCTCGTCGGCGGCCGCGCCGCGAGCGGGACGACCGAGGAGGTGGTCAGGACCGACGTCCTCTCGAAGCTCTACGGGCGTCAGGTCGAGGTTCTCCACGTCCACGGCCGAGTGCTCGTGGTCGCCGGTCCGAGCGACGATCCTGGCGCGGCGCACGGCCATGACGGCCCCCTCATCGCGGTTGAGATCGTCCCGTGAGCCACTTCCTCTCACCCGTCTTCGGCCCCGGGTTCTTCGACTCGACGACCGTGGGGATCGCCGTTGTCGTGGGAACGGTGGTGGCGGTGGTGGCGGGCACGGTCGGCGTGTTCACCGTCATGCGCGGGCAGTCGTTCGCGGGCGAAGCGCTCGGCGATATCGGGACGACGGGGGGATCGGGCGCCTTCCTGGTGAGTGCCGGACCCTTGGGGGGGTTCGTAGCCATCTCTGTCGTCGCCGCCGGAGCAATGGAGCTGATCGGCATCCAGCGGCCGCGCGGGCGCGATCTCGCTACGGGCATCGTGCTCGGCGCGGCGCTGGGGCTCGCCGCTCTCTTCCTCTACCTCGACGCGACCTACCACAACACCACGGGAGCGACGGTGACCATCCTCTTCGGGTCGATCTTCGCCATCTCCGGCTCGACGGTTCCGGCGGTGGTCGTGCTCAGCGCCCTCGTCGTCGCCCTCCTCACGCTGCTCTACCGGCCGCTCCTGCTCAGCTCGGTGAGCCCCGAGCTCGCCGCCGCCCGCGGGATCCCGGTGCGCGCGGTCGGAGCCCTTTACCTCCTGGCGCTGGCGATCTCGGTCGCGCTCGCGGCCCTGACCATCGGCACGATCCTGAGCACGGCGCTCCTCGTCGGCCCGGCCGCCACCGCGCTGCGCGTCACCCGGCGGCCGGCCACCGCGATCCTCGCCGCTGGCCTGATCGGTGTGGGCGCGACGTGGGTGGGCATCGTCCTCGCCTACGACAGCTTCAGCTGGTCCTCCGCCGGTCATGCGTGGCCGGTGAGCTTCTTCGTGGTCACGCTGGTGTTTGTCCTCTACCTCCTCTCCGGGGTACCGGAGCTATGGCGGGCGCACGCGCGCCGCACGCCACCGGTGAGGTGACGCGGGTGTTCTCCGGGTTCATGGTCAACGCGTGGACGGAGGCGACGATCGTCGCCGTGGTCGCGGGCGTGGTCGGGTTCTTCACCGTCCTCCGAGGCTCGGCCTTCGTCGCTCACGCCGTGCCCAATGGTGCCTTCGCCGGCGCCGCGGGTGCCAGCCTGCTCGGCATCAGCACGATCATCGGCCTCGGGGTGTTCTCCCTCTTCGGCGCGCTCGGCATCGGGGTGCTGGGCCGTCGCGGGCGCCACGACGTCGTCACCGCCCTCGCGCTCGTCTTCATGCTCGGCCTCGGCGCCCTGTTCCTGAGCATGAGCGTCGAGTACGCGCCCGAGATCTACTCGCTGCTCTTCGGCGAGGTGCTGGGTGTCAGCAGCACCGAGCTGGTGCCGACGGCGGCGCTGGCCGCGGTGTGCATCGCTGCCGTCATCGTCCTCTACCGGCCGCTGATGCTCTCCTCGGTCCTGGCCGAGGCGGGGGAGGCCCGCGGCGTGAGCCGCTTCGCCATGGAGCTGTGCTTCCTCGTCGTCGTCGCCCTGGCCACGACGATGACGGTGCCCGTGGTCGGCACCCTGCTCATCTTCAGCCTGATGATCGGCGCGCCCGCCGCCGCGCGCTCCTTCACCGACCGGCCCCTGCGCGCGATCGCGCTCTCGGTGGTGATCGCCCTCGCCACGGTATGGCTGGCCATCGCCCTCTCCTACACGAGCAACTATCCGGTCGGGTTCTTCGTCGGCACGGTCAGCGCCGTCCTCTACGCGCTCGGGCGCGGCTGGGCGGCGTGGCGACGGAGCCGCAGCGTCCGGCCCGGCGTCGCCGATGCCGAACTCGACGCCGCCGCGACCTAGAATCGTGCCGTGAGCATCGTCAAGCGTGCCGATGAATGGGTCGAGCGGGCCCTCGAGCGCCTGGCCGACGCCGGCTACCGCCGCGGTGGCGCGCGCCGTGAGGTCCTCGGGCTGATGAGCGAGCAGTCCTGCGCGCTGTCGGCGCTCGAGATCGAGGACGCCCTGGTCACCCAGCGGCGGCGGGTGTCACGGGCGAGCATCTACCGGATCCTCGAGGAGCTCGAGCAGATCGGGATGGTCCAGCGGCTCGACATCGGCCGCGGCATGATGCGCTATGAGGCCGTACGGCACGGCGGCGGGCATCATCATCACCTCGTCTG
>DASZMD010000214.1:0-8408 GCA_035551955.1 Solirubrobacteraceae bacterium | reverse complement strand
GCCGGGGCGGGAACCGCCCAGGCGGCGGGAACGGGGACCCTGTCGTTCTCCCCGAACACGGTCTCCGCGGGCTCGGGCATGTCGGTCGCGATCAACGGGCTCACCGGCTCCGGGTTGCCCAGTTCGGTCGATCTCATGCTCCAGCCGGGGTTCGCCGCGAGCGCCAATTCGGTGTCAGTGCTCTGCACCGCGGCTCAGGCGAGCAGCAGCACCTGCCCGGCCTCCAGCCAGATCGGCACGGGCTCGGTGGGGGTCTCGCTCTTCAGCTCCCCCACCACTGTGCCCCTGAAGATCTTCCTCGGAGCCCCCACCCAGTCCGGCGACATAGCCTCGGTCATCCTCAGCGGCGCCGTCTTCGGGACGACCCTGACCGTCTCGGGCCGCCTCTTCGTTCCCGCTGGCGGCGGACTCGAGTTCCTCCTCACGGGCTTCCCGGCGGTGCCGGTGAGCCTCGATGCGCTGAGCATGTCGGTCCAGTCTTCGCAGACCATCTCCAAGACGACGACGAAGACGGTCACCAGGTACGTCTACAGGGGCAAGGGCAAGCACCGCAAGAAGCACAAGGTCAAGCGCAAGATCAAGACGACGACGAGGACCGTCTACTCATTGATCAGCAATCCGTCGACGTGTGCGGGAATGTGGACGGGAACCGCCACCTTCACCTACTCGACGGGCCCGAGCGTGACTGCGCTCAGCGCTCCCTGCACGCCCTAGCGCCGCCTTCGGCGGGTTTAGGTCCGGACATTTCCCCTCACCGCCCGTCTATGCGGTGTGGCACCGACACCGATCACCTCTAGCGGACCCGCCGTCCGCTGCGTCCCCCGCGGTTCGCTAAAGCTCGGCGCCCACGCGCCGATACCAACACGTAGACAGGGGCCGCCGATCGGCGGCGGCAACCGTCGCCTCTCGGCCGACATGCTCCACCTCCCGCCATGCCATTTCGGACCGCGCCTGTGCGCGGGGACCCGATGAACCGGCTCTTCACCTTCGGTGCCCGGCGCCCCCGGGCAGCGCTCGCCGCCTGGCTCGTGGCCACAGCGATCCTCGCCGTCATCGGCCTGAACGTCGGCCAGCACCTTTCCGTCACCAACCTTCTCGTTCCGGGAACGGAGTCGGCGCGCGAGGCCCAGCTCTTCGAGCAGCAGTTCGGAAACAGCGTCTCCGCGCCGATCCTCCTCACCGGCCCGGCGGCATCGCTCGATCGCGAGGGGCCCGCCCTCGTCAGTGGGCTGGCGCGAATCTCCGGCTCCCACGTCGTGTCAGCGTGGGACGGCGGCTCGCTCGGGCACAGCCTGCGGCCGACGCCGACATCCGCGCTCGTGCTCGTGGCCGTGATCCACGGCGACCAGCGGACGGGTACCGCGATCGAGCACGCGATCGAGAGAACCGTGGCTCACAAGGTGGCGGCCCCGGTCAAGGCGCGCGTGAGCGGGCTCGACGCGATCGGTATGCAGCTCGAGAGCGCCTCCCTGACCGCCGTGCACCGGGCCGAGCTCATCGCCATCCCGCTCCTCCTTGTCGTCCTCCTGCTCGTGTTCGGCTCGCCCGCCGCGGCGGCGATCCCCGCCGTGCTCGGCTTCGGCACCGTCCTCTCGGGCTTCGGGCTCATCTCCATTCTCGGCAGCGTCCTCCCCCTGACCGAGCTCGCGACCATCTCCGCCTCGATGATGGGGCTGGCCCTGGGGGTCGACTACTCACTGCTCGTGGTCTCGCGCTTCCGCGACGAGCTCGGGGATCCTCATAACCCGCGCGAGATCCGCCGCGCCGCCAGCATCGCCGGACTCCGCGCCGGGCGCACGGTCGCCTTCGCCGGCGGAGCGATCTCGGTCCTGATGCTGTGCGCGCTCACGGTTGCGGCCGGGACCCTGCTCCTCTCCGCGGTCGTCGGTGTGATCATCGTTGCCGCCGTCTCCGTCATCTCCACCATCCTCGCGGCGCCCGCCGCGCTCGCGCTCATGGGTCGGCACGTGGCCGGCGGGCGCGTGACCGGAGGCGGTCTACGCGGCCGCTTCCCGGGCCGGCGCACCGCGGGCCGCGGGCCCGCCCGGGCGCGGCCCCGCGCCGCACACCAGGCCGCCGGCTCGCCCTGGCTCGCTCGCGCGGGCCGCTCCCCGGTGATCGTCGCCGCCGCCGCGGCCGCCCTGCTCGCGGTGGGCTGGCAGGCTCTGTCGCTCGCCACGGGACCCCCCGACGCCCGTCAGCTTCCGGCCGGCAGCACGGCGCGCCACGACTACGAGGCGGTGAGCAAGAGCGTCGGCCCGGGCTGGCTCACGCCCTACGAAATGCTCGTCGTCGTCCACGGCGGGGCCATCACCACCGTTCCGCGCCTCGACGCCCTCGCGCGCGCCCAGCAGGCGATCGCCACCGACGCCGACGTCGCCGGGGTCATCGGCCCCGGCCCCCTGGCGGCGCAGGCACGCCCGCTCCTCCACGCCCAGGCCACCGTCGCCACCACCAATCGCAACCTCAACCGCAGCGCCCACGCCGTCGGCGCCCTCTCGACGAGCCTGGGCCAAGCGGCCTCAGGCGCGGGACGAGTGAAGTCGGGCTTCGCCCAGGCGTCCGCCGCCGTCCAGGCGCTGGCCAGCGGTGGCGCCGGCAGCGGCGGCGCCGTCGCTCAGCTTCGGACCGGCCTCGAGCAGGCGGCCACCGGCAGCCGCCTCACCCATGCCGGCCTGCTCGAAGCCGCGCAGGTGGCGAACCGCGTGGCGAGCGGCGGCCAGGTCGCCGCGGCCGGGGCCAAGCACCTCGCCGCCGAGCTCGGCATCGGGAGCGCGAGCGCTGCCAGCGCCGGACCCCGCCTGCGCTCCTTCGCCCGCACGCTGCACAGCGACGCCGCCACCGTGAGCGGCATCGTCGGCTCCGTGGGCGCCCTCGGCACCGGGCCCGCGAGCGCGAGCGCCCAGCTCGCGACCGCCAGCCAGGATCTCGCCGCGATGCAGGTCGGGCGCTCCGATCCCCGCTACGCGGCGGTGGCCTCCGCCCTCCAGGCCGCCCAATCGGCGCTCGCGAACACCCCGTCCGCCAGCGCCGTAGCCGACCGTCTCCAGCAGGCAAGCAACACCGTCCAGCAGGCAGGCAACGACGCCGACTCGATTGCGAGCGCGGTCGCCCAGCTGACCCAGTCCGCGACCCGTCTCGAGCTCGGCGCCCGCGAGCTCAAGAACGGGCTGGCCGCCCTCGAGCAGGGCCAGACCGCCCTCTCCTCGGGGATCAAGCGCCTGGCCACCAGTGGCGCAGCGCTCACCACCGGCCTGCAGACGCTGTCCAACGGCACCGCCACGCTGGGCGCCCGCCTCGCCTCCCTGCAGAGCGGCGCCGGCGGCCTCGCCACCGGGCTGGCACACGAGCAGGCCCAGGCGGGAGTCCTCACCTCGGCCCTGAGCGCCGGCCAGCGTAACGCCAGCGCCGCCGCCAAGGCGACGCCCCAGCATTCGGCCGTGCTCGGGACCCTCTCGCACAGCCCCCGCTTCTTCGACTCGGGCTACCTCGTGCTCGCCGCCCTCGAGGGCACCGCGGCGGCCCGGCACGCCGGAGTCGACTTCACCGTCAACGTCTCGCGGACCGGCCAGGCCGCGCGCTTCCTGATCGTGCCGCGCTCGGCGATGGGATCGGCGGCGACAGGCGCGCTCCGTCACCGCCTCCAGACGGTCGCCCGCACGCTGGCCGCCGCCACGGGCGCGCACGTCTACCTCGGTGGCCCCGCCGCTCAGCTGCGCGACTACTCGACGGCGGCCGCGGGCCGGATGCCCCTGCTCATCGCGGTGCTCATGATCGCCACCTTCATCATGCTCATGACCGTGTTCCGCTCGATCTTCGCGGCCCTCGTGGGCGTCGTCCTCAACCTCCTGAGCGTGGGCGCCGCCTTCGGCGCGCTGTCGCTGCTCTCGAACGGGAGCCACTCGGTCATCGGCGGACCCGGTTACGTCGATGCCCTCAGCGTCAGCGCCATGTTCGCCGCCACCTTCGCGCTCTCGATCGACTACCAGGTCTTCCTCCTCATGCGCATCCGAGAGGGATATCTGCGCACCGGGAGCGTGGGCCGTGGGGTTGACTACGGAATCGCCCGCACCGCCCGCATCGTCGCCGGCGCCGCCGCGGTGATGGTCGGCGTCTTCCTCGCCTTCGCCACCTCGGACGTCACCACCGTCCGCCAGCTCGGCGTCGGCCTGTCCATCGCCATCGCCCTCGACGCCACCGTCGTACGCCTCGTCCTCCTCCCCTTCGCCCTGCGCGTCGGAGGACGGTTCACGTGGTGGCTGCCGGCCTGGCTCGACCGCCTCCTGCCCGTCCTCGACATCGGCGACGAGCGCCGGCGCACCGACCGCGGCGAGCAGCCGAAGGCCATGCGCCCGGCCGAGGCCAAGGCTGAGGCCGGGGCACGCCCGGCGCGTCCGGCCCGCCCGGCGCGCCCCGCCCTCGCGGGACCGAACGTCGCGGCGGTCCGAGAGCTGGCGGCGGGCCCGTCCCCCGTGACCGTGGCCTCGGCCGCGGCGATCGTCCCCGTGCGGCGCGACCGAGGCGGAACGAGCGGCTATCCGCAGATGTAGGCGCCAGGGCGGACGGCCCTCACGCCGCCCGCAGCGGAGTGGCCTCCCGGGCGGCGCGGAGGATGGCCTCGAGCGAGCGCTCGACATCGTCGCCGGTGGTGGACCAGTTCGAGACCGAGATGCGCATCGCCGCCATGTCGTGCCAGGTGGTGCCGCTGAGCCAGCAGGTGCCGTCGTCCTGGACGGCCTTGATGACCGCCCGGGTGTAGGCGTCGTGATCGCCGCCTGAACCGTCGTCGAGGAAGCGGACGAGGACCTGGTTGAGCACCACCTCGTTGAGGATCTCCGCCTTGGGGCTGGCGCCGAGCACCTCGGCGAAGCGCTGGGCATGAGCGCAGCAGCGCTCGACCAGCTCGGCGACGCCGGAGCGACCGAGCGAGCGGATCGCGGCGTAGACGGGGAAGCCGCGGGCACGCCGCGAGAAGTCGGGATTCCAGTTCAGCTCGTCGCGAGGCCCGTCGGGGTCGGCGTGGATCAGATAACCGGCGCGGATGCTCATCGCCGCCTGGTGGGCCTCGGGGTGCGCGCACAGGGCAATGCCGCAGTCGTAGGGGACGTTGAGCCATTTGTGGGCGTCGGTCGCCCATGAGTCGGCCCGCTCTGCCCCGGCGACGAGGTGGCGCAGGGCGGGGCTCGCCGCCGCCCAGAGGCCGAAGGCGCCGTCGATGTGGAGCCAGGCACCGGCCTCGTGCGCGATGTCGGCGATCTCTTCGAGCGGATCGATGGCGCCGGTGTTGACGTTTCCCGCCTGGGCGCAGACGATCGTCGGACCCGCGAGCGGGGCGAGCGCCTCGCGGAGCGCCCCGGGCAGCATCCGGCCCTGGCCGTCCCCGGCCACCGGCACGATGCAGCCGATACCCAACCCCAGGAAGCGCAGGGCTCGGTCGACGGTGGCGTGGCGCTCGGCGCCGACGAGCACGTGAACCGGCGGCGCTCCGATCAGCCCGCGCTCATTGACGTCCCATCCCACCTGGGCGAAGACGCTGTGCCGAGCGGCCGCCAGGGCGGTGACGTGCGCCATCTGGCATCCGGTGACGAAGCCGAACGAGACGTCCTCGGCGAGTCCGAGCAGCTCGACCGTCCACGCGCCCGCCACCTCCTCGACGATCGCCGCCGACGGCCCGCACACGAACAGGCCCGAGTTCTGATCCCACGTCGAGGTGAGCCAGTCGGCGGCCAGGGCGGCCGGGAGCGCCCCGCCGATGACGAAGCCGAAGTACCGTCCGCCCGGGCTGGCGACAAGACCCGGCTCGGCGGCCGCCGCCAGGTGCTCGATCACCTCGCTCGGGTCGGTCGGCCCCGGCGGCAGCGGCCCACCGAGGCTCGCGCGGAGCTCGTCGACGGTGGCCGACCAGCCCACCGGCCGCGCGGAGATCCCTTCGAGATAGTCGGCGGCGATCCCCGCCGTGTCCTCGAGCACTCGCCGGATGGTCATCGTCCGAGGCTAGCGGCACCCGCGGCGTAGCGGCCTAAATACCCTAAGAGGTGCCCCAGATCATCGACAGCGGTGGGAGGTCGCGACCCTCATGAGCGCGATGGAGGTGGAGGTCTTTGTGGACCTGATCTGCCCGCATTCCTACATCGCCGTGCGGCGCTTGGATGCCGCTCTCGCCGAGTTCGAGGACCGCGCAGATGTGGAGGTGATCTGGCGCAGCTTCCAGCTCGACACCCGACGTGAGCGTTCGTTCGAGCAGATCCTCGTCGAGAGCGTGATGCGCAATCACCGTATGAGCCGCGCGGAGGCGATGGACGTCGCCGTGCACGTGCAGGCGACCCTCACGGATGCCGCCGCGCGCGAAGGCCTGGCCTACCACCCGGTGACCGCCGACCCCGTGAACACCTTCGACGCCCACCGGATGCTGCATCTCGCCGCCGAGCACGGCGTGTGCGACGCCGCCGTGAAGCGGATCCAGCAGGCGTACTTCGCCGAGGGCATGGCGATCGGGGATCCGGAGACGCTCGCCATGCTCGTGGCCGGCGTGGGCGTCGATCTCGATGAGGCGCGCTCGGTGGCGCTCGGCGATGACTACTCCAGCGACGTCCTCGACGACCGCACGCGTCGCCGCGAGCCTCGGCGTCGGAGGTGTCCCCTTCTTCCTCTTCGACGAGCGATACGCGGTGTCGGGCGCGCAATCGGCGCGATGGCTGCTGGCGGCGATGCGGCACTGCTGGGCGCCGCCGCGTGTGCCCCAGTGACGGTTAGCTCACATCAATCGCGGGCGCGACGGAGCTCGATCATCCCGTCTCGCGCGCGCACCTCGAAGCGGGGCTGAGGGAACACGGCCGGGCCGCCGCGAACCCTGCCGCTGCACACGTCGAAGCGGGACCCGTGCCACGGACAGATCACGGTGTCCCCGTCCCGTGTCCCTTCCGCCAGCGGGCCCCCGAAGTGACTGCACGTGTCCGCGATCGCGCACAGCCTGCCGTCCACCGAGCGCGTGATGAGGACCGCGTGGCCGTCGACTTCTACGCGGCGCATCTCCATGCCCTCGGCCTCGCTCTCCGCGAGGACGGGTTCGAACTCGCTGGGGCCGCTGGTGCCGGCGGTCGGATTGACACGGACGCCCATGCCGAAGGTGAGCTCCCCGCCGATGTGGGCAGCGAGGCCGCTGGTGGCCAGCCCCAGGGCAGCCGTCATCCGCCCGGCACCGCGCCGGTCGCCGAGCCGGAGCGCCAGCGAGGTCGCGTTCAGGGTCAGCCCCGCGAGGTTGAGCAGGCCGTGTCCGGCGGCGATGCGTCGGCTCTTGCCCCGCATGTAGCGCCAGTCCGCCAGCCCCGTCGCCGCCGCGGCGAACGAGCTCGCGACGGATATCGCCAGGGCACCGTCCGCCTGTCGCGCGACCGTCGGCGAGCGCGTAGCCACCCCGACAGCGTCGAGGATCACGGCCGCGGTAAGCGTCCCGATCGGCACATCGGTGAGGACGGGATGCAGCGGGGCCCCGAGCCAGACACCGTCGAGGAGATCCGCGCCGCGACGGCCGAGCTTGGCCACGGCGCCGAGGACGATCGGCTGCAAGCGGTCGCTGACGCCGTCCAGCCACGCCTGAGATGCAACCAAGCGTTCGGTGAACTCGAGGGTCATGGCATCTCCGGCGCGCCTCGAGTCCTACTCGTGCCCGCGCAGCAGCTCGTCGAGCGCCACCGCTCCGCCAGACGCCCACCGGCGAGAAGGCGGGGAACGTCTCCGTGCGAAAGGGGCACCACATCAGTCTTGCATACGGCCCAGCTGGGCCCGCCGGGGTCGTCGGTCCCGGACCGATCAGTCCCGGCCGCGCGCCCGGCCATGGCCCTCCGCGGGGACCAAGGTCTAGGGTGATCCAGACCAAGGTCCCGCGGTCGGATGGCCGCCCGCACAGCACACTGGGTGTCGTGTTCGTGATGCCTCGTCTCCGTGCTTTCCGCGGCGGTGACCCGGGCCGGCGTGGTCGCTCCGCGCGAGGTCCGCTCCCCTCCCGCGCTCGGGCCGGCACCGAGGGGCGGCGCCGCGACGCGGCGATGGTCGGCATCAAGGTTTCCCCGGTGCACGGCTGGCACTGCATCTGCCCGCGCTGCGCCCGGGAGAACTCCAGACGCGGCTGACCGCGCCTCACATGGGGATCTTGATCCCCCTGACCGTGAGCTTGCCGGGCCGGCCGCCCGGCTGGCCGGCGCTCGCCTACTCACCCGGCGAGATCAGGCGCGTCTCGTAGGCATAGATCACGGCCTGTACGCGGTCCCGCAGGCCGAGCTTTCCGAGCAGGTGGGAGACGTGAGACTTGACCGTGGCCTCGGAGAGGACGAGCGCGGCGGCGATCTCGGCGTTCGACAGGCCGTTGGCCAGCATCCGCAGCACCTCGTGCTCACGCTCGGTCAGAAGCC
>DASZMD010000213.1:0-3470 GCA_035551955.1 Solirubrobacteraceae bacterium | reverse complement strand
GAGGCGAGGCTGAGGATCGAGGTCGAGGTGGCGAACTTCTACCCGTCGATCGCCTCCGGCCTCAGCCAGATCGTCTACGAGGCCACACAATCGAACATCCACGTGCTCGTCACCCACGCCTTCCTGCGCTCACTGGCCAAGCTCCAGCTGGCCGAGTCGAAGGTGCGGCGCTTTCAGCCGTAGCGGAGCGCCCGCAGCGTCCGCCCACCGACCGTTGGACCCGGCGCTTTCAGCCGTAGCGGACGCCGGTCAACGTCCGCAGCTTCGCCCGGTCGTGGCGCCCGATGATCCGCCGCACCGTGCCCGAGCGCGAGCGCATGACGATCGACTCGGTGGTCGCGTGGTCGGTCTGGTAGCGGACGCCCTGGAGGACGTCACCGTCGGTAACCCCGGTGGCCGAGAAGAAGGCGTCGTCGCCGGAGACGAGGTCGTCGGCGGTGAGGACCTGGTTCAGGTCGTAGCCGGCTTCGAGCGCGGCGGTGCGCTCCTCGTCGCTGCGGGGGTGCAGGCGCCCGAGGACTCCGCCACCGGTGCACTTGACGGCGGCGGCGGTGATCACCCCCTCCGGCGTTCCGCCGATCCCCCACAGCAGGTCGACGGGCGAGTTCTCGCTCACCGCGAGCATCCCCGCGGCCACGTCGCCGTCGAGGATCAGCCGCACCCGGGCGCCCGCCTCGCGCACGGCGCGCATCGCCTCGTGGTTGCGCTCGCGGTCGAGCATCATGACGACGAGGTCGCGAATGTCGGCCTTCTTGCGCTCGGAGATCAGCGCCAGGGTCTCCCCCAGCGGCCGGTCGAGGTCGAGGAGGTCGGCGATCTGCGACCCGCCGACGATCTTCTGCATGTAGAAGCAGGGGCCGGGATCGAACATCGTGCCGCGCTCTGAGAGGGCGATGACGGAGATGGCGTTGGGCATGCCCTGGGCGGTGAGCCGGGTGCCCTCGAGGGGATCGACGGCGATGTCTACCTGAGGCGGCGAGCCGTCGCCGATCTTCTCGCCGTTGTAGAGCATGGGCGCGGAGTCCTTGACCCCTTCCCCGATGACGACAATCCCGTCCATGGGGACGGAGTCGAGCATGTAGCGCATCGCGTCGACGGCGGCCTGATCGGCGCCCTCCTTGTCCCCCCGGCCCACCATGCGGGCCGCCGCCAGAGCCCCCGCTTCGGTGACGCGCACGAGCTCGAGCGCGAGGTTTCGGTCCGGTCTAGCCGGCCCGCCTGGCTCGGTCAAAGCACACCGGGCGGCTTTCTGCGCCGTCCTCCGGTCTCTTGCGAGCGGACGAGTGCGCCGAGAAGAATGAGGAAGCCGCCGAGCATCGCGAGGAACCAGCCGTAGCTTATATGGATCTCGCCCGACGGGCTCCCCGGCTTGTCGATGAAACCGAGGAAGAGCGTGAGCACGAGCGCGACAAGTGAGCACACCGCGGTGAGCTCCCCTCGTGGCCACGACAGGGCGTGGCCGCGCGCGACGATGTAGGCAAGGATGACCGGCGCGATCGCGGCGACGACGATGATGGCGCTGAGCGGCCCGAGCGAGGACCACCCCGAGCACGATCCCTTGGGCCCGCGGCACCCGTGCAGCGAGGCGTACTGGTTGCTGAGCGTGTACCACGTGAGGAAGAGCGAGATCGCCAGAATCACGCCCCCGATGACTGCGAGCGCCTCGCCCCTGTCCAGCCGGTCGAACTTCATGGCCGGCCAGAGCCTATCCGGTTTACCGACCGGAATTGCAGGATGATTCAGCGATGGAATTCCGGCGTCTGTACCCCGAGCCGGCGACGGTGGATCTCCTCGCGCTCCTGTCCGAGCTCGCTCTCGCCGAGCGCGCGGGCGCCGAGCGCCCGTACGTGATCGCCAACTTCGTGGCCAGCGCCGACGGCCGCGCGACCTTGGGCGGGCGCTCCGGGCCGCTGGGCGACGATGGCGACCACGCCATGTTCCACGGCCTGCGCGAGCAGGTGGACGCCGTCCTCGCAGGCACCGGCACCCTCCGGGCCGAGCACTACGGACGGCTCATCCGCAGCCCCGAACGCATCGAGCGCCGGCGCGCCCGCGGCCTCGCGCCGACGCCCCTGATGTGCATCATCACGCGCAGCGGCGCGCTTCCCACCGACATACCGCTGCTCGACGATCCCGAGTCGTCCGTGGTCGTGTACACGGGCGCGCCGGTTGAGATCACCGCCGAGGCCGACGTCGACGTCGTGTGCGTCGATCCGGCCGAGCTCACGCCGCTCACCGTTCTGCGCAACCTGCGGGCCGAGCGCGGCATCCGCTCGGTGCTCTGCGAGGGAGGGCCGACCCTGTTCGGCGCGCTCGTGCACACCCGTGTGGTCGACGAGCTCTTTCTCACCCTCGCTCCCAAGCTCGCGGGCGGCGGAACCGGCCCGACGATCACCGTCGGCGCCGAGCTCCTGGACCCCGCCGCGATCGGCCTGGAGTGGGTGCTGGAGCGCGCCGCCTCGCTGTTTCTCCGCTACCGCCTGAGCTGAGCTCGGTGACCGTCGGCGGAGCCTACTTTCGTAACTGTTTCGTTTGCCGAGACCCCCGGCATGGAACACTTACGGGCAATGCGTGTCCCCGTCCTAGCGCCGACGGTGCTCTCGGCCGCCGACGCGGTGAGTGGGCTGGCCGAAGCTCGCGAGCGGACGCTTGCGCTTGTGCGGTCGGTGAGCGAGGCGGACCTCGAGCGCGTCCACTCGCCGCTCATGAGCCCGCTCGTGTGGGACCTCGGCCACATCGCCGCTTTCGAGGATCTGTGGCTCGCCCACCGCTTCGCCGGGCAACAGCTGCTGCGCGAGGAGCTCCTCGACGTCTACGACGCCTTCGAGACCCCTCGCGCCGGGCGCGGCGAGCTCCCCTTCCTGCGGCCCGCGGAGGCCCGCGAGTACCTGGAGGAGGTGCGCGCCCGCACGCTCGAAAAGATCTCCACCGGCGACGTCGGCGACCGGGCCCTGCACGAGCTCGTCATCCGCCACGAGCATCAGCACAACGAGACCATGCTCCAGACCCTTCAGCTCGCGCGCCTGCGCGACTACGAGCCGCCGGTCGGGGCCCTGGCCGCCCCCGTCGCCCACACCACCCCCACCGGCCTCGAGCTGATCGAGATCGCGGGCGGGCCCTCCACCGTCGGCGCCCCGAGGCACGGCTTCGCCTACGACAACGAGCGCCCGCGCCATCGCACCGATGTGCGCGGCTTCCTGATCGGCCGCACCCCGATTGTCAACGCCAGCTACCTGAACTTCGTCGAAGGAGGCGGGTACGAGCGCCGCGAATGGTGGTCGGACGAGGGCTGGTCGTGGAAGGAGGAGTACGACATCACCCACCCTGGCGGGTGGACGGCGGATCTCGCCGCCGAGTGGCGCCTGGGCAGCCTCGAGCCACTCGACCCGAGTCGCCCCGTCGTCCACATCTCCTGGTTCGAGGCCGACGCCTTCGCCCGCGCTCACGGCGTCCGCCTCCCCACCGAGTTC
>DASZMD010000212.1:0-13660 GCA_035551955.1 Solirubrobacteraceae bacterium | reverse complement strand
GTGACGGCCGAGTCGTTCGCCGGCCATCACTATCGCTGCGAGCTCTACGGCACCGGCGCCGCGCGTCCGGTGACCACGATCATGCCGTCCGACAATGGGCCGCCGGAGGTCTCCGACGTCCTCGATGCGCTGGCCGCCGAGGCGGCCGTGATCGAGGAGGCGGGAGGCTACGAGGCCTGGGCGGTGCAGATGGGATTCGATCCCGACAGCCGCCGCGGTGAGCGGGTCTACCGCAGTGAGCGTCGCCAGGCCAAGCTCCTGTGCGCGCTCCTCGGCGAGGCGGGCTACCGGGAGCTGCTGTGGGAGACCGAACGCCTGTAGGCGATCAGATCCATCCCATCTCGGTGGCCCGGAGCACGGCCTGGGCACGGTCGGCAACCCCCAGCTTCTCGTAGGCCTTGTGGAGGTGACTGCGGACCGTGCTCGTGGAGAGGCCGAGCTCGTCGGCGATGACCTTGTAGACCTTGCCCTGGGCGAGGATGCGCAGGACGGTGGTCTCGCGGGGTGAGAGAGGCGATGGCTCGGCCCGGCGCCGCTCGCTTCCTCCCGAGTGAGGGAGATCGAAGAGGACGTCGCGGAGCTGGTTGGCGGAGATCCCGCACACCCCGCACAGGCGCAGCATCTTGGCGCGGTCCACGGTATCGCCCTGGGCGTGGTGGGCGATCATGTCGGCGAGACGCACGTAGGTGGCCACGTCGTCTTCGGCCTCGGCGGTGTGATGGGCCGCGACGGGGCGCGCGAGCACCTCGGGCAGCCCCCAGCGGTGGATCATCAGCCCGCTCAGGGTCGCGTGGTTGGTGCCGAGCTCGCGCTGCTCCTCGTGGACGCGCTTCTCCGGGGAGGTGGCGTGCGTATCGATGCGCTCGCCGTAGTCGGGATGGGCCCGCCCGAGCACGAGCTTGCCCACGTCGTGGAGGAGGGCGGCGACGAGGATGTCGTCGCGGTTCATCGCCCCGGACTCGCGGGCGATGCGGTCGGCGGCCCGCGTCACCGCCAGCGCGTGGACGCGCGACTGGTGCATGAGCACCTCGATCTGCGAGGTCCGCCACGGGAACTCGGTCCGCGGCAGGGCCCCGACGGCGGCGGCGATCTCGGCCGGGCTCAGGGCGGCCACGGCGTCGGCGACGTTGGCGATCGGCCGCCGGCCCGAGACCTCCTGGGCGCGACGCAGGATCGCCACGGTGAGCCCGGTATCGCTCTCGATCGCCGCCACCAGCTCGCCGCCCGTGGCGCCGTCGGTGGTGGTGGCGGCCAGGACGCGTTCCTGGGCGGGGGCGAACACGGGCACGACGTCGAGCTCCTCGATCGCGCTCGTGAGCCGGCTGCGCTTGGTGGCGCCCCGCGTGCCGAGGGCCACCGGGCGCACGGCGCTCGCGGCCTCGGGGCGCGGGGGCCGGGCGCCGGCGTGCGCAGCCCCGTTGCCCCGGAGCACCGCGACGAGGGCGTCGACCACGGCGGGGTCGAACTGCGAGCCGCGTCCCTGATCGACCTGCTCGAGCGCCGTCTCGGCGCCCATCCCGCGCCGGTGCGGGCGATCGCTGGCCATCGAGACGAAGGCATCGCAGGTGGCGAGGACGCGGCTGAGCAGGGGGATCTCCTCGCCGGCCAGACCGTCGGGGTAACCCCCCCCGTCCCAGCGCTCGTGATGGGATCGAACCAGCGGGGCGGCGAAGGCCACCACCTCCAGCCGTTCGATGAGCTGCGCCCCGATCACCGGGTGGCGGTTGACGAGCTCCCAGTCGGCCGGCGACAACGGCGTGGTGGCGAGGGCCACGCTGTCGGGAAGGGCGATCATCCCCACGTCGCGCACGCGCACGGCGAGGTCCAGGTGGGCTTCGAATTGTGCGTCCAGACCCAGCTCACGGCCCACCTGGAGCGCGAGCTGGCGCACCATCGGGGTCGAAGCGTGCACCCCCGGCGCCCGGGCCGCCAGCGCCGCCTCGAGCGCGGCCCCAGCCCATTCCTCGCCGTCCGCATGGGAGGGAGCCGTAGAGACTTGGGTTGACGATCGCGCTACCACGCCCACATTCCGATGCCACACCTCGTCGAGCCGTTCATCCAGGACCGCTGACCGGCCAACCATAGCGCGATGGCGCCAAGGCGAAACGTGCGCTAGGCGCGTATTGCTGTTAAAGTAGGTGTGGTCCGGGCATTCGGCTCGGGCGGACACAGTGCCCGCGCCCGCAGGTCGTTGCTCAAGCTTCCTCCGCGTTCGCAGCACCAGACACGGAGGACCATCATGGCCACCGGAACAGTTAAGTGGTTCAACGCCGACAAGGGGTTCGGCTTCATTACCCCCGACGATGGCACGAAGGATCTCTTCGTCCATCACTCTGCCATCAACTCGAGCGGCTATCGGGACCTTCCCGAGGGCGCCAAGGTCTCCTACGACGCCGAGGCGGGCGAAAAGGGCCCGAAGGCGACGAACGTCACCAAGCTCTAGCAGCTCAGATCGCCACCGCCGTGGCGGCCGCACCCGCGGCGCGCCGCGGCGGGGGTGACATGGTGCTCGTAGGCGCCGACCGGTTGCGTCGGCTCCTCGGGCGCGATCCCGCTCTCACCGTCCTCGACGTCCGCTGGGCGCTCGGCGACCCGCACGGACGCGAGCACTACCTCGCCGGTCACATCCCCGGCGCCGTCTACGTCGATCTCGAGACCGAGCTCTCGGGCCCGGGGGGAGCAGGTCGAGGGCGTCATCCCCTGCCCGAGTCCGACGTCGTGCAGGAGGCTGCCCGCCGCTGGGGCCTCGGCGCCGGCTCACATGTCGTCGTCTACGACGACGTCGGAAACCTCTCCGCCGCCCGGGCATGGTGGCTGCTGCGCTGGGGCGGGCTGGCCGGGGTGCAGCTGCTGGACGGAGGCCTGGGAGCGTGGCGGAGAGCCGGCCACCCGCTCGAGTCCGGCCCGGTGACGCCGAGGCGCGGCGACGTGAACGTGACCCCGGGGTCACTTCCGGTGCTCGGGGCCGAGGAGGCAGCCGCGCTCGCCCGCACCGGCCTCCTCCTCGACGCGCGAGCCGCCGAGCGCTACCGCGGCGACGTCGAACCGGTCGACCCCCGCGCGGGGCACATCCCCGGGGCGGTCAGCGCCCCCACGAGCGAGAACCTGGGCCCGGACGGGAGGTTCGCCGACCCGGCGGCCCTGGCCGCTCGCTTCGCCGCCCTCGGCGCCGATCGCGCCGGCCCGATCGGCGTCTACTGCGGGTCGGGGATCACGGCCGCCCACGAGCTCGCCGCCCTGGCCATCGCGGGCTACCAGGCCACCCTCTACCCGGGCTCGTGGTCGGAGTGGGTCGGGGATCCGGCGCGGCCGGTGGCGACCGGGGATGGGGAATCTGGCTCCGCCGATTTCACGGCTCGCGGATCATGTCGCGGCCGTCGAAGTACATGACGACGGGGATGCTCGCGGTCGGGGGGCTGGGCGCGACGAACGCCGTCAGGGCGGTCCCGAGCGTCTCCTGCGGCTGACCGGGGGCCTGGCCGGATAGACAGGCGCCGCTCGACGGCGGCGCGGCGCTCCCGAGCACGGGGACCTCGAACGGGGTGAGGGTGGTCGCCTGGCCGAACCACAGCCCGGCGGGCAGGGCGGTGAACGACACCTGATGGGGCCGGATGCCGAGCGGCTGGGCGGGCATGCAGCCGGTGAGCGTGACGTCCGGGTGCCCGGTCTCCTGGACGGCAACCTCGAGCCCATCGGGGTAGAGGTGGGCGGCGCGGTAGTCGGTGGGGAAGGAGAGCGCGACGAGGTTGGCCCCCGGCGTCGCCATCCGGTCGATCTCGGCGAGGATCCGGCGCGACTCGGTTCCCGCCGTGCGCCAGTCGAGGGCGTTGAGGACGCAGCTCACCGCGCACAGCGCCGCGACCACGACCCACGCGCCCACCACCGTCCGGCGACGGGCGCGCGCGATCAGTGCCCCGGCCGCGATCGCCAGCCCGATGCTCGGGAGCAGGAGGAGCCGGTCGCCGTTGCGGGTGTTGAGGTTGAGGGGCTGGTTGAGCACGGGAACGAGGGCGAGGAGGAACCAGGCGATTCCGGCGACGGCGAGCCTCCCCGTTACCTCCGTCCTTGCGCGCCACCCCACGTAGGCGCCGGCGCCGAGGAGGAGGGCCGCGGACACCGGCACGAGCAGGAGCACCGGATGGGCGAGGACAAGGAGCTGGGGGGCCGACAGCCCGCCGAGGATGAAGCTGCCGAACGCCCCGGCGCCGCGCACCGCTGTCAGCGGCTGACCGCCGTAGCCGCCGATACCGCCGACGACCACGGTGCGGGGAATGAGCACGACGAGGACGGCCGCGAGCATGACGAGCGCCGGCCGCCAGTGCCCGCGGGGTCGCTCGCCCGGCGACGTCGCCCACAGGAGGATGGCCATGAGCACGGGGAGGACGGTGGCGATCTCCTTGGTGAGGGTGGCCAGGGCGGTGAGCACGGCGACCCCGACGTCGCGCCGGAGCGAGGGCCGCGCCGCGAGCGCGACGAGGATCGCCGCCAGGCCCAGGGCCACGGCGAGCAGGTCGGTATTCCCCGAGATCCACGCCACCGACTCGCCGTGACTGGGGAACACGGCAACCGTCGCTCCGGCGATGATGCCGGAGGCGAGGCCGGCGACGCGCCCGACCAGCGCCACCACCTCGGCGCACACGATCGCGAACAGGAGCAGGTTGACGACGTGGGCGAAGCCGGGGCTGTGGGAGAGGTTGTAGACGGCGGCGTTGAAGAGCACCCACAGGGGGCGGTAGAAATGGCCGGCGCCGGTGGCCTGGCCGAGATCGTTGTGGACGAAGGGCCAGCCGACTCCGCTCACCCGCCGTACCGTGCGCAGCAGGACCCAGTCGTCGGCCAGTCGCCCGCTCGCGGCCGCGGGCGCGTAGAGCAGGGCGCCGAGCAGGCCGCAGACCAGGCCGCCGAGCGCCAGGCCGCCGCCCCCGGCCCGCACCGTCAGCCCGGCGGGCGGCGAGGAGAGCGGAGAGGTCGGGCGGCCGTGTAGTAGAACTGGGGACTCGTGTTGCATGCCCTTGCGGTGGTGTTCGCTGTCGTCGCCGTTGCCTTGATGATCATCGCCCTCGCGGGCATGGTCACCGGTCGGCCGAGCGCGCGAACCGGCTGGCTCGTGCGGGCGCTCGCGGTCCTGTGCTTCGCGGCGGCCGTCGCCCTCAACGTCGCCGCGCACTGAGGGCGGGCTTCACGACAGCCATGGGGCGGATGGTATTGGGGGGGCGGCGACGGGGCGCTGCCAGCTACGGCGGCGGCTTTGGCGCTGCCAAGTCCGCCGCCGGAACCGGCATCGATGCCGAGTCCACCGAGCCGTCGAGCAGCACCTGGGCCACCTGATCCGGCGCGTCCCACATCGGCAGGTGCCCGCAGCCGACGAGCACCCGGTTTCTGACCTGGGGCGGGAGCCGGGCCGGGCGAGCGATCAGGCGGTCGTGATCGGGCCAGGCCAAGGTCACCGGGACCTCGATCTGGCCCAGTTCGTCGAAGCGCCCGGCCCGCATCGCGTCGTTGGTGGCGATGAAGGCGGGCGCGGTGGCATAGGCGAGGACGATGTGCGCCGCCGCGGTGGCGGGAACCCGGTCGGGTCGCACCATGACTCCGCCCAGCAGCGTGCGCCGCCCGGCCGCGGTGGCGGTGAGCACGGGGAGGATCGGGCGCAGGGCGCCGGCGAGGATCCTCGCCACGCTCGGCTTGGGGACGAGCGGGGCCGCCCACAGCCCCGCCGGGGCGATCGCGGTGACCGAGCGCACGCGGCCGGCCCGCGCGAGCTCGAGCGCCACCCAGCCCCCGAGCGAGTTGCCCGCGACGTGCGGGCGCTCGAGGCCGATCTCGGCGAGAAAGCGAGCGACGGTCCGGGCGAGAACGGAGGGCGTCGGCGTCTCGGTGAGCCGCGGCGAGTCGCCGAAACCGGGCAGGTCGACGGCGATCACCGTCCGCACCGGCACGAGGGCCTCGATCACCGGGTCCCACACCCGGCGGTCGCCGCCGAGGGGATGGATGAGGACGAGGGGAGGCCCGCTCCCCCTCCGGTCGTAGGCGAGCTCGACGGCCGGAGTCCCGTCGTCGCGGTGACTCCGAACGCTCGCCGTGGACATGCGCTGACTTTACGCATCCCCGTCGCGGGGCGGATCAGCCGGGTGGACACAGGAGCAAACGCCGCCCCGGCGAACCCCTAGCGGTGAACACCAATCGGCTCGAGGCATTCTCCGACGGCGTCCTCGCCGTAGCCATAACCCTGCTCGTGCTCAACATCACCGTGCCCCCGGCGAGCAGGACGCCCGACCTCGGTCACGCCCTGCTCGCCCAGTGGCAGATCTACGCCGCCTACGCGACGTCGTTCATCACCATCGGGATCATCTGGATGAATCACCACGCGATGATCGGGCGCCTGCGCCAGGCCGACCACGCCATCCTCTTCTGGAACCTCCTCCTCCTCATGAGCGTGGGGGTCCTGCCCTTCGCCACCTCGCTGATGGCGGCCTATGTCAAGGAGGGCCACGGCGCCAGCCACCTCGCCGCGGCGATCTACAGCGGCTCGCTCCTCGTCATGTCGCTGATGTTCACGGCCCTCAACCGGCAGATCCTGATCGTCAGGTCCCATCTCCTCGACGAGAGCCTTTCCGAGGCGCGCCGGCGCCTGATCTTCAAGCGTGCCCTCATCGGGATCATGCCCTATGTGATCGCCATCGCCCTGGCGCCGGTGTCGGCGTATGCGACTCTGGCCATCTGCGCCGCCGTCGCGGCCTACTACGCCACGCCGCTCGCGAGCGGCATGCAGGCGAACGACCCGGCTTGACGTGCGCCGCGCGGCGAGGTAGGAAGCCTCCCTCAGCAACGAGAGGGAGGTGGAGGGATGAGCAGGCTCATGTCCTTGGTGGTGTGCGGGTGCGCTCTAGCGGGGCTGGCTGTGCCCGCGGTGGCGGCCGCGCAGCCCGCGTATGTGGCGCTGGGTGACTCCTACGCGTCGGGGGTGGGGACGCGGACGTACTACAGCGACGGCTCGAGCTGCCAGCGCAGTCCCGATGCCTATGGCCCCCGGATCGCCGCCGCGCGCGGTTACGCGCTGACCTTCGAGGCGTGTAGTGGCGCCACGACCACCGATGTCAATTCGAGCCAGCTCGGGCCCCTGAACGGCACGACGAACCTCGTGACCATCACCATCGGGGGCAACGATGCGGGCTTCAGCACGGTGATCACCGACTGCGCGGCGTACTACTTCCCGTGTCAGAGCGCCATCGACAGCGCCGACTCGTTCATCCAGAACAAGCTTCCGGCGCTCCTTGACACCACCTACAGCGACATCCGAGCCCGCGCCCCGAGCGCCCACGTGGTCGTGCTCGGATATCCCCACCTGTTCACGGCAGCGGGCGCGACCTGCAACTTCGACGCGCTCACCTCGAGCCACGAGAAGGAGCTCAACCAGACCGCCGACCTGCTCGACGGCGTCGTCTCCGCGCGGGCGACGGCGCACCGGTTCACCTACGTCGATCCGCGTACCCCCTTCGCGAGCCACGAGATCTGCTCCTCCTCGGAGTGGCTGAACGGGCTCTCGTGGCCGACGAGCGAGTCCTTCCACCCGAACATCTCAGGTCAGGGGGAGTTCACGTCGCTCGTCGAGGCGGTGCTGCCCTGAGCGGCGCCTAGGGCGTGTGCGCCGGGTCCGGCTCGGGATCCTGGTCGCGCCGGGGCAGGGCATCGCGGCCCGCCAAGCGCAGCAGCGTGTCGACGGCGGTGGGGGCGAACTGGTGCCCGCGCTCCCGGGCGCATTCGGCGAGCGCCTCGGGCCGCGCGCGCGCCGGTTGATAGGCGCGGCTCTCGGTCATGGCGTCCCAGGCATCGGCGAGGGCGAGCAACTGGGCGCCGTCGGCGATCTCCGCCCCCCGGAGACGGTCGGGGTAGCCCTCCCCGTCCCAGCGCTCGTGGTGTCCGCGGATCCAGATCACCTGCTCGGACTCCAGGACCTCGGCGGCGATGTACCCGCCGAGGGACGCGTGACGCTTGAGCTCCTGGTGCTCGGCGACGGTCAAGGGCGCAGCCTTGAAGAGGATGGCGTCGGAGATCCCGATCTTCCCGACGTCGTGTAGGAGCCCGGCGGCGTGGAGCGAGCGCGCCCGCTTCGCCGTCCACCCAAGCTCGAGCGCCAGGTGCTCAGCGAGCGCGGCGACGCGCTCTGAGTGGCTGTTGGTGGAGACATCCTTCGAGTCGATGGCGCGCGCCAGGGCGCGGACACTGGCCAGGGTCTGGAAGCGCTCCAGCGTGGGCCCGGCGTAGGCGCCTGCCATGGCCGCGCTCGCCGCGGAATGGAGCACGGTGGTGTTGCGTCCCCGTTCCTTGGCCAGATACAGCGCCCGGTCGGCGAGGCGCATGAGATCCTCCGCCATCTGCCCCGGCTCGCGCGTGCACACCCCGGCCGAGATGGTCAGCTCCCCCACGCCGTCGAAGGGCCGGGCGGCGATGGCCCGCCGCGCCCGCTCGGCCGCGGCGCCGGCGGCGGAGTCACCGGTCTCGGGCGCCAGCCATGCGAACTCCTCGCCGCCGATACGGGCGAGCAGGCCGTCACCGTCGAGCTCGTCGGCGAGCCGCAGGCCGACCTCGGCGAGCACCTTGTCACCCATCTGATGTCCGTAACGATCGTTGATCTGCTTGAAGTGGTCGAGGTCGAAGAGGGCGACGCTGAGAGCCTTCCCCTGACGGCGAGCACGGACGACCTCGGCCCGCAGGCGGTCGTAGAAGGCGCGGTGGTTGGCCAGTCCGGTGACGGGGTCGGTCGCCGCCTGGCGGGCCAGGGCGTCCCATGCCTCGGCGTTGGCCACCGCGACGGAGACGAGCTCGGCGAAGCGGGCGAGCCTGGTCTCGGCCCCCGGGGGCACCGAGGCGCCCGCGAAGGAACCGCCCACCGACCCCCAGAGCAGGCCGCCGACCGAGATCGGCGCGCACACGGCGCCGGTCAGCCCGAAGGCCTCGATCACCGGATCGCGCGGCCCGGGAGGGTAGCCCTCGATGCGCACGGGCGCGCCCGTGCGATACACCGCGGCGGCGGCACTGGGGCCGGCGAGGTCGAGATGCTCGCCGACGATCTCCCGTCCAGATTCCGATGCGCCCCCGAGAATCGTCCCCGTGCCGGATTCGCCGTCGAAGCGGACGACACCGACGAGCGTCGTCCCCAGCAGCCGGGCCACCTCCTCGGCCACCACGCCGAACACGGCATCGGGGTCCGCTCCGGTCGCGACCACCGTCGCCACGCGGGAGAGCGCCTGCTGCTCGGCGTCGTGATGGACCCGCTCGGTCACATCGATGGTGAGCGCCGCGCCCGCGAACACGCGGCCCCCGGCGTCGCGCACGGGCACGGCCCTGAGGTCGTACTCCCGGCCGTCGCGCGCCACCTCCCAGCGCTGCTCCTCGCCGGCCAGCGCGGCGCGGAAGCGCCGCTCGAGGACCACCGCGGTCTCCGGCTTGTGCACCTCGCCCACCATCCTGCCCTCGAGATCGGCCGGCATGTGACCGAAGTCGCCGAGGGCGGGGCCGCCGGCCATCAGGTAGCGCAGCTCGGGGTCGAAGAGGACGAAGCACCCATGGGGTATCCCGCCCGCCAGCGTCCGCAGCTGCTCGAGGTCGCGGCGCTGGCGCTCGACGAGGGCGAGCACCGTGTAGCCGATCACGGTGGCGAGCACGAGCAGCAGGCCGCCTGAGCGCCAGCCGCTCTGGGGATAGCGCATGCCGCCCGTCACCACGATGGGGATGAAGAGGACGGCCGCCGCGCCCGCGATCGCCACCACCAGCTCGCCGCGCCGGCGCCGGAAGGCCGACCACAGGACGGGCAGGAGGACGAGCGAGCCGTAGCTCGCCTCCGAGCCCACGCCGGCACGCAGGAGGGCGACCGAGACGAGGAAGACGGCAATGACGGCCGCGCCGGCGCCGCGCCGGTGGTCCCAGCGCCCGGTGACCGCCAGGGCGAGGGCGACGAGGATCTGCAGAGCCAGGGCCACGGCGACCTGCTCCCCCCGTACGTTGCTCTCGAGACCCAGCAGGCCCCAGACACCCGCCATCCCGGCCCCGTAAGGGGCCAACGGTGGTACGCGTCGGGCGGAAGGTGCGTTCACTGGGTCGGGGGGCTTACCGCGCGCGGGAAGGCCTGCAGAGGACCCATCGGCACCCCAGACGGGGGGCTTTAGCTCGATTCAGTTCCCCCACCCGGGCCGCGGTCGCCGCGCGTGCGGTAACCCCTGTGGGTGGTTAAGCAGCGCATCCTCCCTGAAAGCGATCACATCGGCATCGGTCCTTGACCAAGACAGGTACGCCGGTACCTTCTGACGGACCAGTTTCCAGGGGAATGGCCTCTCGGCGAATCCAGAAGGGGACGCAGATGGCAGGAAGGGACCCGGGCGCGTGGGAGTCGGCGCCTGCTCAGGGGTGCTTAGTCGCGGCTGGCGGCGAGGAACCTCCACGTGATCTTCGGCCCCGCACGGATCTCACGCCGGTGGCCTGGACGCCGTCCCGTGAGCTCGCCTATACGGACTGGGTGCGGCATGGCAACCGCCTGGGCGTCGCCGGCCGGAGCTCGGGCTGGTGGATCGGCGACTGGGTGCGCTACGGCGCGGCGCGTTACGGCCGCAGGTACGTAGTGGCCGTCCGCGTGACCGGCTACGACGACCAGACCCTGATGAACATGGTCTACGTCGCGAGCCGGTTTGACATCTCCCGACGTCGGGAGAACCTGTCGTGGAGCCACCACGCCGAGCTGGCCGCGATGGAACCCGGAGACCAGGAGCGCTGGCTCGACCAGGCCGCGGCAGAGCGGCTGTCGGTGCGCGCCTTGCGGCGCGAGCTGCTTGCAGTCCGCGAAGCGTGCGACCTGGAGGCGGCACCGCCGCAGAGCGCGATGGGGCCCTCCCCTTTGGCGGCGCCCGAGGGCGAGGCACCGGGCCACGCCGAGGTGGCCACGTGCCCGGCATGCGGGCACCGGTTCGTTGGGTCGGTGGCGGGTGAGTTCGCGGCCTAGAGCACGCCTGCACAGCAAACCGCGCCCCCGACCTTCCGGGGGCGCGGCGGTCACTGGCGAAACCGGCGGGCCGTCAGCCGACGCTGCAGCGCGACTGGGCGAGCGTGAGGTTGCCGGTCAGCAGGCCGAACGCGTTGAGCTGGACGTCCACCGCGTTCACCGTGATGCCCGTGGGGGTAGCCGTCTGCTCGTTGATGGTCACCGTCCCGACCGGAAGCGAGATCTTGGTGTTCGGCCCGATGTCGACCACCGAGATCGGGATCCCGGCCACCACGAGGCCCACGACCCGCGAGGACCCGGTCGCGCTGCTGGCGGTGGCGCTGCAGCTACTGGTCGCGACCTGGGCGGTCACGATCCCCGCGACGCTGACGTTGGCTACGTTGGCCGAGCTCGCGGCCGTGCCGGCGGCTGTATCGCCCTGGGTGCTGACGTTGCCGGCCTGGACGTTGACGAGGCCGAGAACGTTGGTGTTCAACAGTGAAGCCGTGAAGGGACCGCCCCCGGTCGAGGGCAGCGTCACCGACGCCAGCGGTCCGACGTTCACGGGCGCGACAAAGCTGCTGACGTTCGCCTTGATGGCGAAAGCGCCTCCTCCCACAGTGGTGCTGGCGGCCGCGTTCTGCGCATAGGCAAGTGACGCGAGCGTCGCGGCGGCGGCCAGCACGAGCCGCGGATTCACTCCGCAGCCCCTGTGCCCACGCCTCCGGAGGTAATGCCCGTCGATGGTCATATCGATCCCGTCTGCGGCCCGCATTGGACCGCGGTTGTTGATACTTGGAACGGCGCGAAAACGCCGCGCAGATATGCGGCCTTCCTAACTGCCGTGGCACCTTCCCCGCCTGGCGAGTCGCTCCGTCCGCCGAGGCAACGTACCACAGCAATCGTGTTCCTACTACAGGCGCTCGGACACTCACGGGGCGACGCACGGTGTGCGATAGTTGTCACTCGTCCCCGCACCCCCCGGGGCGCCGGCCGGGCCGGCGGGATTAACGGTGACCCTGCGACCGTTAATCCCCCGGCCTTCGGCCGGGTGGCACTATCGACCCACGGTCAAGAGCCCCGGAAGTGTCCGGGTGTTGAGCACGTGGGCGGCGGTGGCCCAGCCGCGGCGTGCCGTCGCGATTGACAGCACCATGTTCTCCAGTCCGCGCACCGAGTGGGCGTCGGTGGAGCAGACGATGTTGACTCCGGCGCGGATTGCCTCGCGCACGTGCTCACCGCTGAGGTCGAGGCGGTCGGGTAGCCCGTTGACCTCGAGGGCGACGTTCTCGCGCCGAGCCACCTCGAACACGCGGTCGAGGTCGAGGGCATTCTCCGGGCGGCGGTTGATGAGCCGGCCCGTGGGGTGGCTGAGGCAGCGCACGTAGGGGTTACCAAGCGCCTCCTCGACGCGCTTGGTCATCTCCCGGCGTGGCATCCGCTGCCCGCCGTGGACACTGGCCTGAACCCAGTCGAGCTCGGCGAGGACGGCGTCGGGGAGGTCGAGTCGTCCATCGGGAAGGATGTCGCACTCGATGCCGCGCAGGACGCGGAACGGCGCCAGCAATGCGTTGGCGGCCGCGATTTCCTCGCTCTGGCGGCGCACGTCGTCCGGCGTGAGGCCGCGCACGGCGCCGACGGCGGGCGTGTGATCGCATATCGCCAGGTACTCATACCCGCGCTCGCGCGCAGCGCGGCCCATGTCCTCGACGCTCGCCCTGCCGTCCGACCAGGTCGAATGGGAGTGCAGGTCCCCGCGAATGTGGGTGAGCTCGAGGAGAGCGGGCGGTTCGCCACGGAACGGCTCCTCGCGGAGCTCGGGCGGACACCAGGCGAGACCGAGCTGACGATAGACCGACTCCTCGTCAGGCGCCTCAGGCAGCGGCTCGAGGGCCGCGACATAGACAGGCGCCCCGGTGGCGCGCATGAGCGCTGTCCCGTACCGTGCCGGCTCGGCGGCGACGAGCTCGATCGGGACTCCGTCGACGGTGACCCCTACCGCTCGCCGCTCGGCCTGCTCGATGACCGCGACGATCTGGGGCAGGGAGGAGAACCGCTCGAGGACGGGGGCCGGATCGGGGGCGGGGCACACGACCGCGAGCACCTCGCACACATCGCGCCACCGCCTGACGTCACCGGCCGCCTCGCCGTGGAGCGCCGCCGCGATCGCCCCGGCCAGTTCCCGGGCGCGATTGAGCGTCAGCCCGCGACCCGAGCGCAGCTCGGTTTCGCGGGTGAGCGCCTCGAGCAGCCGGGCCTCGGTCTTCGGCCCGATTCCCGGCACCGTCCGCAGCCGGCCCTCGGCGGCCGCCTCGCGGAGCTCGTCGGCAGTGTGCACACCGAGCGACCGCGCGAGCTCGATCGAGCGCTTGGCGCCCAGCCCGAGGTAGCGGCCCAGGCCGACGAGGTCCGGCGCCAGCTCACGCTCGAGGTCGGCCAACTCGGCGATCTCGCCCGTGTCGAGGAGTTCTCGCAGCCGGGCCTCGATCCCCGGCCCCACCCCGCGGAGCTCTCGCGCCCGGCCGGCTCGCACGAGCTCGGCGACGGGGAGCGCCGCGCCTCGGATCGCTTCCGCGGCCCGGCGGTAGGCACGCGCGGTGTAGGGATTCGCCTCTGCGAGCTCGAGCACGGTGGCGAGCGCCTCGAGGCGGTCGGCGATGTGGGCATTGTCCACACCGGAAGTCTTCCCCC